>NZ_JBEYZK010000007.1:0-334230 GCF_040646035.1 Streptomyces sp. NPDC046465
CAGTCGCGTCTGCCGGGATCCCCGCAGACGCGACTGCGGCTTTTCGGGGGCTGAGCGCGCAGTTCCCCGCGCCCCTGACGGGGCACCCCCTCGGTCAGACCCCCGCGCGCTCCGGCGCCCCCGCGCCGGACTCCGCGACCTTCCGCAGCCGCGGCGTACGCGGGGCGTGCAGCGCCGTGAGGCCGACCAGGGCGACCGCCACGACCAGGACGAAGGCCGCCCCCGCGATGGCGAAGCTCAGCGTGAACTGGCTTTCCTGCGGCAGCGCGGGCATGCCCGCCGGGAGCGGGATCGTCTTCGACGCGAGCAGCGAGGTGATCATCGCGCTGGCGATGGCGCTGCCGACCGAGCGGGAGATGGAGTTGATGCCGTTGGCGATGCCGGTCTGGTGGGCCGGGACGCTGGCGACGATGAGCGCGGGCATCGAGGCGTAGCCGAAGCTGATCGCCAGGCCGATGACCATGCCCGCGCCGATCACGGAGGCGCTGGTGCCGTGCGCCAGGGTCAGCCAGGCGAAGCCGATGACGCCGAACGCGGCGCCGGCGGCGAGCGTGACGCGCGCGCCGATCCTTCGGACCAGGATGCCGCCGAACTGGGCGCCGATCAGCGAGACGATCGTGGTCGGCAGGAGGTAGACGACGGACGCGCCGAGGACCGAGGCCCCGAAGCCGTACCCGGCCACGCTCTCGGGCATCTGCACGAGGTACGAGACGCCGATGAACTGGGCGAACATCGCGAAGCCGAGCAGCAGTCCGGCCAGGTTGGTGAAGAGGACGGGGCGGTGGGCGAACATCTTCATGTCCACCATCGGCTCCTTGACCTTGAGCTCGGTCAGGACCCACACGCCCGCCATGACGACGGCGCCGGCGAAGGAGCCGAGGGTGCGGCCGGAGGTCCAGCCCCACTCGTGGCCCTGCGAGATCGGCAGGAGCAGCAGGACGAGGAGGAGCGCGAGGGTGCCCGCGCCCAGCCAGTCGGTGCGCCCGCCGGTCTTCGAGCGCGAGGCGGGCACGGCGAGGACCACGCCGATCAGGGCGAGCACGGCGAGGACGACCGCGAGCCAGAACACCCGGTGGTAGTCGGGGTCGGAGCCCTGGGTCAGCAGGCCCGCGCCCACCAGGGCGAGACCGCTGCCGAACGCCAGGGTGCCGCTGACCAGGGCCATGGCCCCGTGGAGCTTGGCGGGCCTGATCTCCTCTCGGAGTACGGAGAGGGCGAGCGGGAAGATCGCGGTGGCCGCTCCCTGCATGATCCGGCCGACGATGAGCCAGGTCAGTGAGGTCGTGGTGGCGGCGAGCACGGAGCCCGCGATCATCACGAGCAGGACGCCGATCAGGGTGGGCTTCTTGCCGTGCTGGTCGCCGAAGCGGCCGAGCAGCGGGGTGAAGACGGCGGCGGAGAGCAGGGTTGCGGTGGTCACCCAGCTCACACCTGCGGTGGTGGCGTCCAGGTCCTTCTGGATGATCGACAGGATCGGGACGACCAGGGTCTGCATCATCGAGACGACCATGGCGGCGAGCCCGAGCACCAGGACGAGGACGGTCTGTCCGGTGGGGTTCGGCGGGGCCGCCTGCTGCTGTGCGTGGGACACGGTGGCTTCTTCTCCAGCTGCTCAACTGCGTGAGGCCTCGATACTTGAGAACCTCGATACTTGATGACATCGATACTTGATTACTTCAAGTAACGCATAAGAAGGTAAGCCTCAATATTTGAGATCGTCAAGTTTTATGGCGTAAGGTGGCTCACATGCCTGGAACCCCACGCGTCGACACGGCCCAGCTCATGGAGCTGCTCGCGGTGTCGCTCGGTGCCTACTACGGGGACTTCACGGAGGCGGCGGCGCGCGAGAACCTCACCGCGAGCCAGGGCAAGACGCTCAGCGTGCTGCGCCGGGGCCCCGCCGCGATGCGCGTCCTCGCCCGGACACTGTCCTGCGACGCCTCCAACATGACGGGGATCATCGACCGTCTGGAGAAGCGCGGCCTGGTGCACCGGGAGCCGAGCCCCACGGACCGCCGCGTCAAGAACGTGCTGCTCACGCCCGAGGGCGAGCGGGCCGTCGACGCGATCCGCGCCACCATGCACACCACGCTGGCGGGCCTTGAGTCCCTGGACGACGCCGAGCGCGCCACCCTCCACGACCTGCTGAGCCGCACGTTCGCGGCCGACCCCGACGTGGCCCCCGCGAGCTGAGTCCGGTCAGGCCCGCGGGTAGCGGGCCAGCCACCCCGGCGACGAGAGCCCGGGGCCGTGCAGCGCGGGCCCCTGCGTCATCTCCATGGCGAAGTCGTCCGCGAGCTCCAGTATCGTGGGGCGGCCCTCCAACTCCGTGAGCCACCCCGGCGGCAGCGCGGTCTCCCCGTGCAGCGCACCGAGCAGCGCCCCGCACAGCGCGCCGCACGCGGCCGAAGGGCCGCCCTGGTTCACGGCGAGCCTGAGCCCGTGCCGGATGTCCTCGCCGACCAGGGCGCAGTACACGGCGGCGGCGAGCACTCCCTCGGCCGTCCCGTCCGTGCCGAGCTCCTCGACGCGCGCGGGCGTCGGCATGCCCTGCCGTACGGCGCCGAGCGCGTGCCGGAGCGCGTCCGTGACCGGCTGGTGGCCGGGGCGGGTGGCGAGCAGGGCGAGGCACCGCTGGATCGCGCCGTCGAGGGACTCCCCGCGGGCCAGGCCGTGCACGATGGCGGTGTGCGCACCGGCGGCCAGGTGGGCTGTGGGGTGACCGTGGGTCTGGACGGCGCACTCGACGGCGAGCTGCAGCACGAGCTGCGGCTCCCAGCCGACGAGGAGTCCGAAGGGCGCGGATCTGACGGCGGCGTCGGCGCCGCGTTCGTCGGGGTTCTTGGGGGCGTCGAGGGTGCCCATGACCTCGTCGCCGAGTCCGGTCAGGCAGGCGCGGGCCGGGTCGCGCCGCACGTACAGCCACTCCTCGCGGGCCAGCCAGCCGTCCTCCTTGCGCCGCTCGTCGGGGCCCCAGTCGCTCTGGGTCGCGGCCCAGCGGCGGTAGGCGCGGTGCAGATCGGTCGGCGGGTGCCATGCGCCGGTGTCGCGCCGCACCTGGGCGCGTATCAGCCCGTCGACGGTGAACAGGGTCAGCTGGGTGGCCGCGGTGACGGCGCCGCGCCGCCCGTACGCCGGTACGGGCCCGGCGACCCCCTCGGCCCCGTGCGCCTCGCGTATCCCCTCCAGGGAGAGCCCGTCGACGGGTGCGCCCAGGGCGTCACCCAGGGCCGCCCCGAGGAGCGTGCCGCGCACCCGGCTGCGGAAGTCCTGCTGCTCGGCGCGGCCCCAGACACCGGTGGCTGCTGCGGTACCCACGCGGACCTCCCTCCGTACCTTTGCAGCACTGTAATCGACCGCGAACGATCGGTTCAGTCGCCAAGTGGTATGCGAAGAGTCGCCCTTGAGGCGGCTTTTGAACGACGTTCACGGGAGCTTCGCACTTGCTACGGATTCGCCGGGCTTCTGTCACCTTCCGGACCGCTCTGCTCAACCCCGTACGGCGTGCCGGGCCCGCACCTCGTCCCGTGCCGCGGTCACCCTCGTCAGGCACGGCTCCAGACGTCCGCGGTCCGCGCCCGGACTGTCCCGGAGGTGACGCAGGTCCGCGGCGAGGTCCGCGAGATGCTCCCACCACCGGCACGAGGCGAGCAGCGTCGCGAGTCCGGCGTCCAGCTCGGCCCAGTCACCGAGACCCGACGCCACCCGTACGCCGAAGAACGCGCGGGCCCGCACCGAGAAGCCCGCGCCGAGCACGAGCGGTTCCGCCTCGCGCCACAGCGGAACGGCGGCCACCACACCGTCGCGCCCGGCCACGGCCAGGGCGAGCGCCACCGACCCCCGCGCCGCGTCGAGCGGACGGAGCCGCTCGGCGGCCAGGACGGCCGCGTCCCAGTCCCCCGCGGCGCGGTGCGCCCTGGCCCGCGCCGAGAGGGCCGCACGTGACCCGGCCTCCTCCTCGCTGAGGCCGGACAGGGCTGCCAGTGCCTGCGCGATACGACCCTGATGCAGCTGGATACGGCAGGTCTGACCGGCCGCCCAGGCGGGCTCGGCGCCCAGCTCGACGCAGCGCGAGAGGCCGGTCAGGGCCTGGTCGAGGCGGCCGACGGCCAGGTGGACGGCCACCCGGCCCGCGTGCAGCGCGACCTCTTCCGGCGCTAGGCCGAGCGCCCGGTCCAGATCACTCAACGCCTCGTCGAACAGGGCGAGTTCAGAGCGCACCTTCGCTCTCTTCGCACGGACCCGCGCGTCGTCCGGGGCCAGCTCCACCGCTCTGTCCAGGGCGGCGAGAGCCTCCTCGAAGCGCCCGAGCCCGGACAGCACGGCCCCCCGGCCGCTCCACACCTGCACGTCGTCCGGCGTCAGTGCGCCCGCCCGGTCGAGGTCCGCGAGCGCGTCGTCGCCGGCTCCCAGGCGGCGCAGCACCGCGGCCCGCGCGACCCGCACCCAGGAGACGTCCGGGTGGCGCTCCACCACTCTGTCCCAGTCCGCGCGTTCCTCCTCGTACCGCCGCAGCCTGCTGAGCAGCACGGCCCGGCTGCTGTACACGGGCGTGTAGTCGGGGTCGAGTTCCAGCGCCCTGCGGTAGTCGGCGAGGGCGTCCTCGTCGCGGCCCGCGTCGCGCAGGACGTCGCCGCGCTGACAGAACACCCACGCCTCGTCGTCGGCCCCCAGGGCGACGGCACGGTCCAGGTCCCGCAGCTGCCGCTCCGGTTCGCCCATGGCCCCGAGCGCCCGCGCCCTGAGCACAAGCACCCACGCGGTTTCCGCACCGTTGGCCAGCGCCCGGTCCAGGTCCTCCAGCGCGAGGTCGTACCGGCACAGGGAAGTACGGGCGACGCCTCTGGCCACCAGCGCGTCCGCGTCCTCGCCGTCGATCCCCAGTGCCCGGTCCGCCTCCCGCTCGGCATCCTCGAACCGGCCCAGGAACGAGTGGGCCCAGGCGCACTCGCGGAGGTAGCGGACCGAGCCGGGCTCCAGGGCCACGGCCCGTCGCGCGTCCCGCAGCGCCTCCTCCTCGTGCCCGCCCTGCCGCAGCAGGGACCAGGAGCGCAGGCTGTGCAGCATCGCCTGTTCCGGGTGGAGTTCGAGCGCCCTGGTGAACTCCGCCGCCGCCTCCGCGTGCCGGCCGAGGTCCCTGAGGTGCCGTCCCCGCAGGGACCGGACAGCCGCCTCACCACGGGGGTCGAAGTCGATCCGGTCGAGCAGGAGCCACAGCGCCTGCGCCGTGCCGCCCTCGTCCAGGGCCCGCAGCAGATCACGCCCCCACGCCCCGACCGCCTCGGCGTCCGCGTCCTGACCCACCGCCTCAAGGGCCCGCGCCCACCGCCGGGCCACGTCCTCCCCCTTGCCGCACGCCATGAGGATGTCGACAAGGACCTTCGGCAGCGAGCCCAGCCCCTGAGCGCAGAGCAGGTGATAGCTCTCCGCCAACCGCAGCTCCCGCCAGCCGTCGTCCGCCCACAGGTCCTCCCGCGCGAGGCGCGCCTCCGCCTCCGCGCGCCACTGCCCGAACGTCTCGTGCAGCTTCCGGTGCCGCTCGGCCCACCCTCTCGGCGACCGGCTCCTGAGCAGCCGCAGCATCGGCGCCCGCACCGCGTCGTGGTACCGGGCCCGCCCGCCCCCGGTGTGCACGAACGGCAGGCCCCGCAGCCAGTCGAACAAGGGCATCACGTCCTCGGCCGCACATTCCACGGCGGCGCCGAACACGTCCGCGTCGAGTCCGCGCGGCAGCGCGCAGGCGAGCGCCGCCTCCCGTCGGGCCGGGTCCGGCTCCCACTTCAGGAACCGCTCGACGGCCGTCGCACTGGGATCGCCCACGTCGTCCGCGTCGGCGGGACGGCTCGCGGCGAGCGTCGACACCAGGACCGGCAGGCGCCCGGAGAGCCGCAGGACCTCCTCGACGACGGGCTCCGCCGTGACCCCCCTGGCCGCGAGCAGTCCGCGCGCCTCGGCATCCGTGAACGGCTCCAGCGGCAGATCGGCCACGAAGCCCGCGGAGTCGCCCCAGAGCGCGGCGTCGAAGGGCCGTTGGCCCGCCGTCACGATCACGGTGTTGGCGGGCAGCGTGCCGTGCCGCTCCGTGGTGAGCACGTCGTGGAGCCAGCGGTCGAGGAACGGCGCGGTCCGCTCGTACGTGTCGAAGAACAGGACGAGCCACGGAGCGTCCGCGGCCACCCGGCTCAGCTCACCGAGCAGCACCGGGGTGAGCGCCCGCTCCGGAGAGAGCAGCGACTGCGCTTCGTCGTGACCGCGCAGCCGGTTGCCGATACCGGCCCGCAACCGGTCCGCTCCTTGCGCCAGTTGTGCCGGGTCGAGTGCTCCGGCGAAGGGCCCGATGCCCGGTACGAGGCCCAGTCCGGCCAGCCCCGCGCGAGCGGCCGCCATGCTGCCGACGGACGCCGCAGGGCCCGGCCCTGACGGCAGGTCACCCGCCGCCGCGAGCGCCGCGAGCGACTCGGCCTCCCGGCGGCGCTCCCGGTGCGCGGCGAGCTCCCGGTCGAGGTCCTTGCACCGCCGTCCCTGCCGGGCGAACTCGGCGCTGACGGCGCCCATCACCTCGGGCAGGCTGCCCGCGGCCTCGTCGACGTAGGCGGTCAGGGCGCCGCGCTCGCGGGCGATCTGCTCCAACTCCCGGACCAGGAACGTCTTTCCGACCCCGCTCAGGCCGTGGACGTGGAAGAGGAAGCTGTGCCGCTCGTCGTCCACCGGCAGGTCGAAGTTCTCCCGGAACGAGCCGAGTTCACCGCGCCGTCCGACGAACCCCGACCGCCTGCGCCGCCGCAGAACCTCTTGCAGGGACATCCCCGCGGGCCGTGCCACCACCGTAGAACCCTCCCCTGCCCCCGCGGCCGGTCTCCCGCACCCCTGCCGGGCGCGAGGTGAACAACAGAGGTCGTACGGCAAACGTCCGGATCACGTAACGGAGTTCCTGCAGTGTGCAACCTTCCTCCGCGAAGTGCTGTCTCCTCCTACGTCACAGACGTTCGCCACAGGAGGACCCGTGCCCCGCCGCACACTCATCAGCGCCATCGCCGTCGCCGCGCTGACCGCCCCTCTCGCCGTCTCTGTCACCTCCGGCACCGCGGCGGCCGCTCCGCGGCCGCCCCGGACGCCGGTCACCGACTTCAACCACGACGGGTACGCCGACCTCGCCGTCGCCGCGCCCCACGGCACCGTCGACGGCGTCGAGAAGGCGGGCTACCTCTCCCTCGTGTACGGCACCGCCTCCGGGCCCGGCACCGAGCGCCACCAGCGCATCAGCCGCGCCACACCGGGCGTTCCCGGCGAACTCCGCGGCACCTACGCCTTCGGCGCCCAGACCCTCCCCGCCGACCTGGACGGCGACTCCTACACCGACCTCCTCGTGACGGGCGGCGACGACCACGGCAACAGGGCGACCGTCCTGTGGGGTTCCAAGGACGGCCTGACCGGCAAGGACACCGTCCTGCCCCACGACTACTCCGAGTTCGCCACGGGGGACTTCAACGGCGACGGCAAGCGCGACCTCGTCGTCAACGACACCCCGAGCGACGACCCCGACGTCTCCGGCATGACCATCCAGTACGGCCCGTTCACCCGCGTCGGCAAGCCCGCCGCCAAGGACACCATCACCACCGGCGACGGACCGTCCGGTCTCGCCCGCTTCATCACCGGCGACCTGACGGGCGACGGTGTCGACGACATCGTCACCACGCACGGCTTCGAGGAGATGACGCACGACGCCCGCTTCTGGAAGGGCGGCCGCAGCGGTGTCGGCCACGCGTACAAGGCCCTCGGCACGGCCTACAGCGGCACCGTCGGCGACGTCGACGGCGACGGGTACGGCGACCTGATCACCCGTGACATCGGCAGCGTCACCGAGGTCATCGACTCCGCCCCGGGCAGCATCACGATCCAGTACGGCAGTTCGGCCGGGCCGACCGACGCGCGCAAGAAGGTCATCACCCAGGCCACCGCGGGCGTCCCCGGGACCGGCGAGGAGAACGACGCGTTCGGCGCCTCGCTCAGCGCGGGCGACGTGAACGGCGACGGCAGGGCGGAGGTCGCCGTCGGCGTCCCCGGCGAGAGCCTCGGCGCGAGCACCGGCACCGGCGCGGTCGTCCTGCTCAAAGGCGCGTCCAAGGCCGACGGCGGCATGACGGGCAAGGGAGCCGTGGCCTACCACCAGTCCACGGCCGGTGTGCCCGGCGTCTCCGAGACGGGCGACGACTTCGGCCGCCAGGTGCGCCTCACCGACCTCGACAAGGACGGCAAGGCCGACCTGACCGCCACCGCCCCCGGCGAGGACGGCACCTACACCGACTCGGGCGCCCTGTGGAACCTCTACGGCTCCGCGAGCGGCCTGACCACCGCGGGCGCGGGCACCCTCGCCCCGGTGAAGCTCGGCGATCCCGAGAAGGACGCCGAGTTCGGTCTGCTGCTCGGCAGCTGACCACCCCAAGACCACCTGACCGCATGACCACACGACACGATCTCTCTGGAGGACCAGTGCGTCGCTCTCTCATCACCGCCGTGGCCGTCGCCTCGCTCACGGCACCCCTTGCCCTCGTCGCCGCGGGTTCGGCGTCGGCCGCGCCCACCCCGCCGAAGGCTACGGTCACCGACTTCAACCACGACGGTTACGCCGACCTCGCCATATCGGCCCCGGGCAACTACGACAACGATGTCTCCGGCAGCGTCTCGATCGTGTACGGCTCGGCGAACGGCCCGGACAAGGCGCACGCCGTCACCATCAGCCGCGCCACGCCCGGCGTGCCCGGCTCCGCGACGGACGAGGGCCACTTCGGCGGCCAGACGAGCGCTTCCGACCTCGACGGCGACGGCTACACCGACCTCGTCGTCACCGGCGGCAAGAAGCCCGTCGTCCTGTGGGGCTCCGCTCAGGGCCTCACCGGCGCGGGCAGCTCCGAGCTGGACTCGAACGGCGCGCTCGTGACCGCCGGTGACTTCAACGGCGACGGCAAGGGGGACCTGGTCACGGCCGAGTACCCGGAGCCCGAGGACCCGATGGACAACGACGACAAGGGCATGACCATCGCGTACGGCCCGTTCAAGCACGACGGGAAGGCCGCGAGCACCCAGCAGATCGCCACGAGCCTGACCTTCGGCCCCGGTGACTTCGTCGTGGGCGACGTGACCGGCGACGGCGCCGACGACATCGTCACCAGCCATGGCTTCGAGGAGACGGCGCACAAGAGCCAGCTCTGGAAGGGCGGCAAGAACGGGGTGAGCACCACCTCGCAGAAGCTCGCCCCCTCCCTCGGCGGCGCGGTCGCGGACATCGACGGCGACGGCTACGGCGACTTCGTCACCCGCGACATCGGCACCAGCTTCGAGGACATGCCGTCCCAGAAGGGCACGGTCCTCGTCCGCTACGGCTCGGCGTCCGGCCTCTCGGACCGCTCCACGAAGATCACCCAGGACACCGCGGGCGTCCCCGGCACCGGTGAGGCGGGCGACCAGTTCGGCACCGCCATCAGCGCGGGCGACGTGAACGGCGACGGCTACGCCGACGTCGCCGTCGGCGTTCCCAACGAGGCCATCGGCACGACCGCCGACGCCGGCAGCGTCGTCCTCCTCAAGGGCTCCCGCACCGGTCTGACCGGCACGGGCTCGCAGGCCTTCGACCAGTCCACGGCCGGTGTCCCCGGCGCCTCCGAGAAGGGCGACAAGTTCGGCAGCCACGTCCTGCTGTCCGACACGAACAAGGACGGCAAGGCCGACCTGACGGTGGCCGCGCCCGACGAGGACGGCGACGCCGCCGACACCGGTTCGGTCTGGCACCTGCGCGGCGCCGCGGGCGGTCTGACCGTCACGGGCATCGACTCCTTCGGCCCGGCGGCGATCAACGCCCCCGCCACGGCCGGTGTCCGCTTCGGCGACGTCCTGGCCGACTGACACCCGCACCACCAGTTGGCCCCGCATCACCCGTAACACCCGCACCATCCGCGAGCGCCCGTGAGTGAAGGGACGCGGACACGATGCGCACACCTCGCCGACGCATTCGGCCCTGGTGGGCCGCCCTCGTGTCCGTGGCCCTGCTCGCGGGCGCCGTCGACGGTTTCGGGGCCGCCCTCGCGGCGGGTGACCTGACCGTCGACGGCGCGGCGGCGCGGGCAGCGCGGTGCCGGGCGCGGGCGCGGTGTGGGTGCTCCCGGTCGCGTCGGCGGCGCAGCGCCCAGTGGTCTCCTTCGGCCCTGCGGCGCTCGGCGCCCCCGAGCGGGGCGCCGACTGGCCCCCGCCCCCACTCCTCACCCCCGTACCGCTTACGGCTCCAACACCGGCAGCAGCTCCGGCAGATGCCCGTCCGAGGCCGCCGCCGCGAGCTGCCGCTCCTCGGGCACCTCTCCGTACAGCGTCGTCCGGGGCTTCGCCGGGCGTCCCGCCGCGTCGGCGATGGCGACGAGGTCCTCGATCGACCGGTAGGAGCCGTAACTGGAGCCCGCCATGCGGGAGATGGTCTCCTCCATCAGCGTCCCGCCGAGGTCGTTCGCGCCGGACCTCAGCATCTCGGCGGCGCCCTCCTGGCCGAGCTTCACCCAACTGGTCTGGATGTTGGGGATGAGGGGGTGGAGCAGGACGCGTGCCATGGCGGTCACGGCGCGGTTGTCGCGGGCGGTCGGTCCCGGCCGGGCGATCCCCGCCAGGTAGACGGGCGCGTTGGTGTGGATGAAGGGCAGCGTCACGAACTCCGTGAAGCCCTCGACGCCCTTGGCGAGGGCGGACTCCTGCATGGCGGCGAGGGTGCGGAAGTGGCCGAGCCAGTGCCGGGGCTGGTCCACGTGCCCGTACATCATGGTGGAGCTCGACCGGATGCCGAGCTCGTGGGCGGTGGAGACGACCTCCTTCCACGTGGCGGTCGGCAGCTTGCCCTTGGTGAGGATCCAGCGCACCTCGTCGTCGAGGATCTCGGCGGCCGTCCCCGGGATCGAGTCGAGCCCCGCCTCCTTGGCGGCGGTGAGCCACTCGCGGATCGAGAGGCCCGTCCGTGTCGCGCCGTTGACGACCTCCATCGGCGAGAAGGCGTGCACGTGCATGCCCGGCACGCGCTCCTTCACCGCCCGCGCGATATCGAAGTAGGCGGTGCCCGGCAGGTCGGGGTGGATGCCGCCCTGCATGCAGACCTCGACGGCGCCGACGTCCCAGGCCTGCGCGGCCCGGTCGGCGACCTGGTCCAGGGAGAGCGTGTAGGCGTCGGCGTCCGTCCTGCGCTGGGCGAAGGCGCAGAAGCGGCAGCCGGTGTAGCAGACGTTGGTGAAGTTGATGTTGCGCGTGACGATGTACGTGACGTCGTCGCCGTTGACCGTCTTACGGATGTCGTCCGCGACGGAGCACAGCGCGTCGAGCGCGGGCCCGTCGGCGTGCAGCAGGGCGAGGGCCTCGTCGTCGGTGAGCTTCGTCGGGTCGTCGGCGGCCTGCTTCAGGGCGGCCCGCACGTCACCGTCGATGCGGGAGGGCACCATGCCGGGCGCCGCCTGCTCACGCAGCGCCTCCCAGTCGCCGTACACCTCGTCGAAGTCGTCGCGCCGGTCGGTGGTGCGTCCTGTGGTGTCGATGGTGCGGTGCAGGTCGGTGCGGCCGGACGAGGCGACGTACCCCTCGTCGGGCTCCTGCCAGGGGTGGCCCTCGACCACCGCGTCGGGCCGGGCGAGGCCGGTCTCCGGGTCGGCGAGGGCGCGCAGGTGCGGCAGGAGGCGCGGGTCGAGCCAGGGCTCGCCGCGCTGCACGAACTCGGGGTAGACGCAGAGGCGTTCCCGGAGTGTGAAGCCTTCGGCAGCGGACTTCTCGGCGAGCTCCTCGATGCCCGGCCACGGCTTCTCGGGGTTGACGTGGTCGATGGTGACGGGCGAGACGCCGCCCCAGTCGTCGATGCCCGCGCCGATGAGCCGCTTGTACTCGCCGTCGACGAGGTTGGGCGGCGCCTGGATGCAGCCCGAGGGGCCCATGATGTGCCGGGCGACGGCGACGGTCGCGACCAGGTCGTCGATCTCGGCGTCGGGCATGCCGCGCATCGCCGTGTCCGGCTTGGCGCGGAAGTTCTGGATGATCAGTTCCTGGATGCCGTGGTACGAGCGGGCGACGCGGCGCAGCGCGAACAGCGCGTCGGCGCGCTCCTCGTAGGTCTCGCCGATGCCGATGAGCAGCCCGCTGGTGAAGGGGACGGAGGAGCGGCCCGCGTCCTCCAGGACCCGGAGGCGGACGGCGGGCTCCTTGTCGGGCGAGCCGAAGTGCGGCTGCCCCGGCTCGCTCCACAGCCGCTCGGCGGTGGTCTCCAGCATCATCCCCATGCTGGGCGCGACGGGCTTGAGCCGCTGGAAGTCCGTCCAGGTCATCACGCCCGGGTTGAGGTGCGGGAGCAGCCCGGTCTCTTCCAGGATGCGGATCGAGATGGCGCGGACGTACGCGATGGTGTCGTCGTATCCCTCGGCCTCCAGCCACTCGCGCGCTTCGGGCCAGCGGTCCTCCGGCTTGTCCCCGAGGGTGATGAGGGCTTCCTTGCAGCCCAGTTCGGCGCCGCGCCGGGCGATGTCGAGGACCTCGTCCGGGGACATGAACATGCCGTGGCCCTCGCGCCGCAGCTTGCCGGGCACGGTCACGAAGGTGCAGTAGTGGCACTTGTCACGGCAGAGGCGGGTGAGCGGGATGAAGACGCTTTTGGAGTACGTGATGACGCCGGGGCGGCCCGCGGCGTCGAGCCCCGCGTCCCGCACCCGGGCCGCGGACGCGGTGAGGTCGTCGAGGTCCTCGCCCCGCGCCCGCAGCAGGACGGCGGCCTCCGTCACGTCGAGCGCGACGCCGTCCCTGGCCCTCCTGAGCGCGCGCCGCATGGCGTTGGCGGTGGGTCGTCCGGCCTCCGGGGGCTGCGCGCTGTTGGTCATGTCTCCGAGCATACGAGCGATAACTCCCGCCTCATACAGATACCTCCACCTGCTGAACTTCCCCTGACATCGCCGACCCCCCGGGACCACGCGGGGCCCACGGGACCATCCGGGGCTCACAGGACCACGCGGGGCTCACGGACCCACGTACCGCCCGAGCCCGTCGAGCGCCGCGCACACCTCCGCGTCCCCGTCCGGCGGCAGCTGCACGATCACCTCGTCGACGCCGAGGTCCCGGTAGTACGCGAGCTTGTCCGTGTCCGGCTCGACGGCCGTCACCGCCACATACAGGTCGCCGGGCTCGCGGCCCGCGTCCGCCCACGCCGACCGCAGCACGGGCAGCGCGTCGCGCAGGCCGCTGCCGCCGACGGGCATCCAGCCGTCCGCGTACTCCGCGATGTGCGCGAAGAGCCCCGGACCCGCGGCCCCGCCGATGAGCGTGCGCGGCCCGAACAGCGGCCCCTTCGCGAGCCGCTTGCGGGGCGTGCGCCGCGGCTTGGGATGCACCTCGCTCGCCCGCACGGAGCCGAACTCGCCCTCGTACGGCTTCGGATGGTCCGACCAGAGCGCCCGCATGACCGCCATCCGGTCGCGCACCACCGCCCGGCGCCGCGGCCACGGCACGCCGTGGTCCTCGGCCTCCTCGCGGTTCCAGCCGTAGCCGATGCCGAGCGTGACGCGGCCGCCGGACAGGTGGTCGAGGGTCGCGATCTGCTTGGCCAGGTCGATGGGGTCGTGCTGGGCGATCAGGGCGATGTTCGTGCCGAGCGTGATCCGCTCCGTGACGGCGGCGGCCTGGGCGAGGGCGACGAAGGGGCTGAGCATGCGGGCGCACTCGGGCGGCAGCTCACCGCCCGGGTAGGGGGTCTCGCGCGGGAAGGGGATGTGGGTGTGCTCGGGGAGGTAGAGCCCGGCGAAGCCCCGCTGCTCCACCTCCTGGGCCAGGCGTATCGGCGTGATCGTTCTGTCGGTCATGTAGAGCGTCGCGGAGATGCGCACGATTCCTCCGAGCGTGTCCGGGAGTGTCGGTCGGTCCGGGGCACTCTTCCTATCCCTGGAAACCCGGTTGGTCCATGCCCGCGCGCTCATTAACCTGACGCCGATGAACAGACGGAAGCAGAAGAAGCTCACCCATCGCCTGGTCTGGGCGGCGTCGGTCGGCGACACGTACACCGTGCGCACCGTGCTGCGGTCCGGGATCGACCCGGAGCTGCCCGAGGCCGACGGCACGACGGCGCTGTACGCCGCGTCGGTGCACGGCGCCGCCTCCACCGTGCGGGTGCTGCTGCGGGCGGGCGCCCGGCCCGACACCGAGAGCAACGACGTCACGGAGGGCACCCCTCTGTGCGCGGCCGCCGCCTGGGGCCACCTCGCCACGGTGCGCGCACTCCTCGACCACGGCGCCGACCCGAACCTGCGCGAGGACCACGGCACGGGGAACAGCCCGCTGTGGTGGGCGCGCAACGGCGCTCCCGGGCCGCACACGGAGACCGAGGCCGCGCTCCTCGCGGCGGGCGCCACCGACGACGAATCGGTCGGCAACCGGGCGTAAACACGTCAACCGCCTTCCCTTGGCGCGCAGTTCACGGCTCAATACCAGGGTTGCCCGCACCACCCACGTCACCACCGACACCCTGGGGAGCCGCAGCATGTGCGAGGACCACCCGCAACACGGGGGAATGAACCGGCGCGGACTGTTCGTGACGGGAGCCGCGGCCACGCTTACGTTGGGCAGCGTGAGCTTCGCCAGCGGCGCCGAGCGGCGCGCCCCCGCGCGTGACAGGGCGCCGGGGGCCAAGGAGACGAGAACGGTGCGCGGCACGCTGCCCACCGGCTCCCCCGACTACGTGTACCTGCCGGTCGAGGTCCCCTACGGGGTCTCCGAGTTCCGCGTCGCCTACACCTACGAGAAGCCCACCGTGCCGCCCGGCACCCAGGGCAACGCCCTGGACATCGGCGTCTTCGACGAGCGCGGCACGGAGCTCGGCGGCAAGGGCTTCCGCGGCTGGTCCGGCGGCGCCCGCACCGAGTTCTTCATCCGCGCCGACGAGGCGACGCCCGGCTACCTTCCCGGCCGGGTCCGCGAGGGCACCTGGCACATCGCGCTCGGCCCGTACACGGTCGCCCCCGAGGGCCTCCCCTACGAGGTGACGATCACCCTCACCTACGGAGCGCCGGGCAGGACCCCGAAGCCGGTGTACCCGCCCGAGCGTGCGAAGGGCCGCGGCCGCGCCTGGTACCGCGGCGACTGCCACCTGCACTCCGTGCACTCGGACGGCAGGCGCACGCTCGCCGAGATCGCCGCGCTCGCCCGCGCGGCGGGCCTCGACTTCATCAACAGCTCCGAGCACAACACCCATGCCGCGCACGCCCACTGGGCCGAGCACGCGGGCGGCGACCTCCTGATCATGCTCGGCGAGGAGGTGACGACCCGCAACGGCCACGTGGTCGCCCTCGGCATCGACCCCGGCACGTTCATCGACTGGCGCTACCGTGCCCGCGACAACCGCTTCGGCAAGTACGCGCGGAAGATCCGCGACGCGGGCGGCCTCGTCGTCCCCGCCCACCCGCACGCCACCTGCGTCGGCTGCAACTGGAAGTTCGGCTTCGGCGAGGCGGACGCGATCGAGGCGTGGAACGGCGCCTACACCCCGGACGACGAGATCGCCCTCGCCGACTGGGACAGCCAGCTCGTCGCCTCCGTACGCGGCGGCAAGCCGTGGATCCCGGCGATGGGCAACAGCGACGCGCACCGCGACCCCGACCGCATCGGCGGCCCGCAGACCGTCGTCCTCGCCGACGACCTGACCCGCGAGGCCATCCAGGACGGCATCCGGCGCGGCCACTCGTACATCGCCGAGTCCAAGTCCGTCGAGCTCACCTTCTCGGCGGCGGGCGGCAAGGGCCGCCACGCGGGCATCGGCGACCGCCTCGACGTCGACCTCGACGCCCCGGTCACCGTCCGCCTGGACGTGCGGGGCGCGCCCGGCTGCACGGTCCGCTTCGTCACCGACCAGGGCGTCCTCCACACGAGCGCGCCGCTCCCGGCCTCGGGGACGGACGCGGGCACGGGAACGGTCGAGTGGCGCACGACCGCGTCGTACGCGGCGTACGTACGGGCGGAGGTCCGCCACCCGGCGACGACGCCTCCGCTCCCCGGCGCCCTGACGGCGTTCACGAACCCGGTCTTCCTGGGCCGGATGTAGCCGCGTCACCCCGGGGTGGGGGCCGTGTCCGGGCGGCCCCTCACCCCGGCCACACCACCGACTGCAGCTCGCTGTACGCGTGCAGGGCGTACGACCCGACGTCCCGCCCCACGCCGCTCCTCTTGAAGCCGCCGAACGGCGCCTCCATGTTCCGGGCGATCGTGTTCACGCCGACACCGCCCGCGCGCAGCCGGCGGGCCACCCGGAAGGCGCGGGCGACGTCACCCGACCACACGTAGTCGATGAGGCCGTAGTCGCTGTCGTTGGCGAGGGCGACGGCCGTCTCCTCGGCCTCATCGGGCCCGTCGGCGTCGAAGGGGACGACGGCCACGACAGGACCGAAGATCTCCTCGCGGACCACCCGCATGTCGTTGGTGCAGTCGGCCAGGAGGGTCGGGGCGACGTAGAAGCCCTTCGCGAACGCCGGACGCTCACCGCCCGCGACGAGCCGCGCCCCCTCCTTGCGGCCGAGGTCGACGTACGCCTCGATCCGGTCGCGGTGGCCCGCAGAGATGACGGGCCCGACAACAGTCCCCTGCTCGCGCGGATCACCCACCTTCAGATACCCGGCATAGGCGGCGAGCTTCTCCACCACCCGCTCATACACGCCCCGTTGGACGATGACGCGGGTCGGCGCCGTGCAGATCTGCCCGCTGTAGAAGGAGAACGTCGTACCGATGCCCGCCACCGCCGCATCCAGGTCCGCGTCGTCCAGGACGATCGCCGCGCCCTTCCCGCCCAGCTCCATCAGCTGCCGCTTCATGTCGCGGCCGCACACCTCGCCGATGCGCTGCCCCACGGCCGTCGAGCCGGTGAAGCTCACCATGTCGACGTGCGGGGAGGCGACGGCCGCCTCGCCCACGGCCACGTCCGTCCCGGAGACGACGTTCACCACCCCGGGCGGCACGCCCGCCTCCGCCAGCGCCGCCGCCATCCCGTACACCGACAGCGGGTCCTGCGGCGCGGGCTTCACGACGACCGTATTGCCCATGGCGAGGGCGGGCGCGACCTTGCCCGCGGGGTTCGCCCAGGGGTTGTTGTACGAGGTGACGCAGGTGACGACGCCGACCGGCTGCCGGACGGCGACCGCCCCCACGACGCCCGCCCTGCCCATGGGTCCCGCCTCGTGGATCTGCGGCGGCAGCGCCTCCTCGACCGGCTCAAGCGCCCCCTTGGCGTACCGCTGGAAGCGCGCCACCGCCACCGCGACCTGCATGCCGCGCGCGGTGCCGGTCGTCGCGCCGCTCTCGGCCGCGGCCAGCTCGGCGTACTCGTCGAAGTCCCGCCGCAGGACGGCGGCCGCGCGCTCCAGGATCGTGGCCCGCTCCTCCGGCTTCGTCCGCGACCAGCCCCCGAACGCCTCCCGCGCCGCCTCCGTCGCCGCGTGGACCTGCGCGGCGCTCGCCTCGGGCGCGAGCCCGACGACCTCCTCGGTCGCCGGGTCCACCACTTCGTAGTGCCCGCCGTCGGGCTCGGTCCACTCGCCGCCGATGAAGAGCCGCCGGGCCCGCCCGGACCTGGTCACTTGGTGCTCACCGTCCTGGTGTCACGCCCGGAGCGCAGCACCTTCCCCGGCACGGCGCCCGTCACCACGTCCTCACGTATCGCCTCGACTCCATTGACCCAGACCGCGTTGACGCCGATCGCCCTGGAGTCCAGACGCGGGCTGTCGCCGGGCAGATCGTGCACGAGGGTGGCCTTGCCCGCGTCGATCCGCTCGGGATCGAAAAGCACCAGGTCGGCGTGGAACCCCTCGACGATCCGCCCCCGCTCACGCAGCCCGAAGAGTTGCGCCGGATCATCGGTGAGCATCTTCACGGCCTGTTCGAGCCCCATCAGCCGCCGCCCGCGCAGACAGTCCCCGATGAACCGGGTCGTGTACGGGGCCCCGCACATGCGGTCCAGATGCGCGCCCGCGTCCGAGCCGCCCAGCATGACGTCCTCGTGCTGCCAGGTCTCGGCGCGCAGGGCCCAGGAGTCCGGGTCGTTGTCGGTAGGCATGGGCCACAGCACGGTCCGCATGTCATCATTGGCACAGATCTCGACGAGGCAGTGGAACGGTTCCTGCCCGCGCTCGGCCGCGATGTCCCCGACCACGCGTCCGGTGAGCCCTTCGTTCGCCTCGGAGTACGTGTCTCCGATGACGTACCGGTCGAAGCGGGCCAGGCGCCGGAAGACGCCCGCCTCCTTGCTCCGCGCCCGCCGCAGCATCTCCTCCCGCACGGCGGGATCGCGCAGCTCCGCGATCCGCTCGGGCACGGGAAGCCCGAGCACCTCGCCCCACCCCGGGATGAGGTTGAGGGCGCAGAACGTGCCGAGCGACATGTTCATGGGCGTGAGGATAGGCATGGTGAGCGCGACGATGCGGCCACCCGCCTTGCGGGCGCGCTCACTCGCCACGAGCTGGCGCGGCACGCGTTCGGGGACGGCGGCGTCGATGGTGAGCACATTCCAGTTGAGCGGCCGCTCGGCCACCGCGCTCATCTCCACCAACAGCTCGATCTCGTCATCGCTGAACTGATCGAGACACCCGGCGACGATCGCCTCCAACTGCGTTCCCTCGTGCTCGGCGACGGCACGGCTGAGGGCGAGCAGCTCCGCGGGCCGCGCGTGCCGGGACGCCACCGGCTGCCCGTCACCGTCGGAGTGGGTGGACGACTGCGTGGTGGAGAGGCCCCAGGCGCCCGCGTCCATGGCCTCGTGGAAGAGCCGCAGCATCTCCTCCAACTGCTCCCCGGACGGCTGCCCGCCGACCGCGTCCGCGCCCATCACGTACCGCCGCAGCGCGCAATGCCCCACCATGAACCCGGCGTTGACGGCTATGCGCCCGTCGAGCGCCTCCAAGTACTCCCCGAACGAACTCCACGTCCAGGGCGCCCCTTCCTCCAGAGCGACCAGCGACATGCCCTCGACCTTCGACATCATCCGCCGCGTGTAGTCGGCGTCACCGGGCCGGTCGGGATGGAGCGGCGCGAGAGTGAACCCGCAGTTGCCGCCCGCGACCGTCGTCACACCGTGGTTGAGGGAGGGCGTCGCGTACGGGTCCCAGAAGAGCTGGGCGTCGTAATGCGTATGCGGATCAACGAACCCGGGCGCAAGCACCCGCCCGCTCGCATCCTCACTCCCCCGCGCTTCCTCGACAACGGCACCGGGTTCGGCGATGACGGCGATGCGCCCGTCCCGTATCCCGACATCGGCGACGAAGGCGGGGGCACCGGTCCCGTCGACGACGGTCGCACCCTTGATGAGGTGATCGAGCATGACGTCCCTTCCAGGGGAAAGCGAACAGCTGGGGCGGCGACCATCAGCCCGTCCGGCGCTTGAGGACGAGCCCGGGATTCCAGCCCGTCCGGCGCTTGAGGACGAGCCCGGGATTCCAGCCCGTCCGGCGCTTGAGGACGAGCCCGGGATTCCAGCCCGTCCGGCGTTTGAGGACGAGCCCGCAGGGCGACAACGGGGCCCGGGGCAGCGCCCCGCGACGGCAACCACTACTTCCGCCGCCCGCCCGGCGAGGGCCCCGGCCTCCGTCCGGGAGGGGAAGCCGGGGCGGCTATAAGAGAGGCGCTCACGCCCCCGCAGCAGACCGGAACCGCGAAGTCCGGTGCACCGGATCCGTATCGATCTTCGGAATCACATGCTCACCGATCAACTTGATCGTGTTCTTCGTGTCCTCGGGAGAGATCCCGATCGGCAGCCCGAAGCTGAGCTGATCCGCCCCCGCCTGCTCCCACCGCTTGCACTGGGTGAGGACCTCGTCCGGGTCGCCGCAGATCATCAGCTCCTCGGCGATGAGGAGCTCGATGATCTCCTCGCTGTACTCGGGAAGCAGTTCGGGCCACTGGGGAATCCCCTCGGGCCGGGGGAACGTGTCGTGGTAGCGGAAGAGGAGCGACTGCAGGTAGTTCAGCCCACCCCCGACGGCGATCTGGACCGCCTTCTTGTGGGTCTCCGCGCAGATCGCCGTCGACGTCACCATGACGTTGTCGTTGACGAAGTCGCCGATCGCTTCCGCTTCCTTGATGGCCGACTTGTACGACTCCAGGACCCACTCCATGTCGGAGACCTTCTGCACGCTGAAGCCGAGGACCCCGAGCCCCTTCTTCCCGGCCATGGCGTACGAGGGCGGGGACCCGGCGGCGTACCACATGGCCGGGTGCGACCTCCCGTACGGCTTGGGCAGGATCTTGCGGGGCGGCAGCGACCAGTGCTTTCCCTGGAAGCCGACGTACTCGTCCTGGAGCCACATCTTGGGGAACTCGGCGATGGTCTCTTCCCATATTTCCTTGGTGTGGTTCATGTCCGTGATGCCCGGCATGAAGCCGAGGATCTCGTGCGAACCGGCACCGCGCCCCGTACCGAACTCGAAGCGCCCTTCGCTGAGATGGTCGAGCATGGCGACCTTCTCGGCGACCTTCACCGGGTGGTTGACGGGGGCGAGCGGGTTGAAGATGCCCGAGCCCAGGTGGATGCGGTCGGTCGCGTGGGCGAGATACCCGAGGAAGACGTCGTTGGCGGAGAGGTGCGAGTACTCCTCCAGGAAGTGGTGCTCGGAGGCCCAGGCGTACTTGAAGCCCGACTTGTCCGCCTGGATGACGTACTCGGTCTCCTCGATGAGCGCCTTGTGCTCCGCTTCGGGGTCGACCTTGGCCCGCTGGGCGGGCACGTATCCCTGTACAAAGAGACCGAATTCCAAGGAAGTTCACCGTCCTCGTGAAGTACTGACGGTTTCTGACGACCCGTCAGATTGCGATGCGTCGACTGTTCCACCGGCCCGACGGACCGTCAATACCTGATGCAGCGTCAGCTACTCTGACGTCAGACGGTGTGACGTCAGTCGGCGTGGCGTCAGACGACGCTGACCCCGGCCAGCCACCCGCCGTCGATGACGAACGGCTGCCCGGTGATGTACGCCGAGTCGTCCCCGGTCAGGAAGAGCGCAAGCGCGGCCACCTCCTGCGGCCGCCCGATCCGCCCGAGCGGCACCAGCTTCTTGTACAGCTCAGCGACCGCCTCCCGCGCCGCTTCGGGATCGGCGTCCGGGTCGAGCTGCGCGGGGTTGGTCATGGGCGTGTCGACCGCCCCCGGGCACACGGCGTTGACCCGGATGTGTTGGCCCGCGAGCTCCACGGCGGCGACCCGGGTGAGACCGAGAATGGCGTGCTTGGTCGCGGCGTACGCGCCGACGAACGCCATGCCCGTGAGGGCCGTATAGGAGGCGGTGTTCACGATCGTGCCGCCACCGGCGGCGGCTATCTCGGGCGCGACGGTACGAATGCCGAGGAAGCAGCCGATCTGATTGACCTGGATGATCTCCTTGAACTCCTCGAGCGGGGTGCTGACCAGCTCGTTGAACCGAAGGATCCCCGCGTTGTTGACGAGGCCGTCGATCTTCCCGAACGTGTCCTTCGCGGTGGCGACGGCCCGCTGCCAGTCGGCCTCGTCCCCGACGTCCAGATGTACGTACGCCGCCGCCTCCTCCCCGAGCTCCTTGGCGAGCGCCTCCCCCTGCTCGTCGAGCACGTCGGCGACGACGACCTTGGCGCCCTCCTCCACGAAGAGGCGCGCCTCCTGCTCGCCCTGCCCACGTGCCGCGCCGGTCACGATGACGACGCGGCCGTCCAGCTTGCCCATGCGGTACTCCCTGCTGGTCGCTACTGATCCGTGCTGGTCAGTGGTCAGTGCTAGTCGTTGAGGTGCGGGGCCACGTCGGCGGCGAACGCGGCCATCTGGTCGGTGAGTTCGGTACGGGCCCGGCTGCGGAACCGCACCTGGATCTGGTCGACGCCCATCGCCGCGTACTCCCGCAAGGACTCGGCGATCGCGTCGGGCTTGCCGGTGAGCGTGCGGCGGCCCACGGGCCGGCCGGGGTCACCCACGTAGAGGGCCTCGGTGATCGCCCCGACCGTGATCGGCTCCTCGTTCCCCGCCTCCTCCCGCAGCCGCTTGAGGAGCGCGATCTGCGCGGGCAGCTTGTCCCTCGGATCGCCCTGCGGCAGCCAGCCGTCGGCCCGGGTCGCGGCGCGGCGCACGGCGGCGGGCGACGAGCCGCCGACCCAGATGGGCACGCGGTCCTGGGCGGGGCGCGGCTGCTGCCCGAGCCCGCTGAAGTCGTAGCGCCTGCCGTGGTGTTCGGGGTACTCGTCGGGGCCGAGGGCCGCCTTCAGCGCGTCGACGGTCTCGTCCAGGAGGGGGCCGCGCCGCTCGAAGTCGACGCCGAGCACCTCGAACTCCTCCGGTACGTGTCCGGCCCCGACCCCGAGGATCAGGCGGCCGCCGCTCAGCCGGTCGAGGGTCGCGTACTGCTTGGCGGAGAGGAGCGGGTGGCGCAGGCCGACGATGGCGACGTGACTCATCAGGCGGACGTTCTCGGTGACGCCCGCGAGGAAGGAGAGCGTGGCCACGGGGTCGTACCAGACGGTGCTCATCGCGTCGGCGAGGCGGCGCGGGATGGCGACGTGGTCGCAGCTCGCGATGTAGGCGAAGCCCTCGCGGTCGGCGGTGCGGGCGATCTCGGCGAGGTCTTCGGGGGTGGCGTCGGCCTCCCACGTCTCGACGTAGAGAGAACTCTGCGACTGAATGGGCAGCTGCATTCCGTGAACGAGCATGGGTGTCCCCACTGTTGACGGTGCGCGGTCTTGATGTGCGGTTGTGGTGTGCGGTCTTGGTGTGCGGTTGTGGTGTGCGGTCTTGGTGTGCGGCCCCGTTCGGGCTGCTCGCGATGTTCCAGCTGCTCCCGCCCTTACGGGCCGGGCCACAACCCCTCCCCCGTCAGACCGAGCAGGTCAATCGCATTGCGGCGCACGATCCGGTCCACCACGTCCGCGTCCAAGTGCCCCATCTGCTCCTCCCCGACCTGCCGGGACTTCGGCCACGTGGAGTCGGAGTGCGGATAGTCCGTCTCGTAGAGCACGTTCCCGACCCCGATGGAGTCGAGGTTCTTCAGGCCGAACGCGTCGTCGAAGAAGCAGCCGTAGACGTGCTCGGTGAAGAGCTCGGACGGCGGTCGCATGACCTTGTCGGCGACGCCGCCCCAGCCCCGGTTCTCCTCCCACACGACGTCCGCGCGTTCGAGGATGTAGGGGATCCACCCGATCTGCCCCTCGGCGTACATGATCCGCAGGTTCGGGAAGCGTTCGAACTTGCCGCTCATCAGCCAGTCCACCATCGAGAAGCAGCAGTTGGCGAAGGTGATCGTGGACCCCACGGCGGGTGGCGCGTCCGCCGACGTGCTCGGCATCCTGCTGCTCGACCCGATGTGCATGGCGATGACCGTGCCGGTCTCGTCGCAGGCGCGCAGGAAGGGGTCCCACTCGTCGGTGTGGATGGACGGCAGGCCCAGGTGGGGCGGGATCTCGGAGAAGGCGACGGCGCGTACCCCGCGGGCGGCGTTGCGGCGTACCTCCGCGGCGGCGAGTCCGGCGTCCCAGAGGGGGATGAGGGTGAGGGGTATGAGGCGGCCGCGGGCCTCGGGTCCGCACCATTCCTCCACCATCCAGTCGTTGTACGCCCGGACGCCGAGGAGCCCGAGCTCCCGGTCCCCGGCCTCGGTGAAGGTCTGCCCGCAGAAGCGCGGGAAGGTGGGGAAGCAGAGGGCGGACTGGACGTGGTTGACGTCCATGTCGGCGAGGCGGTCGGGGACGCTGAAGGAGCCCGGCCGCATCTGCTCGTAGGTGATGACCTCCAGTTTGATCTCGTCCCTGTCGTACCCGACGGCGGTGTCGAGGCGGGTGAGCGGCCGGTGCAGGTCTTCGTAGATCCACCAGTCGCCTATGGGGCCTTCGTCCCCCTTCGCGCCCATCACCGGGGCGAACTTACCGCCCAGGAAGGACATTTCCTTGAGGGGTGCGCGGACGATCCTGGGGCCGCGGTCCTGGTACTTGGACGGGAGCCGGTCCTGCCAGACATGGGGGGGCTCGACCGTGTGGTCGTCCACCGAGATGATCTTCGGGAAGCTCTCCGGGGTCTCCATGGTCTCCATATGGCCCACGGTAGCGTTGATCTGACGACCCGTCAGCTCCTCGTCGGCTACTCGTCGGCTACTCGTACGCGGACACCTGGCGCGGCCCAGGCGCCACCCGGCGGACGCCCCTCGGCCACCCGCCCGCCTCCCGTGGCGGGAAAGCGGCGCGGAATGTCGTGCGAGGACCCTGTGAGAGCCGTCTCGCACGGCTGACGCATCCGCCATGAACAAGGCAAACTGGCGGGGAGCAAGAACCGAGCGGCATGTACGGAGCACCACGCGGGCGGGCAGACCCGCGACCGGCAGGATCGGGAACGGCAGGGCGGCAGGGGGAGCGATGGTCGATGTACCGCGAGTACCGGAGCAGCGGCGTCCGGCCTCGGGGGACACCCCCGAGGAGCGGACCGAGGGGCATCCCCCCGAGGTCCCGGCGTCGCGCTTCAGCGTGCTCGGACCGGTGCGCGCGTGGCACGGCACGCAACAGCTCAACACCGGCTCCCCGCAGCAGCGGGCGCTGCTCGCCGCCCTCCTGCTGAGGGACGGCCGCACGGCCACGGCCGCGGAGCTGATCGACGCCCTCTGGGGCGAGGAGCCGCCCTCGCAGGCACTGGCAGCGGTACGTACGTACGCGTCCCGGCTCCGCAAGGTGCTGCCTCCGGGCGTCCTCGTCAGCGAGTCCGGCGGCTATGCGATCCAGGCGGTGGACGGCGCCCTTGACCTGGCCGCGGCGGAAAACCTCTGGGCGGCCGCCGAGAAGGCACGCAGCACCGGCGACCTGTGCCAGGCGCGCACGCTGGTCAACCAGGCCCTCGACCTCTGGGACGGCGAGCCCCTCGCCAACGTCCCCGGCCCCTACGCCGACACCCAGCGCACCCGCCTCGACGAATGGCGCCTCCAGCTCCTGGAGACGCGCCTGGACATGGACCTCGAACAGGGCTGCCACGCGGAGGCGGTGTCGGAGCTGACGGCCCTGACCGCGGCACACCCGCTGCGGGAGCGGCTGCGCGAACTGCTGATGCTCGCCCTGTACCGCAGCGGCCGCCAGGCGGAGGCCCTGGCCGTGTACGCGGACACGCGGCGCCTGCTCGCGGACGAGCTCGGCGTGGACCCGCGGCCGGGCCTGAAGGAGCTCCAGCAGCGCATCCTGCAAGCCGACCCCGGCCTCACGGAGCCCTCCGCCGCCGCCCAGGAACCGACGGCGACGGTGGTGCGCCCGGCCCAACTCCCCGCCACCGTGCCCGACTTCACGGGCCGCGGCTCCTTCGTCGACGAGCTGAGCGACATCCTGTCCGCCGCCGAGGGCCGGGTGATGGCGGTCTCGGCGCTCGCGGGCATCGGCGGCGTGGGCAAGACGACCCTCGCCGTCCACGTCGCCCACGCGGCCCGGACCCACTTCCCCGACGGCCAGCTGTACGTGGACCTCCAGGGCGCGGGCGCGCGGGCGGCGGAGCCCGAGACTGTCCTCGGCGCCTTCCTGCGCGCCCTCGGCACGGCCGACTCGGCGATCCCGGACTCCCTGGAGGAGCGCGCGGCCCTGTACCGCTCGGTCCTCGACGGCCGCCGGATCCTCGTCCTCCTGGACAACGCCCGCGACGCGGCCCAGGTCAGACCGCTGCTCCCCGGCATGGAGGGCTGCGCGGCCCTGGTCACGAGCCGGGTGCGCATGGTCGACCTCGCGGGCGCGCACCTGGTGGACCTCGACGTGATGTCCCCCGAGGAGGCGCTCCTGCTCTTCACCCGCATCGTCGGCGAGGAGCGCGTCACCTCGGAGCGCGAGGCGGCCCTCGACGTGGTGGCGGCGTGCGGCTTCCTGCCGCTCGCCATCCGGATCGCGGCGTCCCGCCTGGCGGCGCGCCGCACCTGGACGGTCTCGACGCTCGCCGCGAAGCTGGCCGACGAGCGGCGCCGCCTGGACGAGCTCCAGGCGGGCGACCTCGCGGTCAAGGCGACGTTCGAACTGGGCTACGGCCAGCTGGAGCCGGCCCAGGCCCGCGCGTTCCGCCTCCTCGGCCTCGCGGACGGCCCCGACCTCTCCCTCGCGGCGGCCTCGGCCGTCCTCGACCTCCCCCTGGACGAGACGGAAGACGTCCTGGAATCCCTGGTCGACACGTCCCTCGTGGAGTCGGCGGCACCGGGCCGCTACCGCTACCACGACCTCGTACGCCTCTACGCGCGTTCGTGCGCCGAACGCGACGAACAGCCGCCGAGCGAGCGGGACGCGGCGATGTCGCGGCTCCTGGACTTCTATCTGGCGTCGGCGGCGCGGGTCTATGCGATCGAGCGGCCCGGGGACCGGACGGTGGAGCACTTCGAAGTGACGCGCCACGGTGGGCAGTGCTTCAGCGACGACACGAAGGCGCTGGACTGGCTGCACGCGGAGGCCGACTGCATCCTGGCGTGCGTCCAGCAGTCGCTGGGCGCCGGGACGCTGCGCCGGGCCGTGGACCTCCTCCTGGCGGCCAAGGATCTCGCCGAGTCGGGCGCCAGCTCGCTCCGGTACGAGCGGGCGACGCGGGCGGCGGCCGATGCCGCGGCCACCGCCGCGGACACCCAGGCCGAAGGGCGGGCGCGCGTCAGCCTCGCCCAAGTCCTCAGCAAGGTCGGCCACTTCGAGGCGGCGGCGACGGAGCTCGAAAGCGCCGCGAAGCTCGCCCTGCGGGCCGGTGACCCCTGGACCAGCGGCAACGCCGCCAACGAGCAGGGAATCGTCGCCTACTGCCTGAACAAGTACGCGGCGAGCGAGGCCTTCTTCCTCAAGGCCATCGACGTCTTCCGGCTCGACGGCAACCGGCACAGCGAGGCGAGCGCCTTCTGCAACCTCTCCCGGGCCCTCCTCGCCATGGGGAGCACGGCGAGGTCGATCGACCTGGCGCGGCAGGGCATGGCCATCTACGACGACCTCGGGCTCACCTTCCGCCTCGCCAACGCGAAGTACGCCCTCGGCCTGGCGCTCAACCACGCGGGCCAGCGGAGCGAGGCCCTCGCCGAACTCACGCACGCCTTGCAGATCTTCAAGGAGAACCGTCAGCGGCTGTGGGAGGGCACCGCCCACTTCCGGGTCGCCCAGGTCCACTACTCCGACCGCCGCCCGGCCCAGGCGGCGCAGTACGCTGAGCAGGCGCTCGCCACCGGCTGCGTGGGCGGCGACTGGATGCGCGCCAACGTCCTGACGCTCCTCGGCGAGTCCCTCAACACGCTCGGTCAGCTGGACCGGGCCCAGGCCTGCTGGCGGGAGGCCCTGGCGCTCTACGAGGAGGCAGGGGCCTCCGAGGCTGACGGGGTGCGCACGCTCCTACGTCCGGTCGCTGCGGCCTGACGCCGGTACGTTCATCGAACGTTTATGACGCGGTGCCATCCTCATGTCATCGACCCGTCGCGTCGGGGGGCAGACGGGTCGCCCGGGCCACACAGATATGGTGATCGGCCCAGACCCGCCCGCTCGGCGACCCTCGGGGGAGTTGCTGAGCGGGCGGTTCGGTCCCAGAGCCCCTTCTATTCAGAGGAGTTGCCACTATGAGTGACCCCAAGAACCCCACCACTCAGGACGAGGGCCACGTTCCCGCCCCGCCCAAGGACGGCATCACCACCCAGGGCGAGGGCCACGTTCCCGCTCCGCCCAAGGACGGCTTCACCACCATGGGTGAGGGCCACGTCCCTGCCCCGCCCAAGGACTGACTCAGGCCTTATTGCGACGGGGGATCGGTCGGCCGCGGCGGCGCGGAGGGGAAGCCGTCGCGGCCGACGCATATCTGGGCAGACTGCAAAAGAGGCGCCACGCCCTATCGCTCAGCGGAATCGAACGTTCAGCCGATCCGTCGCTAGGGTCACTTGGCGCTGGATGTCCGACTCATCACAGGAGCTGGAATGACACGCACCAAGAGAATCCTCGTCACGTTCGCCGTCGCGGCGGCAGCCGCGGGCGCCGCCGCGTCTCCGGCGCTCGCCGACAGCCACTCGCCGGCCCCGCCGGCGGACAGCACGGTGGTGACCACGCAGGACAGCCACGTGCCCACCGGACCGCTGGGCGACGGCCACATACCGGCTCCCCCGCAGGACTGATCCAGGGATCCAGGGGCAGACACCCGCACCACCCCGACGGGGCCGAGCACACCGCTCGGCCCCGTTCCGCTGCGCCAGGCCAACCGGCCCATGCACAAGCCTTCCCGTGACGCCACGCCCGTCGTTCAATGGAGAACAACCGAAAGCACCAGTACGTGGCCGACGGCCGCCGCCGAGGCATGGGCGCCGGTAGCGGCGGCGGCCGTCCCAGCGCGCCGACGTCATGGCTCCCCTCCACGAGTCGGCGCCGACGTGCCCTTGCGGCGCCGGGGCGTGCGGGAGCGCCCCGGTCGGAACAGGCCGGAAGGGCACAGGCCGGAGCTGTTCATGTCGGTGGCACAGCTCCGGCCGTCCACGGCCCGACGCTGCGGACCAGGTATGTGAGGGTTCGAGGGGGCGTGCCACCCGGAAGGGCCCCCGTCTCTGCACCACTCCCTTGTCGGAGGGAACGGGAAATCCGGCGCGTCCTGGGTCCGGGGACCGCGAGGAGAAAAGCCGAGGCCGCAGCCCTGCGGAACCGGCGCAGGCTCTTCTCCCTTGCGAGGCTAAGCCCGGCCGGGGCGGGGCGGAAGACCGGACGCTGCACCAACAGCGCTGCGCCAATCGTCCGACAAGTGGGCCGACAGGGAACGCTTCACCGCGGCGACGAACGCGTCCCGCGTCTCCTCGTCGAGGAGGTCGAGGGACAGGTACGGGTTCAGGTCCTCCAGCTCGACGAGGAGGAGTTCGCCGGACGGGGCGCGGCACGCGTCGACGCGCTGGATCCCGTGGTCGATCGCGTTCCAGTCGACGAAGCGCTGGGCGAAGGCCAGGTCGGCGGAGGTGGGGGCGTAGCCCTGAAGGTGCCAGCGGCGGGTGGGGTCGGGGGCGTGCAGTGCGTACTGGAAGGCGCGGTCGACGAAGTAGAACGACACCTCGTACGTGAAGTCGATGCACGGCTGGATCAGGATCCCGGAGTCGCCGGACTCCCCGGACGCGCCGGACGCGCCGGACTCCCCGGACGCGTCCGCGAGCGCCGCGAGACCGTCCCTCGCCACGAACTCCAGGCCTATCGAGTCCGCGCCCGCCTTCGGCTTGACCACGTACGTGTCCGTCGCCGGGAGACGGTCCACCTCCCGGGGGTCGTCGACCGTGGGGATCACCGGGTAGCCGGCCGCCGTGAGGTCGAGCAGGTACTGCTTGCCGACCATGTCGGCCTTGCCGGTCAGCTGGTTGTAGGTGCGGAAGCCACCGCGCGTCGCCCGCTCCCTGAAGTCGTCCCACGACGCCTGGTAGTTGAGGACCGGGCCGCTGTTGCGCACCATCACCGTGTCGAACGCGCCGCTCTCCATCAGGGGCGCCGCGTCCAGCGGGTGACAGAGGGCCACGTCGAAGTCCTCGCGGAGGCGGGCGGTGAGGTGGATGTCCTCGTCGCAGTAGCGGCGGCCCTTCGCCTGGTAGGCGAGGTCCGTGACGAAGAGGATGCGGGGGCGGGGATGAGGGCGGGAGGCCGGTCGTGCGGTGCGCATCGCGCAATCGTTGCAGAGCGGTCCACCGGGCCGTTGCCGAGGCTCCGGACGGACGTGGCAGAGTCATGAGCATGGCCACCTCATCGACGACGACGCAGCCGACGCAGAAGGCGCGGACGTCGTACCGAAGACGCCTCGCCGCCCCCGTGCTCCTGCTCGGCGCCGCGCTCTCCCTCACCGGCTGCGGCGACGAGGGCCGCCACCCGGCCGCCACCGCCCCCGGAGCCCCCGCCCCCGGGACCCCCGCCGAAACACCGTCGACCACCCCCTCCTCCACCACCCCCTCCCCCGGCGCCTCCCCCTACGTAGAACCCGGAGTCGTCGACGGCGCGCCCCACAACGGCGAGAACAACGCCTACCGCCGCCCCGGCGAGATGTCCGCGGCGGACGAGAAGGCCGCGCGGACCGAGGCCGCTCGGATGAAGCCCGTCCTCAAGCAGCTCTGGCGGCAGCACAAGTGGGACCCGGAGAGCGTGCGCGCCGCGCTCACCGGCAAGCTCGGGTACGAGATCCGCGAGACGACCGACGCGGGCACGCTGCTCGGCGGCGAGCTCGACGTGCAGGGGATGTCCCCGCGCTACGAGAACGGCGAGAGCGTCACGCCCGAGTGCGCGACGATCGGGCTCTACGTAGGGGACCACGCCTGCGTCACCGCCTTCGTCCAGAAGACGAACTACAGCGCGCAGGCGAACGGCCGCTTCCCGGAGACCGGCTGCCTCACGCCCCCGTCCGGACACTGAACTCCCGTACGCGGGACGAATATGTGTGGACAGGACCGGCCCGTCCCCCCGATAGTCCGCCCATGACTTCTCTCGTACGCCACCTCACGTTCGACGCCCACGACGCTTACCGCCAGGGGGTCTTCTGGGCCGAGGTCCTCGGCGGCGACCTCGCCGACGACGACTTTCCCGGCGACCCCGAGGCGCAGGTGAGGGCCGACGGCATCACGCTGCTCTTCGTGACCGTGCCGGAGGGCAAGACCGTCAAGAACCGGCTGCACGTCGACCTCCAGCCGCAGGACCGCAGCCGCGACGCGGAGGTCGAGCGGCTCGCCGCGCTGGGGGCGACGCAGGTCGACGACCGGCGGCGCCCCGACGGGCGGGGCTGGGTCCTCCTCGCCGACCCGGAGGGCAACGAGTTCTGCGTGGAGTGCAGCGCGGCCGAACGAGCCGCCCTCACGGCGGCCGGTGACTAGGGCCTTTCGTTCAGATCAGCGGCTGTCCGGCGGCCCGCCCCCGCAGCTCCCCCTTGACCACCTTCCCGCTCGCGTTCCGCGGCAGCTCCGCCACGAACTCGACCGCGCGCGGGACCTTGTAGTTCGCCATCTCCCGGCGCGCCCACGCGATCAGGTCGTCCGCCGTCACCACGGACCCCCGGCGCCGCACCACGTACGCCTTGCCCACCTCGCCGAGCCGCGGGTCCGGCACCCCGATCACCGCGACGTCCGCCACATCGGGGTGCACGCCGAGGAGCTGCTCTATCTCGGCGGGGTAGGCGTTGAAGCCGCCGACGATGAACATGTCCTTGATCCGGTCCGTGATGCGGAGGTTGCCCGCCGCGTCGAGGATGCCCACGTCGCCCGTGCGCAGCCAGCCGTCGGGCGTCACGCACTGCTCCGTCCCCGCCGGGTCCTCGAAGTAGCCCTGCATGACGTGGTGGCCGCGGACGAGGATCTCGCCCGGGTGGCCCGGCGCGAGCGGCTCCCCGGCGGCCGTCACCACCCGTACCTCCGTGTCGGGGATGGCGCGGCCCGACGTCGCCGCGACGACCTCGACCGGGTCGCCGCGGCGGCACATCGTGACGATGCCGCTCGCCTCCGAGAGGCCGTACGCCGTCAGGACGGTGGCGATGCGCAGCTCCGCCCGCAGCCGCTCCACCAACCGCAGCGGCACCACCGCGGCGCCGGTCACCACGAGCCGCAGCGCGGACAGGTCGTGCTGGCCGCGCGAGGGGTGGTCGAGGATCGACTGGTGCAGGGTGGGCGGGCCCGGCAGGACCGAGATGCGTTCCGCGGCGACGTTGGCGAGGACGGTGTCGACGTTGAAGACGGGCTGCGGGACCATCGTCGCGCCCCGCATGAGGCAGGCGATGATGCCCGCCTTGTAGCCGAAGGTGTGGAAGAACGGGTTCACGATCAGGTAGCGGTCGCCCTCGCGAAGGCCTGCCAGGTCGCTCCACACGTCATAGCAGCGCAGGGTCTGGGCGTGGGTGAGCACGGCGCCCTTGGGGCGGCCCGTCGTGCCGGACGTGAAGATGATGTCCGAAGGCGCGGAGCCGTCGACCGATGCCGCCCGGGTGCGGACCGCCTCACCGGAGACCGGGTCGCCGCTCGCCAGGAAGTCCTTCCAGGTGCGGAAGGACTGCGGGGCGTCGTCGGAGAGCACGACCACCTGCTCCAGGTGCGGCAGGCCGGGCAGCGGTCCTTCACCGGGGCCCTCGACCGCCGCGCGCCGCAGCGAGGCGACGTAGGAGGTGCCGAGGAACGTGCCCGTGATGAAGAGGAGCTTGGCGCGGCTGCGCGCCAGGACGTACGCCGCCTCCGCGCCCTTGAAGCGGGTGTTGAGGGGGACGAGGACCGCGCCGGCCGAGACCGCGCCGAGTGCGGAGACGATCCAGTCGAGGGTGTTCGGCGCCCAGACGGCGACGCGGTCGCCGGGTTCGACACCGTTCGCCACGCAGGCGGCAGCGGCCCGCTCCACGCGCTCGCCCAGTTCCCGGTACGAGACGCGGGTGCGGCCCTCGACGACCGCCTCACGCGGCCCGTACCGCTCGGCGGCCGCCCGCACCAGTCCCGGGATGCTGCCCCACTCCAGGTCGCCGCGCATCGCAAGCCCCTCCCGACGTGTAGCTGACTACCCGTCAGATTAGCGGTAGCCTGACGCCCTGTCAGCAGGCCGGACACGCCTGCGACATGGCGTCGGGCCACAACAGGACCCGCAATCCGGAGGTGCCGCTGCCCATGGCTTCACTCAAGGACGCTACAGCGATAGTGGGGATCGGCCAGACCCCGTTCGCCAAACAACTCCCCCAGACCGAAAAGGAATTGGCGTGCCGCGCCATCGTCGCCGCGCTCGACGACGCGGGCATCGCCCCGTCCGAGGTCGACGCCTTCGCCTCGTACACGATGGAGGAGACCGACGAGGTCGAGGTCGCCAAGGCCATCGGCGCGGGCGACGTGACCTTCTTCAGCAAGGTCGGCTACGGCGGCGGCGGTTCGTGCGCGACCATCGCCCACCTCGCCGCCGCCGTCGCCACCGGGCAGGCGGGCGTCGGCGTCGCCTGGCGCTCCCGCAAGCGCGGCAGCGGTCCGCGCCCCTGGAAGAACACCGCGGTCCAACTCCCCACACCGGCCCAGTGGACGCGCCCCTTCGGCCTGCTCCGCCCCGCCGACGAGATCGCCATGCTGGCCCGCCGCCACATGCACGAGTACGGCACGACCCGCGACCACCTCTTCAACGTCGCCCTCGCCTGCCGCAACCGCGCCAACCAGAACCCGGCCGCGATGATGTACGAACGCCCGCTGACCCGCGACATGTATATGACGTCCCGCTGGATCAGCGAGCCGCTCTGCCTCTTCGACAACTGCCTGGAGACGGACGGCGCGCTGGCCTGCGTGATCGTCCCCGCCGAGCGGGCGCGCGACTGCCGCCATCGGCCGGTCTACGTCCACTCCGTCGCCCAGGGCCTGCCCGCCCAGCACCACGGCATGGTCAACTACTGGAACGACGACCCGCTCTCCGGGCCCGCCTGGACAGCCGCCCGGCACCTGTGGAAACAGGCGGACTTCGGCCCGCAGGACGTGGACGTCGCCCAGATCTACGACGCGTTCACCCCGCTCATCCCGCTCTCCCTGGAGGGCTACGGCTTCTGCGGCCGCGGCGAGGGCGGCGCGTTCACGGAGGGCGGCGCCCTGGAGAGCGGTGGCCGCCTGCCGATCAACACGGGAGGCGGCGGCCTCAGCGAGGCCTACGTCCACGGCTTCAACCTCATCAACGAGGGCGTCAAGCAACTCCGAGGCACCAGCACGGCCCAGGTCCCGAACGCCTCGACCTGCCTGGTGACGGCGGGCGAGGGCGTCCCCACGTCGGCAGTACTGCTGAGGTCCCCCTAAGGGGCGCAGGAACTGCGCTCCCAGGGGCGCGGGGAACTGCGCGACCAGCCACGACGAACCCGCACCCGACAACGGACCCCCTAAGGGGCGCGGGGAACTGCGCAAGCACCCACCAACAGACCCGCACCCGGCAAGGGACACCCACATGGCAGACGCGACACCGAAAGAAGCCCTCCTCACCCCCACCATCGACGACGACGGCGCCCCCTTCTGGGCCCACGCCGCCCGAGGCGAACTCCGCATACAAGCCTGCACCCCCTGCGGCGCACTCCGCTTCCCACCCCGCCCCTGCTGCCCCCACTGCCAGTCCTTCGACAGCGACTGGCGCAGGATGACCGGCCGCGGCCGCATCTGGTCCTACGTCTTCCCGCACCCACCCCTCCTGCCCGCCTACGCCGCACAGCCCGGCTACAACGCGATCGTCGTCGAGCTGGCCGACGCCCCCCGCATCCGCCTCGTGGGCAACCTCGTCACCGCCCCCGACGCCGCCCTGAACTCCGTGCCCCCGGAACGGCTCCGTATCGGCGCGAAGGTGCAGGCCGTCTTCGCGGACGTCGGCGGTGTCGTCGTCCCCCGCTGGATCCTGGAGCGGCCGTGACACCGCAGCCGGGGGCGGCCGGGCTGCGCACGACGGTCGACGAGGACACGGGCGTGGCGGTCCTCACCCTGGACCGCCCGGAGCGCCACAACGCCATCGACCTGGAAACGGCCGCCGCACTGACCACCGCCTGGCGGCAGTTCCGCTTCGACGACACCGTCCGCGCGGTGGTGGTGACGGGGGCGGGCGAGAAGGCGTTCTGCACCGGCATCGACCGCACCGCGGAGGTCCCCCAGCCCACCTCCCCGTACACGATCGACGATCCGCTCCTCGCGATCGGCCCGAAGGCGAACGACCTCTGGAAACCGGTGATCGCCGCGGTCAACGGCATGGCGTGCGGCGGCGCCTTCTACCTCGTCGGCGAGGCCGAGTTCGTCGTCGCGGACGAGCACGCCACGTTCTTCGACCCGCACACCACGTACGGGATGGTCAGCGCGTACGAGTCGATCCACATGGCGCAGCGCATGCCGTTCGGCGAGGTCGCGAGGATGGCGCTGATGGGCACGGCCGAGCGGATCTCCGCGCGCCGCGCGTACGAGACGGGCCTGGTCTCCGAACTGACGGCGCCGGGCGGCGCGTTGACGGCGGCCGTCCGGGCGGCGGCGATCATCGCCTCGTACCCCACCGAGGCGGTGCAGGGCACCGTACGGGCTCTCTGGTCGGCGAAGGAGGCGGCCCGCGCCCAGGCCCTCGCGCACGCGCCCCACCTGATCGCGCTGGGAAACCTGCCGCCGGACCGCCAGGCGGACCTGTTCACGACCCGCCGGACGGGCGGCTTCCGCACAAGGTGACGTGGCGGGGGTCACGCACCCGGCACCCCCGGAGTCCTTGGTAAGGAATGAGGCCCTAAGCCCGCGGCGACGTCCCCGTGCCCCGCTCCGCGTCCAGCGCGTACACGCAGCGGTCCTTGCTGCACGCGTAGACGACGCCGTCCCGCACCACCGGGGCCCCGGTGATCTCTCCGCCCGTGGCCAGCTTCCAGCGGAGGCGGCCGTCGTCCGCCTTCAGGGTGTAGAGCAGGTGGTCCGTGGAGCCGAAGTGGATGCGCCGGTCGGCGACGACGGGCGCGCCGACGACCTCGCCGCCCGCCTGGAAGCGCCACTTCGGCGTGCCCGTGACCGCGTCGAGGGTGTAGAGGCCCTTGCCGCTGCCGACATGGACGTGGCCGTCCGCGACGAGGACCGGTTCGATCGAGGAGCGGGACTCCGTGGCGATGCGCCAGCGGTCGCGGCCGTCCGTCGCGTCGAGGGCGTACACCGTGCCGAGGTAGTCGGCGAGGTAGACGCCGCCGCCCGTCACGGCGGGGCCCGGCGCGAAGGCGGGCGGGCAGAGGAAGGCGGCCGGTGCCTCGAAGTGCCAGCGGACGTGCCCGCTGTGTACGTCGATGGCGAGGACGCGGGTACCGGCGGCCACGTACACGTAGCCGTCCTGCGCCTGGCTGAGCCGTACCGGTACGCCGCCGCAGGAGGCCGCGTCGCCCACGGGGTAGGACCAGCGTTCGTCGCCGGTCCGCGCTTCGAGCGCCCGCAGCCGGGCGCCCTTCCACACGTACACCGTGCCGTCGACGACGAGCGGCCCGGCCTCGGACGTCTCGAAGTCGGTCTGGGCTCCGGTGATCTCCCAGAGCTTCTCGCCGTTGGCCGCTTCCCAGGCCTGGACGCCGCCGCCGCGGGTGCCGGTGACGACCGTGCCGCGGTCGGCCTGGAGGGAGTACACCCAGGCGTCGGTCGACAGGCGCCAGAGGTCGGATCCTTCGACGCCGTCGAGGGCGTAGAGCGTGGGGCCGTCGGAGGCGTGGATACGGCCGTCCGCGACCGCCATGGACCAGGCGACGTCCCGCGTCTTGAAGCTGCGGCGGCCGGTGCCGACGTCAAGGGCGTGCACCTCGAAGGAGGTGACGTAGACCAGGTTCCCCGCGACGGCGGGGGTGCCCCAGACGTCGTTGGACATGCGGAACCGCCACGGCCGCCACGACGCGGGGCTCGCGTCGGGCGCGGGGGCGGGCGCGGGCACCGCGGCGGGCGCCGGGTCGACGCCGTTGCCGCCGGGCCGGTGGGTGCCGGGTCGGTGGGTGGCGGACCGGGACCAGGAGGCGGCGAGTCCGGAGTCGCCGGGCAGGGCGCCGGGGCCCCGGGCGTCGGCCACGCGCGGTCCTGGCCCGATCGGCACCTTCGCCCCGGCGAGCCGCACGGGCCCCGCGTCGGGCGTGACGGCGAAGGGAGCTCTGGACGGCGCGGGCGGGGGCTGCTGCGGGGGCGGCGGTGCGGTGACGGGTGCGGCGGGCGCGGCGCCCCGGCCGCCGCTGCGCCCGGCCGCCGCGGGCACCCGGGCGGGCGGACGGCCGCCCCGGCGGGCCTCGATGAGCGCGACGGCCCGCTCGGGCAGCCAGGCGGACGCCGTACCGCTGTCGTCGTTATCGGCGCTCTCGGAGGCGAAGAGGTGCGGTGCGAGCTGCGCCTGGAGGTCGGCGGGGCTGGGCCGGAGCACGGCCTCCATCTGCATGCACGACTCGATGAGGGGCCGCAGCTCGTCGGGGAGCCCTTCGAGGTCGGGGCCCTCCCTGAGCAGCATGAAGACGGTCTCGACGGGGTTGGCGCCGTGGAACGGCGCATGCCCGGTGGCCGCGAAGACGAGGGTGGAGCCGAGCGAGAAGACGTCGCTCGCGCCGGTCACGCTGCGGGAGTCCTTGGCCTGCTCGGGCGACATGTAGGCGGGGGTGCCGACGGCGACGTTCGTCATGGTCAGCCGGGTGTTGGAGACGCCGGACGCGATGCCGAAGTCGATGACGCGCGGCCCGTCCTCGACGACGAGGACGTTGGACGGCTTGAGGTCACGGTGGACCAGGCCCGCGCCGTGGATGGACTCCAGGGCCTCGGCCACGCCCGCCGCCAGCCAGCGCACCGCCTGGGTGGGCAGCGGCCCGTGTTCATTCACTATTTCTTCGAGGGAGGGCGCGGGAACGTACGCCGTGGCGAGCCAGGGCACGGCGGCCCGCGGATCGGCGTCCACCACAGCGGCCGTGTAGAAGCCGGACACGGCGCGGGCGGCCTCGACCTCGCGCGTGAAGCGGACACGGAACAGCTGGTCCTCGGCGAGCTCGGTCCGCACCGTCTTGATCGCCACGCGCCGCCCCGAGGCGGAGCGCGCGAGATAGACCAGTCCCATGCCACCGGCACCAAGTCGCCCGAGGACCTCGAACGGGCCGATCCGCCTCGGATCGTGCTGCGTCAGCTGATCCACCACTTGCCTTGCCACCTCCCCGTACGCGGCCGTCGAAGAAGACAGCCCCGTGCAGCGTCTCACCACCGAGCCGCTACGGCGGCACGCACCCTGATTCTTCCTGTCCGAGCCGGTCGTTGCGAACCCGGGGCGGGATCGGGGTGTCTCCGGACAAAACCCCACCGCCGGTCGCCGCGGGGCGGCCCGCTCGGGCCCTCGGACGTCCGCGCAAGGACAGGCTCTCAGTCCTGCAGGACGGCGAACGTCGCCCCTTGATTGTCCGTGAGGACCGCGATCCGGCCGTACGGGGTGTCGCGGGGCGGCGCCTGGACGCGCCCGCCGAGCCGGGTCGTCGTGGCGGCCGCGGCGTCGGTGTCGGCGACGTCGAAGTAGACGAGGAAGTGCGCGGGCATCCGCGCCGGGCCATACCGGTCAAGGGCGCCGGAACCGGCCCCGCCACCCGGCTCCACGAGCAGGCTGCGGCCGCCGATCGCCGTGTCGGGGCCGGGCTCGGCGCCCGCGGGCGACCAGACGCGGAAGTCCTCGCCGTCGAGGTCGAGGTCGGCGCCGCCGTATCCGAAGACGCCCTCGTAGAAGGGGTCGACCAGGTGCTTGTCCCGCGAGTACACCTCGGTCCAGCAGTACGATCCCGGCCGCTGCAACCTGCCGAAGCCCTGGTGCGTGTCGCCCTGCCAGAGCCCGAAGACGGCGCCTTCGGGGTCGGCGGCCAGGCCCATCGTCCCGAACGGCCCGACCGGCCTGGCCTCCGTGATCATCGAGCCGCCCGCGGCCTTGATGCGCCCGGCAAGGGCGGCCACGTCGGGCGTGGCCAGGTACACCGTCCATACGGTGGGCATGCGGCCGTCGGCCTTGGGCGCGAGGGCGGCGACGGGCAGGCCGTCGCTGTACGCCTGGACGTAGGCCCCGTACTCGGGCCCCGCGCCCGCGTCGAAGGTCCACCCGAAGAGCTCACCGTAGAACCGCTTGCCGCCCGCGACGTCGGGGAGCATCGCGTCGACCCAGCAGGGCACGCCCTCCGCGTACCCGCCCTCGGGGTACCCGCCCTCGGGGTACCCGCCCCCCGTGTCCCGCTCCGGCTCCGGTGCCCGCTCCCGCTCTGCGTAGTCCATGCCAGTCAAGCTAATGGCCCGCTCCGGCCTCCGCAGCGCATACATTCGAACGTATGGCCCATTCTCGTGGGGTGCACCGGGGTGAGCCCACCGCCGCACTCACCCGCCCCAACCCCATTTGCACTCGGCCGAATCGCGCTCCGATCACCCCTCGGTAAGCTGACGGCATGACAGGACAGGTACGTACCGTCGACGGCCGAGTGGCCGGTCGGCGCGGTCAGGCAACGCGACAGAAGCTGCTCGACTGCCTCAGCGAGATGCTCAGCTCGTCGCCCTACCGGGACGTCAAAGTCATCGACGTCGCCCGGAAGGCAGGGACTTCACCCGCGACCTTCTACCAGTACTTTCCGGACGTCGAAGGCGCCGTCCTGGAGATCGCTGAGCAAATGGCCGCGGCGGGTGCCGAGTTGACCCAGTTGCTCGACGGGCGATCGTGGGTCGGCAAGGCCGGCTGGCAGACCTCACAGGACCTTGTCGACGGCTTCCTCGACTTCTGGCGCAAGAACGACGCGATCCTCCGGGTCGTCGACCTCGGCGCCGCCGAAGGCGACAAGCGCTTCTACAAAATCAGGATGAAGATCCTCAACTCGGTCAACAACTCCCTTACGGACACCGTCAAGGAACTGCAGACCAAGGGCAAGGTCAACAAGGACGTCAACCCGGCGGCCATGGCGGGCTCCCTGGTCGCGATGCTTGCCGCCGTCGCCTCCCACCAGCGCGGATTCCAGACGTGGGGCGTGAAGCAGGCGGAACTGAAGCCGAACCTCGCACTCCTCGTGCATCTGGGCGTAACCGGCAAGAAGCCGACGAAATAGCCCTGGCGGGCAGCCCCCCACCCGACTCCCAAGTCCTGTCAGCCCGACGGCGGATCACCACGGTGATCCGCCGCTGTGGTCTGTACACCCTCCCCCACTCAGCGGCGTTCCAGGCGGAACAGCCGGATCTCCCGGTCCACCCGGGCCTGATACGTGGCGTACGGCGGCCAGAACGTCAGCGCCGCGGCCCAGACCTCCGCCCGCTCCGCACCACCGAGCAGCCGCGCCCGTACGGGGATGTCGGCGCCCCGCCAGCTGATCTCGACGTCGGGTTCGGCCAGCAGGTTGACGGTCCACGCCGGATGACCGGGCCGCCCGAAATTGGACCCGACCAACACCCACGTACCGACCTCACCCCTGCCCTCGCCCCCGCCCCCGCCCCCGCCCTCGGGCATGCACGCCAACGGCGTACGCCTGGGCAGCCCGCTCTTCGCGCCCCGCGCGGTCAGAATGACGCCGGGCAGCATCCGCGCGCTCAGCAGCACCTTGCCGCGGGTCAGCCGGTGCACGGCGCGGTCCAGCGCGGGGATGAAGTGCGGAGCGAGCTTCGCGAAGGTCCGGGTGGACGACATCTTCTGCATCAGACGCACCCCGGGCGGCATCAGCGAACCTCTCCGTCCCCGGTCGCGAACAGAGCGGCCCGCTCCGCCGCCCGCGCCCGAAGCCGGTGCACGGGACCGAAGAGCAGCTCGTCACTGGACGCCCGCTTAAAGTACAGATGCGCCTCGTGCTCCCAGGTGAAGCCGATGCCGCCGTGCAGCTGCACCGCCTCCGACGCGGCGGTCCGCAGCGCGTCGAGCGCCTGGGCGAGCGCGAGCCCTCCGGCCCGTTCCGCGCCCTGCCCGCCGAACCCGGCGGCCTCCGCGCCCGCGGCCCACGCCGCGTAATAGGCGGCCGACCGCGCCGCCTGCACCTGCACGTACACGTCCGCGAGGCGGTGCTTGACCGCCTGGAAGGAGCCGATCGCGCGACCGAACTGCTCGCGCTCCTGAACGTATTCGACGGTACGTTCCAGGGCGCGGTCCGCGGCACCGACGGCCTCGGCGGCGGCGACCGTGGCGGCGACGTCCCCGACGGCGGCGAGCGCGCCGGGCACGTCGGACTCGTCCCCACCGAGCAACTCCGCCTTCACGTCGCGCATTTCGACCCGCGCCTGCGTACGAGTCTCGTCCAACGCGGTCTGCCGCGTCCGCACCATGCCGGGCTCGCCCTCGCGTACGAGGAAGAGGAGCGTGCGGGACCGGGCGAAGCCTCCCGCGTGCGCGGCGACCACGAGAAGCCCCGCGCTGTGCCCGTCGACGACCTGCTCGGCCTGCCCGTAGAGCCGCCAGACCCCGTCGACCGACCGCGCCTGCACACCGCCCGCGCGGCCACCGCCCGCCCAGTCGCCGCGGTTGTCCCCGACGAGGCCGAGTGCCGTGGCGAGCCCGGCGCCGGGGACGGCGAGGGCGGCGGTCAGCTCACCCCCGGCGATACGGGGCAGGAGTCCGGTGCACTGCCCGTCGGTGCCGAGGGCGAGGATGAGCGGGGCGGCGAGGACGGCGGTGGCGAAGAGCGGCGTAGGGGCGAGCGCGCGCCCCAACTCCTCGAACCCGAGAGCCAGTTCCGCGCTGGTACAGCCGACCCCGCCGTACGCCTCGGGGATGGCGAGACCGGGCAGGCCGAGCTGTTCGGCGAGGGCGGCCCACAGGGCGGGGTCGTGACCGGCCGGGGTGCGCACGGCGGCCCTGACCTCGTCGGGCCCGCACCGCTTGGTGATCATTTCGCGAAGGGTGCGGCGGATCTCGCCCTGCTCCGCACTGAAGGCGGCGTCCATCGGCAGGCTCCTCCCCCGGGCACGGGTCCCGGACCCCATTTCTGACGGGCCGTCATATTAGGGCGACAGCGCCAATATGCACAGACCACTGCCGCCACCCCCGACCTGATGTACCGTCAGATCCATGTCTTCTGCCGCCTGTTGCAGCCCCCGCAAGGTCGCCGTCGTCGGGGTCGCCCTCTCGGACTGCGGCCGGGTGGACGACGCCACGCCCTATGCCCTGCACGCCCAGGCGGCCCGGCGCGCACTCGCCGACTCCGGGCTCGGCCGCGAGGTGATCGACGGCATCGGGTCTGCGGGCCTCGGCACGCTGGCGCCGGTGGAGGTCGCCGAGTACCTCGGGCTCGCGCCCCGCTGGGTGGACTCGACCTCGGTCGGCGGCGCCACGTGGGAGGTCATGGCGGCGCACGCGGCCGACGCGATCGCCGCGGGCCACGCCAACGCCGTCCTCCTCGTGTACGGGTCGACGGCCCGCGCGGACATCAAGGCGAGGCGCCGTACGTCGAACCTCTCCTTCGGCGCGCGCGGCCCGCTCCAGTTCGAGGTCCCGTACGGGCACTCCCTGATCGCCAAGTACGCGATGGCCGCCCGCCGCCACATGCACGAATACGGCACGACGCTGGAGCAGTTGGCCCAGGTCGCCGTACAGGCACGGGCGAACGCGGCGACCAACCCCGACGCGATGTTCCGCGCCCCCCTCACCGTCGACGAGGTCCTGGACGGCCCGATGATCGCGGACCCGTTCACCAAGCTGCACTGCTGCATACGCTCCGACGGTGGCTGTGCGGTGCTGCTCGCCGCGGAGGAGTACGTACAGGACTGCGCGGCCGAACCGGTGTGGGTGCTCGGCACGGGCGAACACGTCTCGCACACGACGATGTCGGAGTGGGCCGACTTCACGGTCTCCCCGGCGGCGGTGAGCGGCCGCCTCGCCTTCGAGCGGGCGGGGGTGCGGCCCGCGGACATCGACATCGCGGAGATCTACGACGCGTTCACCTACATGACGCTGGTGACCCTGGAGGACCTCGGCTTCTGCGGGAAGGGCGAGGGCGGCCCCTTCGTGGAGAAGGGCCGCCTGCTCCGGGACGGCGCACTCCCGACCAACACGGACGGCGGCGGCCTCTCCGCCCAGCACCCCGGCATGCGCGGCCTCTTCCTCCTGGTGGAGGCGGTGAGACAACTCCGCGGCCAGGCGGGCGAGGGCCAGGTGGCACGCCCCGACGGCACCCTGCCCCAGCTGGCGGTGGCGTCAGGCACGGGCGGGTGGTTCTGCTCGTCGGGGACGGTGGTGCTGGGGCGGGGGTGATGGGGCAGGGGTGACGGAGCGGGGGTGACGGAGCGGGGGTGACGGGGCAGGGGTGACGGGGCAGGCGGGCCGACCGGTGACAATCCCCGTATGACGACACCGCCGCCACCTCCAGCCGCAAGCTCCGGCGCCCGCCCCACCCCTCCCCCCTCCACATTCCAGAAGCTGCTGAGAGCCCAGCGGGTCTGGGACGTCGAGCTGCCCGGGTTCGATCCCGCCTCGGCGCCCGCCGCGCCCCTCCCCCTCTTCCACGCGTGGTTCGCGGAGGCGGTGGCCGCCGGGCAGGCGGAGCCGCACACCATGGGGCTCGCGACGGTGGCGGAGGACGGCGGTCCGGACGTGCGGACCGTGATGCTGCACGACGCCGACGGCCATGGCTGGCACTTCGCCTCGCACGCGACCAGCAGGAAGGGCCGCCAGCTCGCGGCCCGCCCTGAGGCGGCCCTGCACTTCTACTGGGCGGCGCAGGCCCGGCAGATCCGGATCAGGGGCAGAGTCGTCACGGCACCGCACACCGAGAGCCTCGCCGACCTGCACGCCAGGTCGACCGGCGCACTGGCAGCAGCGCTGGTGGGCCACCAGAGCGAAGTCCTGCACTCCACCCCCGAGTTGGCGGCGGCGTCCGAGACGGCCTGGGAGCGCGCGCAGGCGGAGCCGGACGCGGACGCCCCCACCTGGACCCTGTACGTGCTCGACCCGCTGGAGGCGGAGTTCTTCCAGGGCGACGCGCGGCGCCGGCACGTGCGGCTGCGGTACCGGAAGACGGAGCAGGCCGGGGCGGCCTCCGGCGCACGCTGGACCAAGGAGCTGCTATGGCCGTGATGCATGCCCGTCAGGCCCCGCTCCGGCGCAGGAAGCTGTGCTGTGCGAAGTCCCGCACCGGGCGGTAGCCGATGCGCTGGTAGAGGCCGTTGCTGGTCGGGTTGTCCAGGTCCGTGAAGAGCACGACCTCGGCCGCGCCCGCGTCGAGGGCGGCGCGGGTGACGGCGACGGTGGCGGCACCGCCGTAGCCACGCCCGCGAAGCTCGGCAGGAGTGTAGACGGGCGCCACGCGGACCTGACCGGCGATCCGACGGGTGGCACCGGCCATGGCGGCGGGGACGCCGTCGGGGGTCTCCCAGAAGGTGACTCCTCCATAGGAGAGACGGGCGTCCACCCAGGGTCGGGAGTCCATGGCGGGCGGCTCTCCGACGGCTGTGGCGAACTCCTGGTGCCAGCGGACAAGCAGGTCCCGGTCCGCCTCGGTGGCGAGACGGGCTCGCCCGGCGGGCCCGGGTTCCGGCGGCATGAGGGTGCCGAGCCGGTACAGGCGCTGCCGGGTGTCGAGCGTGGCGGTGGCTCCGGTGTGCCGCTCCCAGGCCCGGGTGAAGGCCTCGGCGGTGGCCCACTCGGCGGTGACGCCGGGCAGCTCGGGGTCGGCGCCCGCGAGCTGCCTGGCGAGGGCGTCGGCGGCCTCGGGGGTGACGGGGCTGAGGGCCAGGTGGTGGGGCGGGGTGCGGGCGAAGGCGCCCCGGACGGTGCCGTCGGCGTCGGCGTAGGTGCCGAAGAGGGGCACCCCGCTCCCGTACACCTGGAGCCCCCGCAGGCGGAGCGTCTCGGTGACGGTGAGCAGGACCGTGTGCAGGGCGGGCTCGGAGCGCAGAAACTCCCCGGCGCGGACCATGAACGCTTCGAGGTCGTAGGTCAACAACCAGCCGGGGCCGGAACCTTGGGCCACGGGCGCGTCACCCGAGGACTCTGAGGAGAACGCGGCGGCATCATCTGAAGTCATGAGCCATCGTCGCCCGAACCCCCGGACTCCGCCTCCGAATTAGCCACGGACAGAGCAGGCCGAAAGACGGCGACAGCCAAGCCCCCCACCCCCACCCCCGCCACCACCTCCGCATCCGCATCCGCACCCGCACCCCGGAAGGTCACCTCGACCGCCATCCCGATCCGCAACACACCCTCCTCGCAGTCGACGATCTCCGTCATCATGCGGGGGCCCTCGGCGAGGTCGACGACGGCGGCGACGTAGGGGACGCGGCCGCCGAACGGCGGCAGGTCGTTCCGGTGCACGACCGACCAGGTGTAGAGCGTGGCGAGCCCGCTGGCCCGCTCCCAGGTGACGTCCTCGCTCCAGCAGCGCGGGCAGAACTCGCGCGGGTAGTGATGGGCCGCGCCACACGCGCCGCAGCGGCGGATCAGCAGTCGCCCCTCGGCGGCGGCGTCCCAATAGGGCCGGGTGAAGGCATCGATCTCGGGAAGGTCGAAGCGCGCGGCGCGCTGGTCCGTACTCATCAGAGAAGCCGTCCGATCACGTCGTCGGGATGTGGATCACAAGGGAAGTACGGGGCGCACGAGGCCCACCAACCGCACAGGCCGACACCCCACCCCCACGCGAACCAGCCATTTCCCTCACAGAGCCCCCTGCCCCTCCAAGCACGAACAGCCAACCCCTCACACCTGACGGTACGTCAGCTCAACCTCGCACGCACCGAATACGCAAAAGCGGAGGCCTCCTCCATCCCCCTCCCCGTGATCAATTCGCAATCGGTTTCGGACTTGACCGTCACCCATCAAGTAATCGCGCGGTTACTCTCCAGTCATGGCCGACTCGCCCCCTCCGCTTACGCCCCGGCACGACCGCCCCGTGTACGTCATCGGCGGCGGACCAGGCGGCCTCGCCGTCGCGGCGGCCCTGCGCGCACGCGGCGTCCGCGCGATCGTCCTGGAGAGGTCCGAACGCGTCGGCGCCTCCTGGCGCGGCCACTACGACCGCCTCCACCTGCACACCACACGCCGCCTCTCCGCCCTGCCGGGGCTGTCCATCCCCCGGTCGTTCGGCCGCTGGGTGTCACGCGACAACGTCGTCCGCTACCTGGAGAAGTACGCCGAGTACCACCAGCTCGACGTCGTCACCGGCGTCGAGGTGACCGGCCTGGAGCGCGCCGCCGACGGCGCGGGCTGGCTGCTGCGCGCCACCGGCGGCCGCGAACTCGACGCCAGTGCGGTAGTGGTCGCCACCGGCTACAACCACACCCCCCACCTGCCGGACTGGCCCGGCCTCGACACGTACACCGGCGAATTCCTGCACGCGGGCAGCTACCGCAACCCCCGCCCCTACACCGGCAAGGACGTCCTCGTCGTCGGCGTCGGCAACACGGGCGCCGAGATCGCCGTCGACCTCATCGACGGCGGCGCGGCCCGGGTCCGCCTCGCGGTCCGCACCGCACCGCACATCGTGCGCCGCTCCACGGCGGGGTGGCCCGCGCAACTCTCCGGCATCCTGTGCCGCAGACTCCCGGTCGCGCTCGTCGACCGCCTGGCGAAGCCGATGGCCAGGGTCGGCGTCCCCGACCTCTCGGCGCAGGGGCTGCCGCGCCCGGACACCGGCCTGTACGCACGGGCCAAGCAGGGCGCGATCCCGGTGCAGGACGTAGGCCTGATCGACGCCGTCCGCAAGGGCCGCGTCGAACCGGTCGCCGCCGTGGAGTCCTTCGAGGAGGGCAAGGTCGTCCTGGCCGACGGCAGCAGGATCGCCCCGGAGGTCGTCATCGCGGCCACGGGATACCGCCGCGCCCTCGAAGACCTGGTCGGCGACCTCGACATCCTCGACGCACGAGGCCGCCCGACCACACACGGCCGCCGCACGACGAAGCAGACCCCAGGCCTGTACTTCACCGGCTTCACGAACCCGATCAGCGGCATGTTCCGCGAACTGGCGCTGGACGCACGGAAGATAGCGAAGGCGATAGCGCGATAGGCCGGGCAGCGCGGTTGTTGCCGGTTTTAGTTGTTGTGGGCGCACCCCCTTCGCGTCAGGGGAGCCGGATGCACGCACAGGTCACCTCCGGATGGAGATGTGGGACCCGCCCCCTCCGAGCCTGTGGAGCGTGTTCGAACAGATCCAGGCAGCCGACCCGGATCCTTCGTGGGTGTCCTACTTCGACGAGGCGAAGCTCATCGTGGACACGGGCATTGCCCACGGGCGTCTGGGCGAGGCGGTGATCGCGGAGCCGTTGATCGCGGACGCACTACGTCGAGAGAACCGAGCCAACCAGCGCGGCCGTGCGTTCCACTCGTTCTGGCTCGCGCGCACGCAGTTGGACCAGGGCAAGCTGGATCAGGCTTGCCACACCGCCACGCTGGCCCTGGAGTCGGCCTCGACGGTGGCGTCTCAGCGAGTGACGGGTCACCTCAGGGAGCTCTACGACCAACTCGCCCCGCACAGGCACGAGCCCGTAGCCCTGGCCTTTGAAGCGAGGCTACGGGCACTCCTCCCACCAGTCAGCGGATCGATTCATCCATGAGGAGGTACAGAAGGCCGATGAGCGAACCACTGCTCACGATCTCCTTGCGGTCGATCATCCCGCGTACCTCTGAGAGGGGAATCCACTCGATGCGGTCCGACTCGTTCTTCTCGGTCGGTGGCCCCGCATAAGTCCCGCCGTCGATGCGGAAGACGTGGTGCTGCGAGTCGGTGATCCCGTTGGCAGGCTCGCCGTAGACGAGGGGCTTGACGGGACCAGGCTGGTAGCCCGTCTCCTCCAAGACCTCACGGCCAGCAGCCTCTTCAGGAGTCTCGCCTTCCTCCACCAGACCCATGGGCAGTTCCCAGGCCCATGACTTCGTGATGAAGCGATGCCTCCACATCATCAGGACCTCTTGGCGATCATTCACCACGGCGGCCACGGCCAGGTGCCGGAGGCGCACGACGTGGTACTCCCACCTGCGCCCGTCGGGCTGCTGGACGTCGACCAGACACAGATTCACCCACTTGTTGGTGTAGACCTGGCGCTCCCCGTGGGTCGTCCACTCCATGCCTGCGGCCCCTCTCGATCGATCTCCAGGATCTCAGACCGATCCCGATGGAGGCGTGGGATGTGACTATTTCGCGTCAGGTCGACGAGATGGCGTTCGTGAGGGGCTCCTCAGCGAAGGGGGGGCTGTGGAGACCCGGGGGAAACGGGCACCCCCCACCGGCCGGCAGGTGATCGCGCTCCGGAGGGGGTGTGGGGGTATGTGCGAACGGAGCACCGAGCACACTGTGCCGCCGTTGTCCGCACGGCGTGACGCAGGGATAGCGAGTACGCACATACCCCCGCGCCCCCGCCCCACAACACCCCGGCCAAAGAGCCCCCGCACCCGCTGAACCACACCACACCCCCACCCACCATTCACGCGCCCCCACAGCACCCCGATCCCCCCGACGGCTGATTCGCGACCTTGGCAACGCCCGGCCCCTACGGTTCCGTAGACACTCCGCACCACGCACACACCCCGCGCCCCACCCCTCCCCGCCAGGCTTTGCCTGCAGCCCCATTCCTGACACAGCGTCAGTTCAGTAATCTGACTATGCGTCAGTTAAGTGCTGTCACACAGGAGCGGGCGGACCGATGCTTGGATCGACTCACGGCACCTTCACCACCGACCCCCGCCGCGCGCATGTTGTGGCCTGCGGCGAACTCCCTCCCAGCGCCGTCCACGGCAGAGCCGCCACGGCGGACGACCTGGACGTCAGCGGTCGCCCGCTCTACGCCGGCGTACCCGATCTCGACCGTTTCTTCCGCCCGGCATCCGTCGCCGTAGTCGGCGCGTCGGACACGGAAGGGCGCCCCAACACGGGCATCACGCGCCAGCTCATCACTTGGGCCGAGCGGGTAGGCGCGCGCGTGCACCCCGTACACCCCACCCGCAGCGAGGTCTTCGGCATCCCCTGCTTCCCGACCGTCGCGGACCTGCCCGAACAGGTCGACCTGGCGGCGCTGCTGATCGGCGACCCGCTCAACGCGATCGAGCAACTCGCAGAGCAGAAGGTGAGGTTCGCAGTCGCTTTCGCCTCCGGTTTCGCCGAAACGGGCGAGGAGGGCGCGGCCGCCCAGGCCCGCCTGGCGGACGCCGTCCAACGCTCCGGCCTCAGGATGCTCGGACCGAACACGAACCTGAACGCCTTCGAGAAGTTCCGCGAGGACCTGGAAGGCCCGGCCATCGCGCTGATCACCCAGTCCGGCCACCAGGGCCGCCCCGTCTTCGCGCTGCAGGAGCTGGGCATCCGGCTCTCCCACTGGGCGCCGACCGGCAACGAGGCCGACCTAGAGACCTCCGACTTCATCTCCTACTTTGCCGAACGCCCCGAAGTAGGCGCCATCGCCTGCTACGTCGAGGGTCTCAAGGACGGCCGCGCCTTCCTGCTCGCCGCCGACCGAGCGGCCCGGCGCCGCGTGCCGGTGGTCGCCGTGAAGGTCGGCCGCACCGAGACAGGCGCCCGCACGGCGGCCTCACACACCGGCAAACTGACCGGCGCCGACACCGTGGTGGACGCGGCGATGCGGCAGTTCGGCGTGATCCGGGTCGACGGCCTCGACGAGCTCCAGGATACGGCGGCCCTGCTGGCCCGCGCCCGCACGCCGCAGGCGGACGGCGTCGCCGTCTATTCGATCTCGGGCGGCACGGGCGCGCACTTCTCGGACCTGGCGACCGAGGCGGGGCTCGCGCTGCCCACGCTCTCCGACGCCAAACAGGCGGAGCTGCACCAGTGGATACCGGAGTACCTGAACGTCGCCAACCCCATCGACAACGGCGGGCACCCCGTCGGCGACTGGCGCGGCCGCAAGATCATCGACGCGATCCTGGACGACCCTGAGGTGGGGGTGCTGATCTGCCCGATCACCGGCCCCTTCCCGCCGATGAGCGACAAGCTCGCACAGGACCTGGTGGACGCGGCGGAGCGGACGGACAAGCTGGTGTGCGTGGTGTGGGGATCGCCGGTCGGCACGGAGGACGCCTACCGCGAGACGCTGCTCGGCTCCTCGCGCGTCGCCACCTTCCGCACCTTCGCCAACTGCATCACGGCGGTGCGCGCCTATCTGGACCACCACCGCTTCACGGCCGGCTACCGCTCCCCCTTCGACGAGGCGCCGCGCACTCCTTCCCCCTCCTTCCGCAAGGCGCAGGCCCTGATGCGACCCGGCCAGCAGCTCAGCGAGCACGCGGCGAAGCAGTTGCTGCGCGCGTACGGGATACGGGTGCCGAGGGAGCAGCTGGTGACCAGCGCGGCGGCGGCCGTGCGGGCGGCGGGGCTCGTCGGCTATCCGGTCGTCATGAAGGCGTCGGGGCCGCAGCTCGCGCACAAGACTGAACTGGGCCTGGTGAAGATCGGGCTGACCTCCGCTAGCCAGGTGCGCGACGCCTACCGGGAGCTCACGGACACGGCACGCTACGAGGGCGTGGCGCTGGACGGCATCCTCGTCTGCCAGATGGTGGAGCGGGGCGTCGAGATGGTGGTCGGCGTGACGCACGACGCGCTGTTCGGTCCGACGGTGACGGTCGGGCTCGGCGGCGTGCTGGTCGAGGTCCTGCGGGACGCGGCCGTGCGGGTGCCTCCCTTCGGTGAGGACCAGGCGAAGGCGATGCTGTCCGAGCTGCGCGGGGCCGCACTGCTCGACGGGGTCAGGGGCGCGGCGCCCGCGGACATCGACGCGCTGGTCGAGGTGGTGCTCCGGGTGCAGCGCATGGCGCTCGAACTGGGCGACGACATCGCGGAACTGGACATCAACCCCTTGATGGTGCTGCCCAGGGGGCAGGGGGCGGTGGCGCTGGACGCGTTCGCGGTCTGCCGCTGACCACACCCCACGCACCCACGCCCGCACCTTCTCCGGCCCCCACGCCCGCACTTGCCCCGGCACCCGCACCTGCTCCCTCACCCACACCCGCACCCGCCCGAAACGGAGCCACGCCCCCATGCCAGCCTCCCCCGACCCCCACCACGACCAACAACCCCACCCCAACGCCGCCCCCCTCGATTCATTGATACTCCACACCACTGACAACGCCATCTCCTGGATCACGCTCAACCGCCCCGAGGCCATGAACGCGGTCACATGGGACCAGCGGGAACGCGTCATCGCGCTGCTGGATGAGGCATCCGGCGACCCCACGGTGCGGGCGGTAGTGATCACCGCGACGGGCAAGGGTTTCTGCGCGGGCGCCGATCTGCGCGGGGCACCGGCGACGGGCGAGCGCGTGCCCGGGGACGTCGCCCGCACCATCAGGCGGGGCGCACAGCGGCTGATCTCCGCGGTGCTCGACTGCGAGAAGCCGGTGATCGCCGCGGTGAACGGCACCGCGGCAGGCATCGGCGCCCACCTGGCGTTCGCCTGCGATCTGGTGGTCGCGGCCGAACAGGCCCGGTTCATCGAGGTGTTCGTGCGCCGCGGCCTCGTGCCGGACGGCGGCGGGGCGTATCTGCTGCCGCGCCTTGTGGGGCCGCAGCGGGCCAAGGAGCTGATGTTCTTCGGGGATGCCGTGTCCGCGGCCGACGCCGAGAGGATGGGGCTCGTCAACCGCGTCGTACCGGCCGACGAGCTGGAGAAGACGGCACGGGCCTGGGCCGAGCGGCTGGCGGCGGGCCCGACGCGCGCCCTCGCCCTGACCAAGCAACTGGTCAACGCGTCCCTGGAGTCGGACCGGGCGACGGCCTTCGCCGCCGAGGCCGCGGCCCAGGAGATCAACATGACGACGGCGGACGCGAACGAGGGCGTGGCCGGCTTCGTGGAGCGCCGCGCACCCTCGTACCGCGGACGCTGACAAATGGGGGCGTGCAGGCCGAAGCAGACCGCCCGGCCACGCCCCCCCCGCATATCCACATCACCCCAGGTCAGACACGCATTCCCCCACTCCAGGGGGTGAAGATGCGCCTGGGACCACAGCGATCCGGCCACGCCCTTCACATCTGACACTCCGTCAGCTTCAATGGTGGATGTGATGGGACACGCAGGAATGGCGGCCACCGCCGTCCGATACCTCAGGTCGGTCGGGGCCAGCACGACCACGGCCCCTGTCGAGGGCCCGCCGCGCCTGCCTCGCCTGGCGCGCCCTCAGCTGCGCGCGGTCGGCGATGACGAGCGGGCGCCGCTCGACCGGGGCGAATTCCGGCGGGTGCTCGGGAACTTCGCAACGGGCGTCACCGTGATCACGGCGCCGCCCACCGAGGGCGAGGGCGACGGAGCGGGCCCGGCGGGCTTCGCCTGCCAGTCCTTCGCCTCGCTCTCCCTGGACCCGCCGTTGGTCTCCTTCATGGTGGCGCGTACGTCGACGACGTGGCCGCGCATCGCGCGCGCGGGCGTCTTCTGTGTGAACGTCCTCGGGGCCGACCAGGGCGAGCTCTGCCGCGGCTTCGCGGTGAGCGGCGCCGACAAGTTCGCCGGGGTGGTCTTCGACGCGGCGCCGGTGTCCGGTTCGCCGCGGCTGGCGGGCGCCCCCGCCTGGGTCGACTGCACGATCCAGGCGGTGCACACGGGCGGCGACCACCTCATCGTGGTGGGCCGGGTGGACGCCCTGGGGACGGCCGACGGCGACGCGGACCCGCTGCTCTTCCACCGGGGAAAATTCGGCCGCTTCACCCGCTGACGCCCACGCGTATCCGCTCCCCCGCACGCCGCCTCACACAGCGACCGCCACAGTCCCCGCCTCCGGCCCCCGCCGCCGGATCACGAGCACCATCAGCGCCGCTGCCGCGCACAGCGCCCCGGAGGCGTACCAGACCACGTTGTACGAGCCGAATTCGTCCCGCACCACGCCGCCGAGGAACGCGACCAGGGCGGCGCCCACCTGGTGCGAGGCCAGCACCCAGCCGAAGACGATCGCGCTGTCGTCGCCGTACTGCTCGCGGCAGAGGGCCAGGGTCGGCGGGACGGTGGCGACCCAGTCCAGGCCGTAGAAGACGATGAAGAAGACCATTGGCGGGTGGACGTTCGGGGCGAGCAGGACCGGCAGGAAGAGCAGCGAGACACCGCGCAGCGCGTAGTACACGGCGAGCAGGCGCCGGGAGTCGAAGCGGTCGGTGAACCAGCCCGACGCGACGGTCCCGATGATGTCGAAGATCCCGATGACGGCCAGCAGCGAGGCGGCGGCCCTGACGCCCATGCCGTGGTCGTGGGCGGCGGGCACGAAGTGGGTCTGGATGAGCCCGTTCGTCGAGGCGCCGCAGATCGCGAAGCTGCCCGCGAGCAGCCAGAACGGCCCGGTGCGGGCGGCCTTGACGAGCGCGGTGATCGCGCGCCGGGCCGCACCCGTGACGGGCGGGGGCTTGGCGACGAACTCCGTGGCCCCGTAGGGCTTCTGGCCCACGTCGGCCGGGTGGTCCCGCAGCAGCAGCCACACGAACGGGACGACCGCCAGGGCGGTGAGCGCGACGGTCACGGCGGCGGGCCGCCACTTGTACGTCTCGACGATCCAGGACAGCAGCGGCAGGAAGATCAACTGGCCCGAGGCGGAGGCCGCGGTCAGGATTCCGCTGACCAGGCCGCGCCGCTTGGTGAACCACCGGTTGGTGACGGTGGCGGCGAAGGCGAGGGCCATCGATCCCGACCCGAGCCCCACCAGCAGCCCCCAGCACAGCAGCAGCTGCCACACCGAGTTCATCCACACCGTCAGGCCGGACCCGCACGCGATCACGACCAGCGCGACCGCGACGACCCTGCGGATGCCGAAGCGGTCCATGAGCGCGGCGGCGAACGGCGCGGTCAGCCCGTACAGCGTGAGATTGACGGAGACCGCGAGCCCGACGGTGCCGCGCGACCAGCCGAAGTCGTCGTGCAGCGGGTCGAAGAGCAGACCGGGCAGGGAGCGGAACGCGGCGGCGCCGATGATCGTCACGAAGGTGACGGCAGCGACGAACCACGCGCGGTGGATACGGGGCTTACGGCGCTGCGGCGCGTTCGGCGGGGAGGAGCTCCGCGCGGGCGTCTCGGTTGTCTGGGTCACGTCACTCAGGATCGGGAAACGGTTCGTTCCGAACGAGTGGCCCGAGGGACAGCCTTCGCTAAGATCGGGCCATGGCCCACCTCACCGCACCCCCTGAGACGCCCACGGGACCGGCCGAACCGGCCAGGCACCGCGTAGTCGTCCTCGCCCTCGACGGTGTGATCCCCTTCGAACTGGGCATCCCCCAGCGCATCTTCAAGGGCGCCCGCACCACCCCCGAGCAGCGCCGCCTCTACTCCGTCGTGACCTGCTCGATCCGCCCGCCGGGCCCCGTCCGCACGGACGCCGACTTCGCGATCCTCGTCGAGCACGGCCCGGAGGCGCTGGCCACCGCGGACACGGTCGTCATCCCGGCGTCGTACGAACTGGGACCGGTCTACGAGGAGGGCCGTCTCACCCCCGAACTGACCGCCGCCCTCGCCCACATCAGGCCCGGCACGCGGCTGGTCTCCATCTGCACGGGCGGGTACGTGCTGGCTGCCGCGGGCCTCCTCGACGGCCGCCCTGCGACCACGCACTGGTCCTCCGCGGACCACTTCCAGCAGCTCTTTCCGCAGGTCCGGGTGGACCCGGACGTGCTGTTCATCGACGACGGCGACGTGCTGACGTCGGCGGGGGTGGCCGCGGGCATCGACCTCTGCCTCCATGTCGTACGCCGCGACCACGGCACCGCGGTCGCCAACGAGGTGGCCCGCCGCACCGTCGTACCGCCGCACCGGGACGGCGGCCAGGCCCAGTACATCCACCGGCCCCTGCCGGAACCGCAGTTGGCGACCACGCGCACCGCGCGGGCCTGGGCGCTCGGCCGCCTCGACCAGCCGCTGCAACTGCGGGACATGGCGGAACAGGAGTCGATGTCGGTCCGCACGTTCACCCGGCGGTTCCGCGAGGAAGTGGGCATCAGCCCAGGCCAGTGGCTGACGCAGCAGCGGGTGGAACGCGCGCGCCACCTCCTGGAGTCGACCGAGCTCTCCGTCGACCAGGTGGCGCGGGACGCGGGCTTCGGCACGGCCCAGTCGATGCGGCAGCACCTACAGGCAGCGGTCGGGGTCACCCCCACCACGTACCGCCGCACCTTCCGTGACGTCGCCACCCGCTGACCCCGCCGTCTCGACGCGCCCGGTCTCGACGCGCCCAGCCGCGACGTGCCCGGCCTCAACGCTCCCGGCCTCCGCGCGCCCCGCCTCCGCGCCCACCGGCTTCACCTCGCCCAGCACCCCGATCACGGTGAGGACCACGCCGAGGCCCACCCCCGCCAGGATCGCGGTGGACGGCGAGACGACGCTCAACAGCCCGCCGGCCAGCGAGCCGCTCGCCGCGTAACCGGCGCCCACGGAGGCGTACATCACCGAATAGCCCGCCGCGAGGGCGCTCGGCGGCAGCACCTCGCGCAGCGAGAGGTTCCGGGTGAGCATGGCCCCCGCCTGCAGCAGCCCGGCGACGAGCAGGGCCGCCAGGAGCCACCAGACGCCGGGCAGTACGGCCACCAGCGCCAGGCACCCGGAGACCGCGAACATCAGCACCATGCTCTGCGTCCGGAGCCTGCCTGGCCACCGCCGCAGCCCGTAGACGAACGACCCCACGGCCGACCCCACCGCAAGCCCCGCCAGCAAGGGGCCCGCCCAGCCCACCTCGATGCCCCGCTGTTCGAGCAGCGCGGGCAGCACCAGTTCGGCGAGGGCGAGCATCGACAGGCTGGCCGCGCCCGTCACGAAGACCGGCCAGGCCCGTACGAGGATCCGCGCCATCGACTCCCCGCCCCGGTCGCCCGCGTCCGACTCCCACCCCGCGGGCAGCATCCACAGCCCCACCGCGGAGGACGCCATCAGCACGCCCGCGAGGAGCAGCGGCAGCGCGGCGGAGACTCCGAGGGCGAGGCCCGTCACGGCGGCGGGAGCGACCGCCCACACGCCGAAGGTCAGCATCGACTCGACCGCCAGGGCCTGGGCGGCGGCCCGCTCCGGCACGAGGCTGGTCAGCATGGCGCGCAGGCCGCCCGGGGACGCGGCGGGCGCGGCCCCCGCGAGGAAGGCGAAGGCGCCGAGCGCGGCGGGGTGCGCGTCCGGCAACGTGCCCAGTGCGGTGAACGCGAGGGCGCCCACGGCCAGGCCCGCCGCGAGGTGCGGGCGGGCGCGTTCGGGGCGCAGCCGCATGCCGAGCAGGGGGGCGCCCGCGATCTCGCCCGCGACGTACGCCGCGGCGAGCACCGCTCCCAGCGTGTAGCCGCCGGGGCGGTCCCTGACGAGGAACACAAGGGCGAGGGGGGCGGCCGCCACGGGCGTCCTCGCCCCCACGGCCACCGCGGCCCATCGCACCACGGCGCCGGACACGATCTCGCGATAGCTCATACGCCGACGCTAGTTGCCCCCACCTTCGGAGTCTCGGGGTTTTCACCCCCGCCGGACCCACCGCGGAACCCCTCAGAACGTCAGAACCCCCCGCGCGACCCGCCCCGCCCCCGCGTCCTCCACCGCCTTCCCGAAGTCCTCCACCGCGTACGTGGTCGTCACCAGTTCGTCGAGGAGGAGCAGCCCGCTCCGGTACAGCTCCGCGTACAGCGCGAAATCCCGCTGCGGGTGCGAACTCCCGTACCGGCAGCCGAGGATGGACTTGTCCAGGAACATGGACGCGACCACGAACGACGCCTCCGCCCCGGCACCGGGCATCCCGAGCAGCACCGCCTGCCCGTGCCGGTCGAGGAGGTCGATCGCTTCCCGGACCAGCTCGACCCGGCCCACGCACTCGAAGGCGTGGTCGGCCCCCTGGGGCAGCACCTCCCGCACCCCTTCCGTCGACGCGAAGAAGTGCGTGGCCCCGAACTGCCGTGCCACCGCCTCCTTCGCCGGGTTCGCGTCGACCGCGACGATCGTCGAGGCCCCCGCGATCCGCGCGCCTTGCAGCACGTTGAGCCCGATGCCGCCCGTACCGATGACCACGACGGAGTCGCCGAGCCCGACCCGGGCACGGTTCAGCGCGGCCCCGACGCCCGTCACGACGGCGCAGCCGATCAGCGCCGCCGACGTGAACGGAATGTCGTCGGGAATCCGTACGGCCTGTACCGCTTTGACGATCGTGCGTTCCGCGAAGGCGGAGTTGGCCGCGAACTGGTACACCGGCTTGCCGCCCCGCGAGAACGGCTGGTCCGGCGCGCCGATGGCCTTTCTGCACATGGTCGGACGGCCCCGGTTGCAGTCCGCGCAGGCCCCGCAGCTCGCGATCGTCGAGAGCGCCACGTGGTCTCCTGGCCCCACATGGGTGACCCCGGCGCCCACCGCCTCGACGACCCCCGCCCCCTCATGCCCGAGCACCACGGGCGGCGGAAACGGAATGGTCCCGTCGATCACCGAGAGGTCGCTGTGGCACAGCCCCGCCGCGGCCACCGCGACGAGCACCTCCCCCGGCCCCGGGTCCCGTATCTCCAGGTCGTCGACCACCTCGGCCCGCGTCCCGTCGAAGACAACGCCCTTCATCACGCATGCCCCTCACCGAGGCCCCCTGGCCTCTCTCGGCAGACCGAGCACCCGCTCGGCGATGATGTTCCGCTGCACCTCGTCGGAGCCGCCGTAGATGGTGTCGGCGCGACTGAAGAGGAAGAGCCGCTGCAGGGCGTCGAGTCGGTAGGGCGCGTCCGCGCTCCAGTCCTCCGGCCCCGCAGCCGCCGCCGCGCCCCGCACGGCCATGGCGAGCTCCCCGAGCCGCTGATGCCACCGCCCCCACAACAGCTTGGCGACACTGGGCGCCCCGAAGGCCGCCCCGGCCCCGGTTTCCCTGGAACTTCCCGAACTTCCCGAACTTCCCGAACTTCCCGAACGGCCCAACGTACGCAGCGCGTTCCACCGCATGACCCGCAACTCCGCCCACTGCCGCACCAACCGCTCCCGCACCACGGCGTCCTCCACCGCGCCGGAGGCGACCGCTTCCCGCAGGACGTCCGCAAGCTCCTCCGCGAAGCCGATCTGCTGCACCAGCGTGGACACGCCCCGCTCGAACCCGAGCAGTCCCATGGCGACCCGCCACCCGTTGCCGACCCCGCCGACCACATGGGCGCCACGCGCGCGTGCGCCGTCGAAGAAGACCTCGTTGAACTCGGACGTCCCGGTCATCTGCTGAATGGGCCGTACGTCGACACAGCCGGGCTGATCCATCGGCACGAGCAGCAAGGACAACCCTTCATGCCCACGCCCGCCCCCCTGAGACCCTGGCCCCGCCCCCGCCCCCGCCCCCGCCGCCGTACGCGCAAGGACAAAGCACCAGTCCGCCTCCCGCGCCAGCGAGGTCCAGATCTTCTGCCCGGTGACGCGGAAGTCCGCCCCGTCCCGCACCGCCCGCGTCCGCACCCCCGCGAGGTCGGATCCGGCCCCGGGCTCGCTGTACCCCTGGCACCACAGCGCCTCGCCGCGCGCGATCGGCGGCAGGAACTCGTCGCACTGCTCCTGACTGCCGTACGCGAGGAGCGTCGGTGCGAGCAGGTTCTCCCCGATGTGCCCATAGCGTCCGGGCGCCCTGGCCCGTGCGTACTCCTCGGCCCAGACGACCTGCTGGGTCAAGCCGACGCACCGATTCCCGTACGCGCCCGTACCCGTACTCGCACCCGGACCCGCGCCCGCGCCCGGGCCCGCGCCCGCACCCGTCAATGCCTCCGTCCCCCACCCGAGCCCGATCCACCCGCCCCGCCCCAACTCCCGTTCCCAGGCCCGCCGTACCGCACCCCCCTCGTGCTCGCTGCCGGGCCCGCCCCGCCCCGCCGCGGACGCGAAGTCGCCGATGAGGTGTGCGGCGAGCCAGGACCGCGCCTCGGCGCGGAACTCCTCGTCCTCCGGTCCGAACCCGAACTCCACCGCGCCGCCCCCGCCTACGCGTTCGGCCGTTCCCGGCCGTCCGCCGCCTTCGCCATGGCCGCAAGGTGTGCCAGCAGCGGCATCGGGTCGGTCCCCACGGTCCCCGGCAGGAAGTCGGCGATCTTCTCCGGTGTCCACGGTCCGTCCGCCGCGTACCCCGCGCGCAGTTCCCGCGGTTGCGCCCACACCGCGATCTTGGGGCCCGCGATCGTGTAGACCTGCCCGGTGATCTCCTCCTCGCGGGCGCGCTCGCTCAGCAGGTAGACGACGAGCGCGGCGACGTCCTCGGGCTCGCCGATCTCCTTGAGCTCCATCGGTACGTTGGCGGACATCCGCGTACGGGCCACGGGGGCCACGGCGTTGGCGGTCACGCCGTACTTGTTCAGGCCGAGGGCCGCGCTCCGCACCAGCGAGATGATCCCGCCCTTCGCGGCGCTGTAGTTGGCCTGGGCGACGGAGCCCTGGTGGTTGCCGCTGGTGAAGCCGATCAGCGTGCCCGAGCCCTGTTTGCGCATCACGGCCGAGGCGGCCCTGAAGACGGTGAACGTCCCCTTCAGGTGCGTGGCGACGACCGGGTCCCACTCCTCCTCGGACATGTTGAACAGCATCCGTTCCCGCAGGATCCCGGCGACGCAGACCACTCCGTCGACGCGCCCGTACTCGGCGAGCGCGACATCGACGATCCGTTGGCCGCCCGCCATGGTCGAGACGTCGTCGGCGACGGCGACAGCCTCGCCGCCCGCCGCCCGGATCTCCTTGACCACGGCGTCGGCGATCTCGCTGGTGGGTTCGCCGCCCGCCATGGAGACGCCGTAGTCGTTGACGACGACCTTCGCCCCCTCGGCCGCCGCGGCGAGCGCGACGGCTCTGCCGATGCCGCGTCCGGCGCCGGTCACGGCCACCACCTTGCCTGCCAAGAAGTTCCCCACGCCCGGCCCCTTCCCGCGGTTTCTGACGGACCGTTAGATTCTATGCCCCGTCAGATACCGAAAGACAAGCCCCGCGGAGGACTCATGTCAGGGTCGGACTCACTGCCGGTGGAGTTCCACGAGATCGCCAAGCGCGTGAACAACTGGGGGCGTTGGGGGGCCGACGACGAGATCGGCACGCTCAACCTCGTCACCGACGAGGTGGTACGCGCGGCGGCCGGCGAGATACGCGCCGGGCGCCGCGTCCCGCTAGCGCTGCCCCTGGAGGAGGACGGCGTCCAGACGGGCCTGATCCGCGGCCGGGTGAACCCGCTGCACACCATGGTGCAGATCAACCAGGAGCTGTTCGGCCCCGGCACGGTCGCCACCAGCGACGACGCGGTGACGATGGGGTTGCAGACGGCCACCCACTGGGACGCGCTCACGCACGTGTCGCACTCCGGCAAGATCTACAACGGCCGTCCGGCGGACACGATCACGGCCCACACCGGGGCGCGGTTCTGCGGCATCGACAAGGCGCGGCACATCGTCTCGCGCGGCGTGCTCCTGGACGTGGCGCGCGCCAAGGGGCTCGACCGGCTGCCCGGCGACCACGCGGTCACGCCCGAAGATCTCGACGAGGCCGAGGAGTTCGGCGGTGTCACGGTCCGCGCGGGCGACATCGTGCTCGTCCGCACGGGGCAGCTGCGGGTCTTCCTCGCGGGCGACAAGCACGCGTACGGCTATCCGTCGCCCGGCCTCTCCGTGCGCACGCCCGAGTGGTTCCACGCACGGGACGTGGCGGCCGTCGCGAACGACACCCTGACCTTCGAGATCTTCCCGCCGGAGATCGAGAACCTGTGGCTGCCCGTCCACGCGCTCCACCTGGTCGAGATGGGGATGCTGCAAGGCCAGAACTGGAATCTGGAAAACTTGTCCACAGCCTGTGCAGAACTTTCCCGCCACGCGTTCCTGCTGTCCGCGATGCCGGAGCCGTTCGTCGGCGCGACGGGCACACCGGTGGCGCCGGTGGCCGTGCTCTGAACCGACCGGCGCCATGTCGCGGCCCGCGCCTCGTCGAGGACCTCCCGTCACGGGGTGCCCTCGACGTCCCCTCACGGCGGATCGCTGCACACAAGCGTGATCAACCGGGCACGCTACGTCAACACCGTGCCGGGGATTGGTCGGCTATGCACCGATCCGTCCCACCCGCGCACGGACGCGCGCACCGTGGCACACGACGGCGCATACGGGCTCAGGGCGCCAAATCACACCGCTTCGTAAGCGAGGTCCATGTCCCCGTAGGCCACCCTGTTGTGGACCGCTCCTCCGTACGCGGCGCCGTCGCAGGCCGTCACGCCGCGCAGGGTCGATGCGTAGACCCGCGGGACCGCATCGTAGGCCGATGCGCCGTAGGCCGAAGCCTCGTAGGCCGAAGCCTCGTAGGCCGATGCGTCGCAGGCCGCGACGGAGCAGGCCGCCCCGTCGTGGGTCGTCCCCTCGAACGTCACCGCCGGGACACCGGAATCGCTCCGGTCCACCTCGCACCAGATGCTCTTGCCCGCACCCTCGGGCTGCCAGCCCCAGCGGTCGGCGAGGCCGTCGACCAGCTCCAGGCCGCGCCCGTTGGTGTCGTCGCCGTCCGCATGCCGCTGTGCGGGCGGGCGGGCGCTGCTGTCGGCCACCTCGACCCGGACCGTGCCCGGCACGTCGGCCGGGACGCCGGGGAACAGCATGCGCAGGACGGCCGGACAGCCGGTGTGCACCACGGCGTTGGTCACGAGTTCGGAGATCAACAGGATCAGCGTCTCCGCGACGGGCTCATCGGCCTCTATCCCCGAGCCCGCGAGCCGCGAGCGGGCCCAACGCCTGGCCCGCCCCACCTCTGCGGGGTCGGCCCCGACCTCCAGTTGAACTTGAAGCACCTGCACCGCTCACACCATCCGAACCGGCGGACACATCGCCTCGCGACTCCACAGGGTCACGGAACGTGATCCCCTTGGGAGACAGCATGATTGACGTTCAGTCACCCCAACAAGCGCTTCGGGCATATTCCAGCGCGAAGGAGTACGCGTGCTGCATACTGTGCGACGCACATCGCAGGGGGTCGAACAGGCGGGGGTGAAAACCCGCCCTGTACTGCAAGCGGCGCGCATCGCCGGGCCCGGCGCCACCACCTGGGCGGTACCGGCATGGCTCGACCTCTGAACCACTCGCATCCCACACAAGGTACCCGAGCCGGACACCGACTCCATGCCGTGACGAGTCACGCGTAGGACACAACCCGATATCGACGCTCCGTAGCCTTCACAAGACGGCCTCGGATCCACGAAGCAGTCGACAAACCGCACGATATCGGACAGACCAATTTTCGGCACCCGGACCGCCGCACGGGGCACCCCCTCAGAGCGCCGCCGCCAGCTCCTCCTCCGCGTCCCGCGCCGTCCGCCCCAGCTCGGCCCGCACCCAGGCCCGCTTGAGGTGCAGATGTACGTCGGACTCCCAGGTGAACCCCATCCCGCCGTGCACCTGGAGGCAGTCCCGTGCATTGCGTACGGCCGCGTCGTCGGCCAGCAGCTTCGCGGCCGAGGCATCAAGGGCGTCCCCGGTCACGGCGGCCGCGTAGACGGCGCTACGGGCCAGCTCGGCCCGCACCAGCATCTGCGCGCAGAGGTGCTTGACGGCCTGGAACGCCCCGATCGGCTGCCCGAACTGCACACGTTGCCGGGCGTGTTGGACGGCCATCTCGCACGTACGAGCGGCGCTGCCCAGCTGTTCGGCCGCGTACAGGAGGGCGGCCCTGTCCAGGTGGCCGCCGTCGGGCACCCGGTGCAGCGGCGTCAACGGGTCGACGGACCGCAGCGGCACGGCGCCGGTCGCATCGCCCCGCACCACGTCCGCGCCGTCCAGCCACGGCACCAGCGAGCCGTCGACCGCGGTCACCACGACGTCCCCGGACGCGGCCCCCGGGACGGCACCCGCCGCCAGGAACGACGCCACGGCGGGCCCTGGCAGCAGCACCCGCCCCGCCTCCTCGAAGACCAACACGGCCTCCGGGAGCCCCAGTCCGACCCCGCCCTCCTCCTCGGGCAGGGCGAGCGAGAAGAACCCCGCGTCGCCGAGCGTGCGCCACAGCGCCCGGTCGACCCGGTCGACCCGGTCCGTGGCGTCCCGCAGCGCGAACCGGCCCGCCAGGAGCCGCCGCATCCCGTCCCGCAACGCACGCTGGTCCTCGCTCAGTTGGAAGTCCATGCGCCCCCTCACCGCCCCTTCGGGAGGCCGAGGATGCGCTCGGCCACGATGTTCTGCTGGATCTGCGAGGTGCCCGCGGCGATCGTGTACGAGAGCGCGGAGAGGCGGTCGAGGGTCCACTCCTGCCCGAGGTCGAGCGCGCCCGCGCCGAGCACCTCGGCCGCGGCGTCGTACAGCTCCTGGCGCGCGTGCGAGTACCGCAGCTTGAAGACCGAGCCGCCCGCCCCCGGCACCCCGCCCGTGCGCTGCGCCTCGCTCACGTTCCACTGCGTGAGCCGCCACAGCGCCGAGAACTCGGCGTTCAGGCGGCCCAGCCTGCGCCGCAGCGCCGGATCGTCCCAGCGGCCGTTCCCGCGGGCCTCGCGGGCCAGCTCTCCGAGGACCCGTCGGCAGGCCACCACCTCCCCCACGAAGGCGGTGCCCCGCTCGTACGACAGGGTCACCATCGTCACGCGCCAGCCGTCGTTCTCGTCGCCCACGCGGTGGGCGACCGGGACCCGCACCTCGTCGAGGAACATCTCCGCGAACTCCGTGGACCCGGCGAGGGTGCGCAGCGGCTGCACCGTGATCCCCGGGGCGTCCATCGGCATCGCGAGCCACGTGATGCCCCGGTGCTTGGGCACCGCCTCGCTCACCGGCGTCGTACGCACCAGGAGCTCGCACCAGTCGGCGACCTCGGCGTGCGAGGTCCAGATCTTGGACCCGCTCACCACATAGTGGTCGCCGTCGCGCCACGCGCGCGTGCGCAGCGACGCGAGGTCGGACCCGGCGTCGGGCTCGCTGAACCCCTGGCACCAGACCTCGTCGCCGCGCAGGACGGGCGGCAGCCACCGCTCGCGCTGTGCGGGGGTGCCTTCGGAGGCGATGGTCGGGCCCGCGTGCAGCAGGCCCACGAAGTTGGCGCCCACGTAGGGCGCGCCCGCCTTCTCCGTCTCCTCCAGGAAGATGAGTCGCTGCGTCGGGGACGCGTCCCAGTGCACCTCTCCGTAGCCCGCGTCGTGCAGCAGGCGCTGCCACCCGGTGTCGTAGGCGCGGCGTCCCGGCCAGTCCTGGGGTGACGGCTTGGCGGGGAGTTCGGGCAGCACTCCGGTGAGCCACTCGCGCAACCCGGCCCGGAAGGCCTCCTCCTCTTCGGTGTACGTGAGGTCCATGCGGCGCGTCCCCTCCGGCCTCGGTGGTCACATCTGATGGCACGTCAGGCGGCAGGCTAGCCCCGCGCCCCTGGACCGACAAGGCGCCGGGGCTTACGCTCTCGACACGATCTGACGCGGCGTCAGTTCCAATTTTCCGGGCCGGGAGGGGATCGCATGAGGACCGTGCGCCACGAGACCGCGTACGAACTGGGTGAGTCCCGCACGCTCTGGGAACTGATCGCACGCCGCGCCGCCCTCACCCCCGAACGGCCCGTGCTCCTCCAGGCCGGTGCCCACCCCGCCGACGACCGCACCCTCACCTTCGGCGAGCTGCACGACCGCGCCGAGCGCGTCGCCGCCGGTCTGCACGCCATGGGGGTGCGGCCCGGCACCGTCGTCGCCTGGCAGCTGCCCACCCGCATCGAGACGGCCCTGCTCTCCTTCGCGCTCGCCCGCATCGGCGCCGTCCAGTCGCCGCTCATCCCCTTCCACCGCGACCGCGAAGTCGGCTTCGCACTGCGCGAGTCGAAGGCGGAGTTCCTCGCCGTGCCCGGCGTCTGGCGCGGCTTCGACCACATGGAGATGGCCCACCGGCTCGGTGCGGGAGAAGAGTTCGAGGTTTTCGAGGCGTACGACTCACTGCCCGACGGCGACCCGTCCGTGCTGCCCCCGCCGCCCTCCGACGGGACGTCCGTGCGCTGGATCTACTGGACCTCGGGCACCACGTCCGACCCCAAGGGCGTGCTCCACACGGACCGTTCACTGATCGCGGGCGGCTCGTGCCTGGCGCACGCCCTGCACCTGACGGAGTCGGACGTCGGCTCGATGGCGTTCCCCTTCGCGCACATCGCAGGGCCCGACTACACCGTCATGCTGCTGCTCTACGGATTCCCCGCGGTCATGTTCGAGCACTTCGCGCTGCCCGCCGCCCTCGACGGCTACCGGCGGCACGGCGTGACCGTGGCGGGCGGCTCGACGGCGTTCTACTCGATGTTCCTCACCGAACAGCGCCAACTGGCCGAGGGGCAGCGGCTCATACCGACCCTGCGCCTGCTCGCGGGCGGCGGCGCGCCCAAGCCGCCGGAGGTCTACCACGCGGTGGTGCGCGAGATGGGCTGTCAGCTCACCCACGGGTACGGCATGACCGAGGTGCCGATGATCACCATGGGCGCCCCTGACGACACCGCCGAGAACCTCGCGACGACCGAGGGGCTGCCGCCGGAGGGCATGGAGATCCGCGTCACCGACGCGGACGGCACGGTACTGCCGCCCGACACGGACGGCGAGGTGCGGCTGCGCGGGGAGGCGGTCTGCCGGGGCTACCTGGACCCGGTGCAGAGCGCGGCCGTCTTCGACGCCGACGGGTTCCTGATCACCGGGGACCTCGGCCACCTCAGGAAGAGCGGCCATCTGGTGCTCACCGGGCGGGCGAAGGACATCATCATCCGCAAGGGCGAGAACATCTCCGCCAAGGAGATCGAGGACCTGCTCCACCAGCATCCGGCCGTGGGCGAGGCCGCGGTCGTGGGCCTGCCCGACCCCGAGCGCGGGGAGCGGGTCTGCGCGGTGGTCGAACCACGTGCGGGCACGGGTACGTTGACGCTGACGGCCGTCACCTCGTACCTGCGCGGGGAAGGCCTCGCCACCTACAAGCTGCCGGAACAGCTGGAGCTGGTCGAGGCGCTTCCCCGCAACGAGACGCTGCGCAAGGTCCTCAAGTACAAGCTGCGCGAGCGCTTCTCGGACTGACGCGACCGGCGCGACCGGCGCGGCTGTCGCGCGCCGCCGCCCGTACGCCCTACTCGGGGACCGTGAAGTACTGCGCGAAGGCCTGCACGATCTCCTGCTCCGTGACCCGGCCGTCGCCGTCCGCGTCCAGGGCGGCGGCCACCTCCGTCGCGACGTCCTCGGGCACGCCCAGCGCCCTGAGCGCGCGCCCGGCCGCGTCCGGGGGCACCGTGGCGTCGGCGCCCGCGACACCGATCACCGCGTGCAGGAACGGCCGGGCGATCTCGGCGAACCGGTCGGGGTTGTCCCGCAGCCGCTTCACCGCGCCGCCCACGAACTCGTCCCGGGTGATCCGCTGGTCCCCGTCTCGGTCCGCGATCCCGGCCATGCCCTGCCAGAACGCCTCGGCCCCGATGTAGAGGGCCTGCCCCTGCTCGGACCGCGCCGTCGCGCCGAACTCCGTGCACAGGGCGGCCGCCGCCGTGCTGAAGTCCTCACGGGAGATGTATCCGTTGCCATCCTGGTCGAAGGTGGCGAACCGGGCCGCGATCCTACGCTCGTACTCGGCACTGTCCATGATCTTCGGGCCGCCTCACTTCCGCGGTTGGGTGCATGCTCCGGGGCTGTTCCCCGGCAGCGAGCGTACGTCGTCACGAGTGCCCGGAGACGGGAAAGCGATGCTTGTGTCAAGACCGCCGGAATTCCGGGACAAGGGTGTGGCACACACGTGATGTGCTGCACTGTCCGCCATCGTCGACCGCTGGTTCAGCAGGACCGAGGGCCGTCACGAGGAGAGCGAGGAGTCGCGCTTCCGGTCCTACGAGATGCGGTCCGAGGCCCAGGAGGCGCTGTTCCGTGTGGAGTTGCTCACCCACGACGACGACCGCGAGGGGATGCGCACGTCGCATGAGCCGGGACAGGCGGCCCTAGGCCGACAGCGGGGTCGCCCCGTCCTCAAGGGCCGCCGGTACGTCGGGGAAGACCTCGAAGAGGCGGCGCACGCCGAGGGCCGCGAGGACGCGGTTGACGTGCGAGCCGTCCTCGGCGCCCTTCGCGGGCAGTATCAGCCGCAGGTGGCCCTGGAAGGAACGGATCAGCCGGCGCGTGGCGATCAGCACGCCGACGCCGCTGGAGTCGCAGAACAGCACTTCGGAGAGGTCGAGCACGATACGACGGCGGCCGTCGGCCACGGCCTCGTGCACGCGCTGGCGCACCACGGGCGAGGTCAGCAGGTCCATCTCACCGGAGACGCACAGCACGGACCAGCCGTCCTGCTCGCCCACCGTCACCTGGAGCGTCACGCGTCACGCCTCTCGCTCGCCCTGCCCTGCCTGTCAGTCGTTCCGGAGCTAACCGGAAGCAGTTCCTACGTTTCGTTCTGCTTCGGCTGCCCCACCACTCCCCTCATGAAACACCAGCAAACCCTCGTCAATATCATCCGGCCTCCGGCAAGGGGCCCGCTTTGCCGCAAACGAGAGCGTTCCTCCAGCGCGGCCGACTACATTCGAAGGGGAGCCGAGGACGCGAAACGACGAACGGGAAGTACCGTCGGAGTAGTCGGAGTAGGCAGTACGAGGCAAGCGCACGAGGGGGCCGCATGCCCAAGGACGCGCCGCGGCGCTGGGACCGCCGGATGCAGCAGCGGCTCGCGCACGGAGAGGCCGCCGCACTCGGCGAGCTCTACGACCGCTTCGCCTCGCTCGTGCACAGCCTCGCCCACCGCGTCCTCGACGACGAGCTCGCCGCCGACCGCATCACTCGCGAAGTCTTCACCCACGTCTGGGAGAACCCCGACGCGTACGACCCCCGGCAGGGCCCGCTGCGCTCCTGGATCGCCACGCTCACCCACCGGCACGCCGTCCGCAGGCTCCGCCAGACCGAGTCCGCCGCGCTCGCCCGCGGCGGCGAGGGCACGCAGGAGGAGCTGGAGCGCAAGGTGCTCCGCGCCTCCGCGGCGGCCCGCGCGGACTACATCGTCACCGCCATGCCCACCCCGCTGCGGGCCGCCCTCGAACTCGCGTACTTCCAGCGGCGCGACTACCGCCAGACGGCCACCGACCTCGGCGTCACCGAGGACGAGGCCCGCCGCAGGCTCCGCCTCGGCCTGCAGCTCCTGTCCACGGCCAACGACACCGGCGACCCGTCGGCGGGCGCCGCCCGCAGCACCGGGACAGCGCTGTGACCGGCGCCGACCGCCCGGACGACGGCACCGAGGGCGAGCCGCACGAGACCGAGGCCACCCCGCGCATACCGATGCCGCGTTCCTCCATAGAGGACACCGGCCGCCCCGTGCCCGACCCGCCCCCGGCCCCGCTCCTCCTGGAACACCGCGTCCTGAAGTCCCTCCTCGGCGCCTGGGCCCTCTCCGCCTGCTCCGCCGAGGAAGCCACCGCCGTCGAGGAACACCTGGGCGACTGCGGGCCCTGCGCCGACGAGGCCCTGCGGCTGCGCGACGCCGTCGGCCTGCTCCACTCCGAAGAGAGCCTCGACCTCGATCCGGGCCTGCGCACCCGCGTCCTGGAGAGCTGCCTGGGCCGCCGCCCGCCGCGTATCCCGGTGCCCGAGTGGGCCGTTCCCTACGACGCGGAGACCGCCCGCCTGGACGCCCTGCTGCAGGACATCGGCGACGCGGAGTGGCACGCCCCTGTGCGCCTTCGCTGGTTCGACGAGGACGGCCCTGTCAGCAGGAAGACCACCGTGGCCGGGGTCATCGCGCATCTGCTCGCGGTCGACGGCATGGTCGGGCTCGCCCTCGGCCTCGACGACCCGCTCGGCACCGACGTCAGGGTGGAGCAGGACCCGGACCACCGCACCGAGGCGTACTGGCGCGCCTCGTACTTCCCGCCCACCCGCGCGGTGCGCACCCCCTGGCGCGATCAGACGCACGAGCTGATCCGCACGGTCTCGTTCGCCGGTGACGGCTCGGGGCGGCTCCCGGTGCCGTACGGCACGGTGGCCGTGCCGGGCGTCGGCACGGGCCCCGAGGCGCGCCGGACGGTCGAGCTCCCGCTGCGGGACGCGATGGTGGACCGCGCCTTCGAGTGCTGGATCCACGCGGGCGACATCGCCCACGCCGTGGACTACCCGTACGCGCCGCCCTCGCCCCGGCACCTCCACCACATGATCGACCTCGCCGCGCGGATGCTCCCCGGCACACTCGCCGGACGCCGCCGCTCCGGCCTCGCATCGCCCGTCCGCCGACTGGTCGCGGCGGGGGCGCCGGGCCGCAGCCTGCGCCTGGAGATCGAGGGGCTCGGCGGCGGCGAGTGGCTCATCCCGCTCGACTCCCCCGCGGCGGTCGCCTCTCCCGAGCACGAGGTGGCCCATGTGGCGCTCGACGGCGTCGAGTTCTGCCGCCTGGCCGCGGGCCACGTCTCGCCCCAGGAGGCGGCCGCGGGTCAGGACGGCGACCGCGAGGCCATCCGCGACGTGCTGTCCGCGGCGGCCTCGCTGAGCCGGATGTAGGAGCCGGATGCAGGTGGCGGGGTCAGGCGAAGACGACCGTACGGCGGCCGTTGAGGAGGATGCGGCGCTCCGCGTGCCACTTCACGGCCCGCGCGAGCGCCTGGCACTCCACGTCACGGCCGATCGCGACCAGCTGGTCGGGGGTGACGCCGTGGCCTACCCGCTCGACCTCCTGCTCGATGATCGGCCCCTCGTCGAGGTCGGCGGTCACGTAGTGCGCGGTGGCGCCGATCAGCTTCACACCGCGCGCGTGCGCCTGGTGGTACGGCTTCGCGCCCTTGAAGCTCGGCAGGAACGAGTGGTGGATGTTGATGATCCGCCCGCTCAGCTCCTTGCACAGGTCGTCCGAGAGGACCTGCATGTAGCGGGCGAGGACGACCAGCTCCACGTCGAGGGAGCGCACGACCTCAAGGAGGTGCGCCTCGGCCTCCGGCTTGTTCTCCTTCGTCACCGGGATGTGGTGGAAGGGGATGTCGTACGAGGCGACGAGCTCGGCGAAGTCCGTGTGGTTGGAGACGACCGCGGCGATCTCCACGGGCAGCGCGCCGATCCGGGAGCGGAACAGCAGGTCGTTCAGGCAGTGCCCGAACTTCGACACGAGCAGCACGACCCGCATCCGGTCCTCGGCGCGGTGGATCTGCCAGTCCATGCGGAAGGAGTCGCCGATGGCGGCGAAGCTCGCCCGCAGCTTGTCGACGGTCACCGGCGCCTCGGCGGAGAAGTGCACGCGCATGAAGAACAGTCCGGTGTCGTGGTCGCCGAACTGCTGACTGTCCTCGATGTTGCAGCCGGTCATGAAGAGGTAGCTCGACACGGCGTGCACGATGCCCTGCTTGTCGGGGCAGGAGAGGGTGAGGACGTACTGCTCAACGGGGGCGGCGGGGGCGGCGGACTGCTCGTTCATGCGGCCAAGGTTCCCACAGCGGACACCGCCCAGGGCAATCGTCCCGCCCGTCGGACCGGCGCGCGGGCGGGGGTCCGTGGACAGGCTCCGGCTCTCAGGCGGAGCGCGTCAGGATCCGCAGCACTTCGAGGGTTCTCGGCGGCTCGTCCGGGTCCTCCCCGTCGCCCGCCGCGAGGCGTACGTGCGCGTCGCGCGCCGCGTGGACGGCCTCGGGCCACCCGGGGTGCCGCAGATAGACGGAGACCAGCGCGTCGGGGCCGACCTCGTGCATGATCCGCAGGACCCGCAGCACGGCCGTGTCGACGAGGGCCGCCTCCTGCGGGTCGCGGAAGATCGTGCCCACGTACTTCTCGGCGGACCAGTTGTCGAGCCAGGTGTCCTCGACGAGGCGATACACGGCATCGGTCACGTCCCCGTACTCATCACGCCCCGCGAGCCAGCACTCCCGCTGGAATTCGGGGTCGGAGAGCATGTGCAGCGCCGAGCGCACGTTGCTGCGCCAGCGCCACCACGGCATGTCGTTGGTCGGCATACCGCCCATGGTGCTGGAGCGACGGCCGCGACGGGAAGACTTCTCCGAACCTTGCACGGTCATGGATCGTACGTTCCCACCCCGCGCACGCGAACCGGACCCCGCCCGTTCACCGTCATGTCACTGTCCGTTGAAGACGAGTCACTCCACGGTTGGCCGCGCGACGGAATCGTGCAGGGACATGACCGGCTGGCGACGCACTCCCCTCCCCCGCCCCACCCGAACCGCTCTGCTCTCCGCGGCCGCCGCGGCGGCGTGTACGTCCCTGATATCCGGTTGCGGGGTCATCCCTGGCACCACGGGGGGTTCCAGGGATGACCCGATCACCGTCATGACCTGGGCGCCCGAGAAGACCAAGGCCACCAACAAGCCGGGCGTCCCCGCCATGGCGCAGGCCTACGCGCGCTGGGTCAACGCGCACGGCGGCCTGAACGGCCACGAGCTGAAGGTCCTCACCTGCAACGACCACAACGACACGGTGGGCGCCGCCGACTGCGCGCGCGAGGCGGTCGACAACGACGTGGCGGCGGTCGTCGGCGCGTACAGCCAGCACGGCAGCTCCTTCCTCGCCCCGCTGGAGGGCGCGGGGATCCCCTACATCGGGGGCTACGGCATCACCGACGACGAGTTCAGCAGCCCGCTCTCCTACCCGGTCAACGGCGGCGAACCGGCCCTGCTCGCAGGCAACGGCCGACAGCTCGCCGCCCGCTGCGCCCGCGTCTCCCTCGTACGCCCCGACACCCTCGCCGGTGACGAGCTGCCCAAACTCCTCAACCAGGGCCTCGCCGACGGCCACCACAGGCCCGTCGCCGACATCCGGGCCCCCGAGGACGGCACCGACCTCACCCCGCAGGCCGAGCAGGCCCTGAAGTCCGCGGGCTCCGACGACGGCTGTGTGACGGCCGCGCTCGGGGCGCGCACGGACACCTTCTACGACTCGTTCCGCCGCACCAAGGACGACTATCCGCCGGTCCGGATCTCCTCGGTGCTCGGCAGCGTCGACCAGTCCCTCATCGACCGCACCGGCGGCGCGAGCGGCCCCTACGAAGGGGCGTACGTCACCGGCTGGTACCCCGCGACGGGCGACCCCCGGTGGTCGCAGATGCGGGAGGTCATCCGCGAGCAGGCGTTCGGCGACAACCGGGTCGACCCCGCGGACGCGGGCGTCCAGACGACGTGGATCGCGTACACCGTCCTGAAGCAGGTCGTCGAGTCGCTCGACGGCGAGGTCTCGTCGCGCACGCTGCGCCGCGCCCTCGACGGCGGCCTGCGGGTCGACACGGGTGGCCTCACCCCGCCGCTGAGCTGGCGCTTCGAGGACCTGCTCGCGGCCAGCGAGTTCCCGCGCCTGATCAACTCGGGCGTCACGTTCCAGGTGGTGCGGGACGGGCGGCTCGTCCCGGCGCGCCGGGGGTTCGTGAACGTGGAGAAGACGCTGGAGCAGACGGTCTGAGGACCCTTTCACAAGGGCCCTTCCCACCGATCAGAGCTGGGTCCTGTTGCGCTCGGTCAGGCCGTACTTGCGGGCGATCGCGTTCCAGTGGTTCGCGGCCTGCTCCTTCGCGGTCGTCGCCGCGCCGCTCTGTTTGTTGCCCGCCGCGGCCTGCGAGGTGTTGCGGGCGCGGCCCTTGTGGCAGCCCTTCTTGCCGCTCACCTGGCCCGCCCAGGCCGCGTAGTGGTTGTCGGCCGCGGCCGAGGCCTTCCAGGCCCTGTTGAGGGAGGCGGTCAGCTGGTCGTTGGCGGGGAGCTTGTCGACCTTGAGGGCGGCGAGCCGGGTGACGAGACCGTCCCGCTGCCTGGCCGCACCGCGCAGGTCCTTCGCCGACTGGCCGAGGTTCTGGCACTTCCCGACGTTGCGTACGGCGGCGATCACCGTGTCACGGCTGTTGTTGCTGTCGGCCAGGAGCTTGTCCAGGGCGACGGCCTGGTCCTTGACGGGGTCGGCGGTCGGCGAGGGCCGGTCGTCGGGCTCGGAGGACGCGGAGACCGTCTGGCCGTCGTCCTCCTTGTCGTCGTCACCGCCGCCCGAGCTGAGGAGGGCGCCCGCCCCGATGCCGAGCACGGCGATACCGACGCCGACGGCGGCGATCAGCGGCACCTTCGAGCCGGTGCCGCCGCCGCGCCGACCGCCGCCGCGACCGCTGCCGCCGGGCTCGGGCAGGGGCGCGGGCACGGGGCCCTCGGCCTGGACGCGGGGCATCTGCTGGGTGGAGGCGGGGCCTTCGGATTCCGGCTCGGTGCGGAAGAGGCTGTCGAACTCGGCGGGCGGCTGCCGGTCGCCGGGGGCGCCGGGGCGGATGCCGAAGGGCGCGGTGGCGGGCTCGGGCGGGGCGCCGTGGCCCGTTGAGCCGTGGCCTGCGGGGGCGTTTCCGCCCGGTATGGGGGCTATGAACTGAGTGGGGTCGCTGTCCGACGTCGCGCCGGGCATGGCTCCTGGCATGGCGCCGGGCATGGGCGTACCTGTGCGGCCAAGGAACTGGGTGGCGTCGGCGGCGGGGGCCTCGGGCGGCAGGGCGCCGGGGGCCACCGGGGGTATGTACTGCGTCGCCCCCTCGTCCGCGGCGGACGGGGCCGCGGGCACCGGGGCGATGTACTGCGTGGCCTCGCTGTCGGACGGTGCGCCCGGCGCGGCGACGGGCGGCAGCGGCATGCTCTGCGGGGCGGTCACGGCGGCGGGCAGCTCCTGCGCCTGCCTCGGCGCGGCGGGCGGCAGGGCCTGCCCGGTCTGTGGCGCGGCGTGCGCGCCCGGTCTCGAAGGCGGCGCGGCATGGGCGCCGTGCACCTGCTGCGGCGCAGCGTGGGAGCCGTGCGCCGCCTGCGCCCCGTGCGCGCCCTGGCCCGGCTGACCGCCGTAGGAGGGGTCGCCCTGGGCGGCGTGCGCGCGGTGCGAGCCGTGGCCGGGCTGGGCCTGCGGGCCCGGGTAGCTCTGCGGAGCCGGATAGCCCTGCTGGGCCGGGAAGCCCTGCTGGGCCGGATAGCCCTGCTGGGCCGGGAAGCCCTGCTGGGCCGGGTAGCCCTGCTGCCCCTGACCCGGCTGGCCTTGCTGACCCGGCTGACCCGGCTGACCGGTGGCGTACCCGGGCTGCTGCGCCGCGCCGTACGCCTGGCCTCCGTAGCCCTGGCCCCCGTAACTCTGGCCGCCGTAACCCTGCTGCCCGTAGCCCGGACCGCCTTGGCCGTCGTAACTCTGGTCCCCGTACCCCTGCTGCCCGTACCCCTGCTGCCCGTGACCCTGGCCGCCGTACGCCTGCTGGCCGTAGCCCTGCGCGGGGTCGGGTGCGGTGCCCTCCGCGGGGAGCGGCTGGGCGGGGGTCTGCTGGGGCGGTGCGCCCCACTCCTGGCCCTGGCCGGGCGGCGGCGGTCCGGCCGTCTCGGGCCCCCAGGGCTCGCCCCACGGGCTGCCGCCCGCCGGGGCGCTGTGCCGGCCCGCGGTGCCGGGGAACAGCGGCTCACTGCCGTCCGCGGGCAGCACGACGCCCTCGTGGGCGGGCCGGGCCGCAGGCTGCTGCGGATCGGAGGAAGCAGCGCCCTGACCGCTCTGCTGCGTCACCGGGACTCCTACATATGGGGGACCTACGGAACCGTCGGGTCACGCTACCGGGTCGCCACATCCCTCTGCCACGCAGCTCAGAACGCCGATCTCCGCCGGGCGGCGGCAGTAACAGAACCGCCTGCCCAGACGCTGTTCAGGGGCGGATCCGCGAATTCGTCACGCCGCCCGGACGTCGAGGCGCGCCCCGAACTCCCGTACCACCGGCTCCTCCCGGTAGGGCTCAAGGCGCTCCTGGAAGTCCTCCAGGTACTCCGCGCCGCGGTTCGACCGCAGCGTGCCGAGCAGTTCGACGGCTTTCAGGCCCGTATGGCAGGCCTGTTCCACCTCGCGCCGCTGCACCTGCGCCGTGGCCAGCAGGACGAGACCGATCGCCCGCCGCCGCGCCCGAGACTCGGGGTGGCCGTCCAGGGACTCCTGAGCGCTGCGCGCCGCCGCGTCGGCCTGCCCCAAGTCCCGGTGACAATGCGCCATTTCATCGGCCAGATACGCGTGGTCGAAGTGCCGGATCCACACGGGGTCGTCGCCGGAATCGGAGCCTCCGGACGCCTGGTCCATCGCCTCGACCGCCCGGCCCGCCACCACCTGCGTGGCCCGCGCGTCGCCGAGGAGCGCGTGCCCGCGCGCCTCCGCCGCGTAGAACATCGCCTGCGCGCGGGGCGTGACCCGCCCGCGCGTCCCCTCCTGGGCGGCCCGCGCCAACTGCGCGATCTCGCGCGGGTTCCCGAGCTGGGCGGCGAGATGGCTCATCGACGCGGCGAGTACGTACCCGCCGTACCCGCGGTCGCCCGCCGCCTGGGCGAGCCGGAGCGCCTGGATGTAATAGCGCTGGGCGAGGCCCGGCTGCCCCGTGTCGACAGCCATGTATCCCGCGAGCTCGGTCAGCCGCGCCACCGCGGCGAAGAGTTCGCGCCCGACCGCCTCCCGGTAGGAGCCCGCGAGGAGCCCGGAGACCACGGAGTTGAGGTAGTGCACGACGACCGGCCGCACATGGCCGCTGCCGAACTGGTGGTCCAGCTGCGTCAGCGCCTCCGTCATCGCCTTGACCGCCGCCACGTCCGACATGCCGACGCGCGGCCCCGCGGACCGCCCGACCTGCGAGTCCGGCGAGGAGATCAGCCAGTCGCGGCTCGGCTCGACGAGCGCGGACGCGGCCACGGACGAGCCGGAGAGGAAGTCACGCCGGCCCACGTCGCTGCGCCACAGCTCACAGACCTGCTCGATGGCGCCGAGAACGGTCGGCGAGAACTGCAGTCCCACGCCGGAGGCGAGGTTCTTGCCGTTCGCCATGCCGATCTCGTCGATGGTGACGGTGCGGCCCAGCTTGCGGCCGAGCGCCTCCGCGATGATGCCGGGCGCCCGCCCGCGCGGCTGCTGACCGCGCAGCCAGCGGGCCACGGACGTCTTGTCGTAGCGCAGGTCGACACCGTGCTCAGCGCCGCACATGTTGACCCGGCGGGCGAGTCCGGCGTTGGAGCAGCCGGCCTCCTGAATGAGCGCCTGCAGCCTTTCGTTGGGCTGTCGCGCGACGAGCGGCCTTGCGGCCATGGCGTACCCCCTGTGTGCACCGGGACCATCGGAACGGACGGCCGCCGTGGACCGCCGCACGATGATCAATGCCCTTGGGACAAGGCGAAGATGCGCCACAAAAGAAGCAAAAGAAGCCATTAAGAACTACAAATGCGAATCTGCACGAACCTCTGTGCGGACCTGGGCCTCCGTGCGGACCTCCCGGCCCGCGGGCTTCCTCCGAGGCCTCCTCTGATTGCCCTTGACGTGGCTACCCGCCCCCGGAAGCCAATCCCCATGCGCGCCCCCACCCGTGCACCCATGCGCCCCACTCGCAGGATCGATGCTCCTCCCCCGCCCTCGCGTGCGCCCGTAACCCGAGGTGGCACGGGGAGTTGAGAACTCCGTGGAAGAGACCATCGGAGTCACGTCAGCCGCGCAGATCCCGAAGCAGCGCGGCGAAGCCTTGCTTGACACGGCCGTGCGATATGCGGAGGAGCGGCACTGGGACGTGGTCCCCGGGACCTGGCTCGAGTCCGTCGAGGGCGTCGAGCGGTGCTCGTGCGGCGAGACCGGATGCGACGCGCCCGGCGCGCACCCCGCCCGCGAGGACTGGGCGACCCAGGCCACCGGCAGTGCGACCGTGGCCCGCCGGCTCTGGCAGAAGCAGGGCAACGCCTCGATCCTGCTCCCCACCGGGCGCACCTTCGACGCGATCGACGTGCCCGAGACCGCCGGGTTCCTCGCGCTCGCCCGCATGGAGCGGATGGAGCTCACGCTCGGCCCCGTGACCTGCACCCCCGACCGGCGCATGCAGTTCTTCGTGCTGCCGGGCGCCGCCGCCAAGGTCCCCGACCTCGTCCGCAAGCTGGGCTGGCCGCCCGCCGCCATCGACCTGATCTGCTTCGGCGAGGGCACCTACGTAGCCGCTCCCCCGACCCGCTTCGGCGCCATCGGCGCCGTCCAGTGGGCCTGCCGCCCCACCGCCGCCAACCGCTGGCTGCCGGACGCGGAAGAGATCATCTCGCCGCTTGCCTACGCGTCCGGCAGGGAAGCGCGCCGCTGAGCCGCCGCATGAGCGGCTGAGCCCGCGGCAGCCACCGCCGTCGTATCGTGCGGACACGACGAAAGCGGCGGAGAGCGGCGGAGGGCGGCACGGTGACCGAGGCGGCGGTACGGGTCCAGGGGCTCTGGAAGCGATTCGGCGGACAGGCGGCGGTGGCCGGGATCGATCTCACGCTCCCCGCGGGCAAGTTCATCGGTCTGGTCGGCCCCAACGGTGCGGGCAAGACCACCACGCTCTCCATGGTCACCGGCCTGCTCAGGCCCGACCAGGGCACCGTCGAGGTCGTCGGCCACGACGTGTGGCGCGACCCCGTCGAGGTCAAGGCCCGCATCGGCGTGCTCCCCGAGGGCCTGCGCCTCTTCGAGCGGCTCTCGGGCCGCGAACTCCTCGCGTACACCGGCAGGCTGCGCGGCCTGCCCGGCGCCGAGGTCGACAAGCGCGCCACCCAGCTCCTCGACGTACTCGACCTCGCGGGCGCCCAGCACAAACTCGTCGTCGACTACTCGACCGGCATGCGCAAGAAGACCGGCCTCGCCGCCGCCCTCCTCCACAACCCCGAAGTCCTCTTCCTCGACGAGCCGTTCGAGGGCGTGGACCCCGTCTCCGCCCAGACCATCCGCGGCGTCCTCGAGCGCTACACCGCGTCCGGCGCCACCGTCGTCTTCTCCTCCCACGTCATGGAGCTCGTCGAGTCGCTCTGCGACTGGGTCGCCGTCATGGCGGCGGGACGCATCCGCGCCCACGGCACCCTCGCGGAGGTACGGGGCGCGGCGCCCTCCCTGCAGCAGGCGTTCCTCGAACTCGTCGGGGCGGGCCGCCGCGACACCGGCTCCGACCTGGACTGGCTGGGCGGCGGCGCACGGTGACCGCGCCCCTGCCCCTGCCGGGCGCCCCGGCCCCCGCCGCCTCTCCGGCTCCCCCTCCGAGGGGCGTCACGCGGGTCTTCGTACGCCTGAAGCTGTCCCTCCTGCGCAACGGCCTGCGCCAGTCCGCGGGCCGCCGCGCCGCGTACATCGCCTCCGTCGCCCTCGCGCTCCTCTGCACGGCCCTCCAGCTCCTCGGCCTCGTCGCGCTGCGCGGCAACACCCACGCCGCCATCGTCTGCGTCCTGCTCACCGCGGTGCTCGCGCTCGGCTGGGCCGTCATGCCGCTCTTCTTCCCCAGCGGCGACGAGACCCTCGACGCGACGCGCCTGGTGATGCTGCCGCTGCGGCCCCGCCCACTCGTGCGGGCGCTGCTCGTCGCGTCCCTCGTGGGCATCGGTCCGCTGTTCACGCTCTGCCTCGCGGTGGGCGCGGCGGTCGCCCTGGCCCACGGCGCGGCGGCGGCCGTCACCGGGGTTCTCGCCGTCGTCCTCACCCTCCTGGTGTGCGTGGCCCTTGCCCGTGCGGTCGCCGCCGCCAACATCCGCCTCCTCACCAGCCGCAAGGGGCGCGACCTCGCGGTCCTGAGCGGCCTGGTCATCGCGGTCGGCGCGCAGGTCGTCAACTTCGGCGCGCAGAAGCTCGGTTCGTCGGGGCTCGACACGCTCGACCCGGCGGCGGACGTCGTCCGCTGGCTCCCGCCCGCCGCGGCGCTCGGGGCGGTGGACTCGGTGAGCGACGGCGCGTACGCCAGGGCAGCGGCCCAACTCGTGCTCTGCGCCGCGGCTCTCGCGGCCCTTCTCGCGCTCTGGCAGCGCAGCCTGACCCGCCTGATGACGACGCCGGACGGCTCGACGCTCGCGGCCGCCGCGCCGGACAAGGGCACGTCGCGCACCTCGGGCGCCCTCGCCGGAGTCCTCCCCTCCGGCCGCACCGGCACGGTCATGGAGCGCAGCCTGCGCTACGTCTGGCGCGACCCGAAGACCAAGGCGGCCTGGGTGACGTCCCTGGCCATCGGCCTGATCGTGCCGGTCTTCAACGCCCTCCAGGGCACCGGAACCGTCTACTTCGCGTGCTTCGCGGCGGGGATGCTCGGGGTCCTGATGTACAACCAGTTCGGCCAGGACACATCGGCGTTCTGGATGGTGGCGATGACGATCTCGTCGCCGCGCGACGCGTACGTGGAGCTGCGCGGCCGGGCCTTCGCGCTGCTGCTCATCACCCTCCCGTACGCCACCCTCGTCACCGGTGTGACGACGGCGATGCTCGGCGACTGGCCGGCCCTGCCGGAGGTCCTCGGCCTCTCCTTCGCGCTGCTCGGCGCGATGCTGGCCACCGGCGCGTGGTCCTCGACGCGCTTCCCGTACTCGATCCCGCAGGAGGGCTACAAGAACGTGGCGCCCGGCCAGGCGGGGCTCGCCTGGATCTCCATCCTCGGCGGCATGGTCGCCGCGGCCCTGCTGTGCGCCCCGGTCCTTGCCGTCACGATCTGGCTGCACGCCTCGGGCGCGGCCTCCTGGACCTGGCTGCTGCTCCCGCTGGGCACGGCGTACGGCGCGGCGGTCACGGAGCTGGGCATCCGGCTCGCGGCCCCGCGCCTCGCGCGGCGCCTGCCGGAGATCCTCACGGCGGTGAGCAAGGGCTGAGCGCCCCGATCTCCCCCGCTCCCGCCCCGATCTCCCTCGCTCCCGCTCCGGGAACGCAGGCGACCCGCGAGCCGTGGTCCCTGCCGCGCCGGGCGAACCGGGCGGAGGAAGCCGGCCGGACGTACCGGCGGCTCGCGGGTCGGGTGACTGCTTGGGTTTGGGCCGGCTGCACGCTCGTCTCACGCGCTGGTCCGGCACCGCACTGGGTGTGGTGGCAGGCCGCTAGCCCGCAGCCACCTCTCGCGTCCGCAATGAAATCACTGCTGGATCCCCTCCTTTCTTCGAGTGCTCAACACCCTAGGAAGAGGCGCGGATCCGCTCAACCGGTTTTTTCGGAGCGCGGTCCCGGGCAACGATTTCCCTGTCACTTTCCGGGAACCACCTGTGGGGTGCGTCACGTTCCAGTTGAATGATCTGACGTGCGGTAGATGTGCGATAGACGTGCCATAGACGTGCGGTACAGGAAGACAGCGCAGCTCATGCAGTACAGGCGGCTCATGAGGACGAGGACACGGCCTGCAGGGGGTTCCAGGTGAGTGCTTCGCGGCAGAGCGGAACTACCGACGAGCTGGGGCCCGAAGAGCCCGAGCCGGGCAGCGCCGAGTTGCTCGCGGCGCTGCTCGACGGGATGGACGCGGCGTTGTGCGCGTTCGACGCCGACGGTGTCGTGACGCACTGGAACCGCGAGGCCGAGCGGATTCTCGGCTGGTCGGCGGCGGAGGCCGTCGGGCGGCAGGGGTTCACCGGCTGGGCGGTACGGGCCGCGGACGCCTCGGAGGTCGGGGAGCGACTCCTCGCGGCGATGGACGCGCCCGGTCGGCAGGTGCACGAGTTCGCCCTGGTGACCAAGGACGGCGGCCGAGTACTCGTGCGGATGCAGTCGGCGTCCGTGCGGGGCGGCGACGGCAGGACCGCGGGGATGTACTGCGCCTTCAGCGAGGTGCACGCCCAGATCGACCTCGAACGGTCCATCGCCCTGAGCGAGGCGCTCTTCGAGAACGCCACCTGGGGCGTCGTCCTCGTCGACGCGGACCTCCGGCCCGCCGTCGTGAACGAATACGCCGCACGCGCCTTCGGGGTCGGGCGCACCGCCGTCCTCGGGCGTCCCCTCGCCGACCTGCTCGGGCAGGGCGTCGAGGAGCTGGAGAGCGCGCTGACCCACGTACTGGCCGAGGGGGCGCCGCCCGCCCCCGCCGAGCTGTGGGTGTCGGTACGGGCCGGGGCGGGGCGGGACGACGGGGTGGAGCGGCGCTGCTGGCGCAGCGGTTTCCTGCGCCTCGCGTCGCCGCTCGCCGAGGAGCCCGTACCGCTGGGTGTCGGCTGGCTCTTCTTCGACGTGACGGAGGCCAGGCAGACCGAGCGGGTGGCCGCGCAGCTGCGGTTCCGCTCGCAGCAGTTGCACCGGGCGGCGCGGGCCACCGCCGAGTGCGAGGACCCGACGGAGGCGGCCACGGTCCAGCTGGACTTCGCCCTCGCCGGGTTCGCCGACCACGCCCTGGTCGACCTGCTGGCCGGTGAGAAGCCGGTCCGCCTCGTCCGGGCCGCCGCGACGCCCGCGGGCCCGCCGGGGCCCTGCCTGCCCGTCGCCATGGCGGGCATCCCGGTGCGCTACCCCGAGGGGCACCCAGCGCCGCAGTCCGTGGAGCGCACCGGGTCGGTGCGGGCCAGCGCGGGCACGGCGGCCACGCCGGAGCGGGTACGGGAGTGGGCGGCGGCCCGGCAGTGGCCCGAGGACTCCGTCCACGCCCTCTGTGTCGTGCTGCGCAGCCGGGCCCGGACGCTGGGTGTGGTGACGTTTCTGCGCGGGGCCGGGCGGGGGCAGTTCGACGGGGGCGACGCGGCGTACGCGGAGAGCGTGGCGGCGCGGGTCGCCGCGTCGCTGGACTTGGCGGAGTCCCTCGGGTCGCCTTGATCTCCCGAGCCACATCGCGGGAGTGCGTCAGGCCGCGTGCAGCGCCAGCGTCGGTGAAAGGCGGGCCGCTCGTACCGCCGGGTACAGGCCCGCCACCGTGCCGATCGCCAGGGTCGCGCCGAAGCCTCCCGCCATGGCCCAGGGCGGGACGACCCACGGGAGGTCGCCGGAGACCGCGTACGCGGCCGTCGCCGCCGCGCCCAGTGCGACGCCCGCGATGCCGCCGAGGCCCGACAGCATCAGGGACTCCGTCACGAACTGGATGCGGATCTGGCCGCGGGTCGCGCCGAGTGAGCGGCGCAGGCCGATCTCGTAGCGGCGCTCAAGGACCGAGATGATCATGGTGTTGGCGACGCCGACCCCGCCCACGAGGAGCGCGATGCCGCCGAGGCCGAGCAGCAGCGTGGAGAACGCGCCCTCCGTCGCCGCCTTCGCCTGGAGCGCCGACGACGGGTCGGTGACCTGGACGTTGCGCGGGTTCTCCGGGTCGATGGACGGGGCGAGGAGCCTGCGTACGTCGTTCACGGAGGCGTCGGTGGAGCGTTCGTACACCGACGTCGGGTGCCCGTCGAAGCCGAGCAGCTTCTTCGACGCGTCCCAGCCCGTCAGCGCCGAGCGTTCGATGTCGGGGGCGAGCGGCAGCGGGTCGAGGATGCCGATGACGGTGAAGTACCGGTCGTCGATCCAGACCTGCTGCCCCGGCGAGGTGATGCCGAGGCGCTTCGCCGCCACGTGGCCGAGGACCACCGACGGGTAGCGGCTGTTCGCCGCGTTGAACCAGGCGCCGCGCGCCATCCCGCCGCGCAGCACCTTCAGGAGCCCCTCCGTGGCGGCCCGCACCGCGATGCCGCCGGTCTCGTCCTCGGGGATCTTCTCGCTGCGCCGTACGGAGCGTTCGAGGTCACCGGTGGCGCCGACGTCCTCGACCCCCTCGACCCGCCCGGCCCGCCCTGCCGCGTCCTCGGGCAGGGTCACCTTCTCGCCGGAGAACATCGCCTCACCCGGCGAGGCGACGAGCATGTTCGTCCCCAACGAGTCGAGTTCACTCATGAGTTGGGCCTTGCTGGAGGACGAGATGCCGACGACGGCGACCATCGTCGCGATGCCGATGGCGATGCCGAGCGCGGACAGGACGACCCGTACGGGGCGGCTGCGCAGCCCGGCGGAGCCGACGTGCAGGACGTCGCGGGGGCTCAGCCGCGCCGCCTTCAGGGCGCGCCCCTTCGCACGCTTGCGGGCCGTCACGCCGCGACCTCCGCGCCCCGCGTGTCCGCGACGACCTGGCCGTCCCGGATCCGCACCTGCCGGGGCAGCCGTTCGGCGATCTCCGTGTCGTGGGTGATGACGGCGATGGTCGCGCCCTCCGCGTTGAGGTCGTGCAGCAGGGCCATGACGGTCTCGCCGGATTCGGAGTCGAGCGCGCCGGTGGGTTCGTCGGCGAGCAGCAGATCGGGTTCGCCGACGACCGCGCGGGCGATGGCGACGCGCTGTTTCTGGCCGCCGGACAGCTCGTGGGGGCGGTGCTTCATGCGGTCGGCGAGGCCGACGCGCTCCAGGGCGTACGCGGCCCTGCGGCGCCGCTCGGCCCGCGAGAGGCCGGAGTAGAGCAGGCCCTCGGCGACGTTGTCGCGGGCGCTGATGCCGGGGACCAGGTGGAACGCCTGGAAGACGAAGCCGATGTGCCGGGCGCGCAGCGCGGAGAGGCTGCGGTCGGTGAGCGCGGCGACGTCGTGCCCGGCGATGGCGACGGAGCCCGCGGTGGGCCGGTCGAGGGTGCCGACGATGTGCAGGAGGGTGGACTTGCCGGAGCCGGACGGGCCGACGATGGCGAGCAGTTCACCGGCGGCGACGGCGAGGTCGACGCCGCGGAGGGCGGCGACGCCTCCCGGGTACTCCTTGGTCACGCCGCACAACTCAACGACAGAGGAGGGCAGTTCGGAGCCGTTCATACTCTCGGCACCCCGACCTTCGCGCCCTCCCGCAGCCCGTCGCCGCTGACCTCGACCCGGCCCTGCCCGAACATGCCGAGCCTGACCTTGACGTCGCGGGTGCGGCCGCCCTCGACGACCTGGACGCCGAAGCCGCCGCCGGGCAGCGCGAGGAGCGCGTTGACCGGTACGGAAAGGACGTTGTCGCGGGTCTCGCCGGTGAGGTTGACGGTGACCGGGGACTGGTCGAACCCGTCGACCTTGCCGGGGTCGTCGAAGGTGACGGTGACGGGGATCTTGGGGGTCTTGTCGTTGGGGTCGTCGCCGGGCTTGGCGGTCTTGCCGACGGCGGCGACCTTGCCGTCGACCGTGGTGCCGTCGGGGAGCGTGACGGTGACCTTCGTGCCCTTCTTCGCCGAGCCGCCCTCCGCCACGTCGAGCTCGATGCGTACGACCCGTTCGGAGCCGGTCGTCGAGAGCACCGGTTTGCCCGGCGCGAGCTGGTCGCCCGCGGTCGCCCCGGCGGACTTCACCCGGACCGCGGACGGCTGGAAGGAGATCTGTTCGGGTCCGACGCGCCCGGTCCGCTTGCGGTCGTGGGCCTTCTGCCAGAGCTTGACGGCGGCCGCCGTGCCGTCGGTGTACGTGTCGTCGACGGCGAGCCCGGCCCCGTACCCGAGCGCCACCAGGTTCTCTTCGAGCTGGCGCACGTCGTTGCCCTTGGCGCCGGGCTTCAGCGTGCGGTACATGGGCTCGGTGCCGTACATGAGGCGGACGGGGGCGCCGTTCACCTCGTAGAGCCTGCCGTCGCGCTCGATCGTGGAGCCGGTGCCGGCGCACCACGTCAGGGTGCCGGTGGTGCCTGCGTTGACCTTGCGCTCCTTGGCGTAGCCGAGGGTGCCGTCGACCTGGGTGCCGCTGCTGAGGTCGCCGCGCTCGACGTCGGCGGTGGCGGGCGGCAGGCCCGCGTCCCGGTGGCCCGACTCCTGCGTGCCGCCCGCGTCGGCGAGGGCGGTGACGGCTATCCCGCCGCCGGTGACGGCGAGCAGGGCGACGACGGTGGCGACGACCGCGGTGCGGCGCCTCATCCGTCGATGCCCTTGCACGCCTCGGCGGCCTTCTCCATCTTCTTGGCCTCGGCGCCCTTGGGCATGGGCTGGGCCTGCATCGCGCCGCCGTCGAACTTGGGGTCGGGCATGTTGAAGCCGTTCTTGCGCATGCACTGGGCGTACTTGAGCATCTTGTCCTTGTCGGCCTGCGAGGGGCCGCCGCCCTTGGAGCCGCCGCCCATGCCGCAGTCCTTCATGGCGGCCTGCATCTTCTCCTTGCTCATGTCGCCGCCGATGGTGATGCCGCGGGCGTCCTGGCCGGACTTCGGCTCGGCCACCTTGAGGCCGTGCTTGCGCAGGCACTCGCGCTCCTTGAACGCCTTGTCGGCGTCGGCGCCCTTGCCGCCGTCGGCGCTGTCCGACGAGCCCTTGTCCGAGCCGGAGCCGGAGCCGGAACCCGAGCCCGAGTCGTTCGAGCAGGCCCCGGCGAACAGGGCGAGTGCGGCGAAGGCTGACGCGACGGCCACCGAGCGGGTTCGGGTCGTACGGGCGGTCCTCATGTGGCTTCCCCTTACATACATGCGGCGTGACTGACGCGCACAGGCTCGCGGGAAGCCGGGTTTCGTTTCTCTCAACGGGGACGCTTACACCGGCGAAAGGTCACTCTCAGGTACACAGGGCGGCATGCGCGTACTGCTGGTGGAGGACGAGGAATTCCTGGCCGAGATGATCGCCGAGGGGCTGCGCCGCGACGCGCTCGCCGTCGACGTCGCGGCCGACGGCCTGACCGCGCTGCGCAAACTCCAGCTCGGCGAGTACGACGTGCTGATCCTCGACCGCGACCTGCCGGGCGTGCACGGCGACGAGGTGTGCCGCCGCGTCGTCGAGCAGCGCCTGCTGACCCGCGTCCTGATGCTGACGGCGTCGGGCACGGTGCGTGACCGCGTCGCGGGTCTGGGGCTCGGCGCGGACGACTACCTCACCAAGCCGTTCGCGTACGACGAGTTGCTCGCCCGCGTCCTGGCGCTCGGCCGCCGCGCGCGCCCCGCGCTGCCGCCGGTGATCGAGCGGGCGGGCCTGGTCCTCGACACCGCGCGCCGCCAGGCCAGCCGGGAGGGGCGCCACCTTTCGCTGTCCAGAAAGGAGTTCGCGGTCCTCGAAGCGCTGCTGCGGGCGGACGGCGCGGTCGTCAGCGGCGAGGACCTGATCGAGCAGGTCTGGGAGGAGGACACCAGCTACCGCACCAACGCGGTCCGCGTCACCCTCTCCAAGCTCCGCGCGAAGCTGGGCGAGCCGCCGGTGGTGGAGACGGTGCCGGGCGCCGGGTACCGGATCGCGGGGCGGTCGCTGTGACGCGGCGGCACCTCCGTGCGCCGGTGGGGATGCGGGTGGGCGGCGAGCGGTCCCGCCTGACCGCCCTGTACGGGGGGCTGCTCGTGCTGGCCGGGGCGCTGCTCACCGGGCTCGTGTACCTGCTGGTGCAGCAGGGCCTGTACTCGTCGATCAGTACGGCGGTGACCACGGCCGTGCCGCGGGGCCCTGTCCCGCCCTGGAACACCGTGCCGATGCCGGTGAGCTCCGCGGTGCCCGCCCAGCGCCTCGACGACGTGCCCGCGGACGCCCAGAAGGGTCTCGCCATCACGAAGATCAGCGACCTGGCGGGCGAGGCCGCGCTCAGCCGCCTCCTCACCGTCTCCGTGATCGTCTTCACCGCGTACGCCATCCTGTCGATCGCTCTCGCCTGGTGGATGGCGGGCCGGGTGCTGCGCCCGGTGGCCGTGATCACCGGGACCGCGCGCCGCCTCTCGGGGGCCAATCTGCACGAGCGGATCGCGCTGGACGCGCCGCCGGGCGAGCTGAAGCAGCTCGCCGACACCTTCGACGAGATGCTCGACCGGATAGAGCGGCTCGTCGGCGCGCAGCAGCGGTTCGCGGCCAACGCGGCGCACGAGCTGCGCACTCCGCTGGCGGTGCAGCGGGCGGCGGCGGAGATCGGGCTCGCCGGTGCGCCCGACGCGGAGCGGGTGGCGAGGATCCGTACGAAACTGATCTCCGTCGCCGACGACAGCGAGCACCTCATCGAGGGGCTGCTGCTGCTCGCCGCGTCGGAGCAGGGCCTGGAGCGGCGCGAGCCGGTCGCGGTGGACGTCCTCGCGCACGCCGTCGCGGACGGCCTCTCCGAAGAGGCGGCCCGGCGCGCGGTCACCGTGACGGTACGGGCGGATCCGCTGACCGTGGAGGGCGACGGCGTACTGCTCGACCGGCTCGTCCACAACCTCGTGGCGAACGCGGTGCGCTACAACACGCCCGAGGGCCGGGTGAGTGTCACCGTCAGCGGCGACGGCACGCTGGAGGTCGCCAATACGGGGCCAGAGGTTCCGCCGGACACCGTGCCGCGCCTCTTCGAGCCCTTCCGGCGCCTTCAGGAGCGCACCCACGCGCGCGGGGAGGGCGCCGGGCTCGGCCTCTCCATCGTGGCGGCGATCGCGCGGGCGCACGATGCGGATGTCCTCGCGGAGGCGAACGGGGCGGGCGGCGGGCTCACCGTACGGGTGCGGTTCGCGGGCCCGGCCGCCCCCGACAGCCCTCGTACGGCCGAGGCTCAGTGCCGGTAGAGGCTCAGTGCCGGTAGAAGATCCGGTCCCCATACTCCTGGAAGACGCGGCCGTTCCAGTCGTGGCCGCCGTCCACGTTCCCCGACCTCAGGAGGGGCGGCTGGATGCCGCGGGCGGCGAGCCGCTCGATGGCGGCGGCGGTCATGGCCTGCATCAGCGCGTTGGTGACCACGCTGGAGGCGGGCCCGAACGGCGCATCGACCCCGTCGAGACTCAGCTCGGCGTCCCCGACCCCGACCTTGGAGTCGACCACCACGTCGCAGTGGTCCTTCAGGAAGGTGCCGGAGACATGCCGCGACCTGGTCTCCGACGCGTACGCCACCGAGGTCACGCCGATGACCTTCAGGCCGAGGGCGCGGGCGTTCATCGCCATCTCCACGGGCAGCGAGTTCCGCCCGGAGAGCGAGACGATCACGAGTACGTCGCCGGGGCGGGCGGGCGAGGAGTCGAGGACGGCACCCGCGAGGCCGTCGACCCGCTCCAGGGCGGAGCCCAGCGTGGCGGGCATGACGTCGACGCCGACGACGCCGGGGACGGCGAGGAGGTTGATGAGGGCGAGGCCGCCCGCGCGGTAGACGACGTCCTGCGCGGCGAGCGAGGAGTGCCCGGCGCCGAAGGCGAAGAGGCGGCCACCGGACTCGACCGCGTCGGCGAGCAGGGTGCCCGCGTCGGCGACGTTCCCGGACTCCTCGTCGCGGACCCGCTGCAACAGGCCGATCGCGGCATCGAAATACTGACCTGCCAGCTTGCTCTCGCTCTTCGAGCTCATTCGCATCACGTTGCGGTCTGGACCAGCGCCCTGTCAACACCGTCACAGGCCGGTACAGGGCGGGAATTCCACCGGCGCGGCACGGTTGTCAGTGGTATGCGTCAGAATTGAGGGCAGGGCCAGCGCACGAGCGAATTCTGAGGGGCACCCATGTCGGGGCTGATTGACACCACTGAGATGTATTTGCGCACCATCCTCGAGCTCGAGGAGGAAGGTGTGGTCCCCATGCGCGCCCGGATCGCCGAGCGGCTCGACCAGAGCGGACCGACGGTGAGCCAGACCGTGGCGCGCATGGAGCGCGACGGCCTGGTGGCGGTCGCCAGCGACCGGCACCTGGAGCTCACCGAGGAGGGCCGCCGCCTGGCCACCCGCGTGATGCGCAAGCACCGCCTGGCGGAGTGCCTGCTCGTCGACGTGATCGGGCTCGAGTGGGAGCAGGTGCACGCCGAGGCCTGCCGTTGGGAACACGTGATGAGCGAGGCCGTGGAGCGGCGCGTCCTCGAGCTCCTGAGGCACCCGACCGAGTCGCCGTACGGCAACCCGATCCCGGGCCTGGAGGAGCTGGGCGAGAAGGACGGCGCGGACCCGTTCCTGGACGAGGGGATGGTCTCCCTGACAGAGCTCGACCCGGGCTCCGAGGGCAAGACGGTCGTGGTGCGCCGCATCGGCGAGCCGATCCAGACGGACGCCCAGCTGATGTACACACTGCGGCGGGCCGGCGTGCAGCCGGGCTCCGTGGTGAGCGTGACGGAGTCGGCGGGCGGCGTCCTGGTGGGGAGCAGCGGCGAGGCCGCGGAGCTCACCTCGGAGGTCGCGTCGCACGTCTTCGTCGCCAAGCGCTGAGGCGCGCCTCCGGCCGTCGGGGGGGCGCGCCGGAGGGCTGAGGTCAACTCCCGTTGTTGGAGGGGTAGTTGACAGGAGTCCGCGATCTCCACGAGATCTTGCGGAATCCAAGATTCAGTGTGCGGAATCGCAGCGCCCGAGCGTTTTGCGTGCGAGGCTGTCGCGAGAGGCATATGACCTGAGGTCTCTTGACCGTGTCGGCGCCAGGTCTGGCCGCACGGCCGGAGAGGGGGCTGGACGATGTGCCCGTCCGGTGAGCGTGAACACCCGCCCGGCCAAGGGCGGCGGGGAAAAAGTGAGGGCCCCGGCGCCCTTGAGCGCCGGGGCCTGTCCTCCCCTGTACTGACCCGGAGCCCCGAGCTCTCAGGGTCATTCCCCTCGGACCGGTTTCCCCGAGCGGTCCGCCTCCCGTTGAAGATCTCCCCTCGGCCGCGCCGGTCAATCCTTGAGCGTGGTCACCCGAACGAGGGGTGTTATCGGCGAACCGGCCGCTTTCGAAAAAGAGTTCGATAGCGTGCGGGGGCGTGGAGCAGGGCCAGGCGTGGAACCCGAGCGGAACCAAGGGGGGTGCCAGGAATCATGGTGCGGCGCATCGACGTGACGGGCGCGGGTGGCGTACGCCTCGCCGCCTGGGAGTACGCCGACCCTCCCAAGCTCCGGGAGGTCGAGGGCTTGCCTGGCGGCGTGCTGTTACTGCACGGCCTGATGGGCCGCGCCTCCCACTGGACCGGTACGGCCCGCTGGCTCGCCGAGCGGCACCGAGCGGTCGCACTGGACCAGCGCGGCCACGGCAGGAGCGAGAAGCCCGCCGAAGGCCCCTACACCCGCGATGCCTACGTGGACGACGCCGAAGCCGCCCTCGTCCAGCTCGACCTCGCGCCCGCCGTCCTCATCGGCCACTCCATGGGCGCGCTCACCGCCTGGCAGCTCGCCGCCCGCCGCCCCGACCTCGTCCGCGGCCTGATCATCTGCGACATGCGGGCCTCCGCGCTCGGGGCCGCCTCGCAGCGGGAGTGGGAGGACTGGTTCAAGTCCTGGCCGGTACCGTTCGCGACGCTGGCCGACGTACGCAAGTGGTTCGGCGAGGACGACCCCTGGGTGGAGCGGCCCAACCCGGCGCGCGGCGAGTTCTTCGCCGAGATCATGACGGAGGGCACGGACGGCTGGCGTCCCGTCTTCGACCGGGCGCAGATGCTGGAGTCCCGCGAGACGTGGGTGCACGACGCGCACTGGGAGGAGCTGATCCAGGTCCGCTGTCCCACGCTCGTCGTGCGGGGGCAGGACGGAGAGCTGGGGCGGGCGGAGTCCCAGGAGATGGTCCGGGTGCTGCCGCGCGGGGAGTATGCGGAGGTGGCCGACGCGGGGCACCTTGTGCACTATGACCAGCCGGGGGCCTGGCGGGCCGCGATCGAACCGTTTCTGGACGGGGTCCTGACGGGGTAGGGGGCGCCGTCTTGTCGTGGCCTGCGGCCTACTCGTCCTCAATCGCCGGACAGGCTCGAAGTGTCCCCACGGCCGCCTTTCGGGCTTGGCTTGGTCATGGGCTGAGGCGCTCTACCCGCCAGGTTTCCGCGCCCGTCTCCGGGCGTACGTACCGCAAGCGGTCGTGCAAGCGGTCCGCTCTGCCCTGCCAGAATTCCACCGTCAGGGGGCGGACGCGGTAGCCGCCCCAGTTCGGGGGAGCCGGGACCTGTTCGCCCTCGGGGTAGCGGGCGGCCAAGTCGGCGTAGGCGCGGTCGAGTTCCGCGCGGGAGGTCAGCACGGCGGACTGGGTGCTGGCCCAGGCGCCGAGCTGGGAGCCGTGCGGGCGGGTCCGGAAGTAGGCGACCGTCTCCTCGCGCCCGACGCGCTCCGCGAGGCCGCAGACGATCACCTGGCGGGCCACGGCGTGCCAGGGGAAGAGCAGCGAGACGTACGGGTTGGCGGCGAGCTCACGGGACTTCTGGGACTCGTAGTTGGTGAAGAAGACGAAGCCGCGCTCGTCGAAGCCCTTCAGGAGCACCGTGCGGGAGCTGGGCCTCCCCGTCGCGTCGGCCGTGGAGACGACCATGGCGTTCGGCTCGTGGACGGCTGCCCTGTCGTGTGCCGCCTCCTTGAACCAGAGCGCGAACTGGTCCATGGGCCCGGCCGGCAGATCCGCCTCGGCGAGCCCCGCGGTGACGTACTGCTCGCGCATCTCGGCCGGTTCGGGCAGGGGTTCGGGAAAGACTGCGCTGGCGTCGGTCACACAGTCATCCTGCCGTATGCGGGGCGGGCCCGGCGGAGCGCGGAGCGACCCGGAGAGGTGACGTGTGGCACTGAGTGCCGCATTGCATCGCCAAAGGTGGCACCAAGGGATATCGTCCTGCTGCCGAATCGGTTGGGTGACCACCAGCCTCACTGGGCATCACCGGAGTGAACGTTCCGGACCGCGAGTCGACGAATTCGCCACAGATGGGCGGATTGGACCGCGTAACCGGGCCGTGTTCGCCCATTTTTGACCGATGGTCATGAGCTGATCGCCTTGCCTCACTCGAAAACCATCACGTCGAACCCATCACGAGGAGCCGCCTGATGTCCGACTTCGTACCCGGCCTTGAAGGAGTCGTCGCGTTCGAGACGGAGATCGCCGAACCGGACAAGGAAGGTGGCGCGCTGCGCTACCGCGGCGTCGACATCGAGGACCTGGTCGGCCACGTCTCCTTCGGGAACGTGTGGGGCCTGCTCGTCGACGGCGCCTTCAACCCCGGCCTGCCGCCCGCCGAGCCCTTCCCGATCCCGGTGCACTCCGGCGACATCCGCGTCGACGTCCAGTCCGCGCTCGCGATGCTCGCCCCCGTCTGGGGGCTGCGGCCGCTGCTCGACATCAGCGAGGAGCGGGCCCGCGAGGACCTGGCGCGCGCCGCCGTCATGGCGCTCTCCTACGTCGCCCAGTCGGCCCGCGGGCAGGGCCTGCCGATGGTGCCGCAGCAGGAGATCGACAAGGCCGACACCGTCGTCGAACGGTTCATGAAGCGGTGGCGCGGCGAGCCCGACCCCAAGCACGTGCAGGCCGTCGACGCGTACTGGACGTCGGCCGCCGAGCACGGCATGAACGCCTCCACCTTCACCGCCCGCGTCATCGCCTCCACCGGCGCGGACGTCGCTGCGGCGCTGAGCGGGGCCGTCGGCGCGATGTCCGGACCGCTGCACGGCGGCGCCCCCTCCCGGGTCCTCGGCATGATCGAGGAGATCGAGCGCACGGGGGACGCGGTCGCGTACGTGAAGCAGGCCCTGGACAAGGGCGAGCGGCTGATGGGCTTCGGGCACCGGGTGTACCGGGCGGAGGACCCCCGCGCGCGCGTGCTGCGGCGCACCGCCCGTGAGCTGGGGGCGCCGCGCTACGAGGTCGCCGAGGCGCTGGAGAAGGCGGCCCTTGACGAGCTGCACGCCCGCCGTCCCGACCGGGTGCTCGCCACGAACGTGGAGTTCTGGGCGGCGATCGTCCTGGACTTCGCGGAGGTCCCGGCGCACATGTTCACGTCGATGTTCACGTGTGCGCGGACCGCGGGGTGGTCGGCGCACATTCTTGAGCAGAAGCGGACGGGGCGGCTGGTCCGGCCCTCGGCGCGGTACGTGGGTCCTGGGAGCCGGACGCCTCAGGCCATCGAGGGGTACGGGGAGATCGCCCGCTGAGGCCTCGGGGCCGCTGCCCCGGGCCCCGCTCCTCAATCGCCGGAGGGGCTGTATTCACCGCCTCCCCGGCGCTCGGCGAATCGCGCTGCGCGCTCGTCCTCAATCGCCGGACGGGCTGAATTTTCAGCCCCTCCGGCGATTGAGGAGCGGGGTCTGGGGCGGAGCCCCAGGAGAGCGAGCCACGGCTCCGTCAGGCCAGGGACGACTCCACCAGCGCCGTCCACTGCGCCACCACCCGACCCCGCCGCGCCGCGTCATCCGTGAGCAGATTCGCCAGGCCCAGGCCGCGGGCCATGTCCAGGAGCCCCTGGATCGTCTCGCGGACGCCGGGGACGGACTCGTCCGCACCCAACAACCCCACCGCGATGCGGTGGGTCTCGCGGCCCACGCGGGCCTCCAGCTCCGTGACCCGGCCCCCGAGCTGGGGCTCGTTGGACGCCGCCACCCACAGATGGAGCGCCGCGCGGAAGAGCGGGCCCGTGTAGAGGTCGACCAGGGCCGCGACCACCGAGGCGCGGTCCTGGGCCGGGAGGGCGCGCAGGGCCGTCGAGCGCTGTTCGGCGACGTACTCCACGGCCGCCGTGAACAGGTCCTCCCGGGTCGGGAAGTGGTGCTGGGCCGCGCCCCGCGAGACGCCCGCCCGCTCGGCGACCACCGAGACCGTCGAGCCCGCCCAGCCGTGCTCGGCGAGGCAGGACACGGCGGCCTCCAGGAGCTTCTGCCGCGTGGCGCGGCTGCGGTCCTGTTTGGGGGCGCGCTCGCGCGCGGTCCCGTCGGCGGCGGTCACAGCACCCATGGGCGCTCCCGTCGTTCGAGGAACGCCGCCATTCCCTCGCGCGCCTCCGCGGCGGCGAAGAGTCGCGCGGACAGGGCCGTGACGGCGTCCGATTGGTCGTCGAATGCGTCGAGCACCCTAGCCGTGAGCAGCTTCTTCGTCTCGGCCAGGGCGATCGGTGCCGCCGCGCGAAGGCCGTCGAGCATCGGTTCGAGGGTGGCGTCGAGGGTGGCGTCGAGGTCCGTCGCGTACGCCGTGAGCAGGCCGATCCGGGCCGCCTCCGCCGCGCCGAAGCGCTCGCCGGTGAGGAACCAGCGGTACGCGGCGCTCGGGTCGAGGCGGGGCAGCAGGGGCAGGGAGATCACGGCGGGGGCGACGCCGATGTGCACCTCCGTGAACGCGAAGGACGCGGCCGGGCCCGCGACCGCCAGGTCGCAGGCGCCGAGCAGCCCGAGGCCGCCCGCCCGCACATGGCCGTCCACCCGGGCGACGACCGGCTTGGGGAGCTCGACGAGCTGCCGCAGCAGCCGTACGAAGTCCCGCGGGTCGGGCGGCGCCTTCAGGTCGGCCCCGGAGCAGAACGTCGTACCGGTGTGGGTGAGCAGGACGGCGCGGACGCCCGCGTCCTCGCCCAGGACGGTCAGGGCCTCGGCGAGGGCGCCCACCAGATCGGCGGAGAGCGCGTTGCGGCGGTCGGGGAAGTCCAGGGTGATGGTGGTGACGCCGCGTTCCGGCGCGGAGACGACGAGGCTCATGAACCGCTCCTCAGTAGAACCTCAGTAGGGCCTCAATAAGGCCTCAGTAGGACTTGGGCAGGCCGAGCGTCTGGTGCGAGACGTAGTTGAGGATCATCTCCCGGCTCACCGGGGCGATCCGTGCCACGCGGGACGCGACGATCAGTGACGCGAGGCCGAACTCCTTCGTCAGGCCGTTGCCGCCCAGCGTGTGCACCGCCTGGTCGACGGCCTTCACGCAGGCGTCGGCGGCGGCGAGTTTGGCCATGTTGGCGGCCTCGCCCGCGCCGGTGTCGTCGCCCTCGTCGTAGAGCCGGGCGGCCTTCTGCATCATCAGGCGGGCCAGTTCGATCTCTACGTGGGACTGCGCGAGGGGGTGCGCGATGGCCTGGTGGGCGCCGATCGGGGACTTCCACACGCTGCGTTCCTTGGCGTACTCGACGGCGCGGGACAGCGCGTAACGGCCCATGCCGAGCGCGAACGCGGCCGTCATGATGCGCTCCGGGTTGAGCCCGGCGAAGAGCTGGAGCAGCCCCGCATCCTCGTCGCCGACAAGTGCGTCCGCGGGCAGCCGCACGTCGTCGAGGACGAGCTCGAACTGCTTCTCCGCGGCCTGGAGTTCCATCTCGATCTGCCGCCGTTCGAAGCCGGGGGCGTCGCGCGGGACGATGAAAAGGCACGGCTTGAGGTTGCCGGTGCGGGCGTCCGAGGTGCGGCCGACGATCAGTGTCGCGTCGGCGATGTCGACGCCGGAGATGAAGACCTTGCGGCCGGTCAGCAGCCAGTCGCCGGAGTCGGGGTCGCGGCGGGCCGTGGTGGTGATGCGGTGGGAGTTGGAGCCCGCGTCGGGCTCGGTGATCCCGAAGGCCATGGTGCGCGAGCCGTCGGCGAGGCCGGGCAGCCAGGCCCGCTTCTGCTCCTCGGTGCCGAAGCGGGCGATGACCGTGCCGCAGATCGCGGGTGAGACGACCATCATGAGCAGGGGGCAGCCTGCCGCGCCCAACTCCTCCAGGACTATGGACAGTTCGGCTATGCCGCCGCCCCCTCCCCCGTACTCCTCGGGCAGGTTCACGCCCAGGTAGCCGAGCTTGGCGGCGTCCGCCCACAGCTCGTCCGGGTGGCCGCCGCGGCCGGCGACGCGGGTCAGGTAGTCGCGTCCGTACCGGCGGCCGAGTGCGGCGACGGCGGTGCGCAGGGCCTGGTGCTCTTCGGTTTCGAGGACGGTGCTCATACGGATTGCTCCTCCTGTACGGCGTCTACGGCGTCTACTGCGTCCACGGCACGTACGGCATGTACGGCATCTGCGACGTCTACGACTGCGAGCAGTGCGCCGACCTCGACCTGGCGGCCGGGCTCGGCGTGCAGGGCGGTGAGCGTGCCGGAGGCGGGTGCGGTGATGCGGTGCTCCATCTTCATCGCCTCCAGCCAGACGAGGGGCTGCCCGGCGGTGACCCGCGCCCCCACCGCGAGCCCGTCGACCAGGCGCACGACGGTGCCGGGCATCGGGGCGAGCAGGGAGCCCGGCTCCTGCCGGGTGGTCGGTTCGGGGAGCAAGGGGAGTGCGGTCAGGGCGGTGTTGCCGACGTACACGCGACCGCCTCCGTAGTCGCTCACGGTGAACTGCCGTCGCACAGTGCCGACTTCGAGCACGACACGCTCGCCGGATACGGAGAGCACCCGCACCCCGTCCGCGTCGAGCCCCTCCCGCGTGTGCCGGTAGCGGACCTCGTGCTCGGACCCGTCCGGCTCGCTCCTGAAGAGCTTGACCTGCGGTTGCGACGCGAGGTTGCGCCAGCCGCCGAAGCGGGAGCGGCCGTGCGCGTCGGCGAGCGCGGCGGCCAGCGGGGCGAGCGGGTCGGGTGTGGGGGCGGTGAGCGCGGCGGCATGCCGGTCGTAGAAGGCGGTGTCCATGCGGGCAGCGGTGAACTCGGGGTGCCGCAGGGAGCGTACGAGCAGGTCGCGGTTGGTGACGGGGCCGTGCACGGCGGCGCGTTCCAGGGCGCCCGCCAGCTTGCGCAGGGCCTCGGCGCGGGTCGGGGCGTATGCGACGGCCTTGGCGAGCATGGCGTCGTAGTGGACGCCGATGGTGTCGCCCGCGGCGTAGCCGGTGTCCAGGCGCACTCCGTCGGGTACGTCGAGGCGGTGCAGGGTGCCGGTCTGCGGGGCCCAGTCGGCCGCCGGGTCCTCGGCGTAGAGGCGGGCCTCGACGGCGTGGCCGTGCGCGGCCGGTGGGTCCTTCTCCAGGGCGAGGCCCTCGGCGATCCGGATCTGCAACGCCACCAGGTCGAGGCCGAACACGGCCTCGGTGACGGGGTGTTCGACCTGGAGGCGGGTGTTCATCTCCAGGAAGTGCGCGCGCCCTTCGGCCACCAGGAACTCGACGGTGCCCGCGCCGCGGTAGTCGGTGACGCGGGCGGCGCGCACGGCCCGCTCGTGCAGTTCGGCGACGAGCCCGGGGGCGAGGCCGGGCGCCGGGGACTCCTCGATGACCTTCTGGTGGCGCCGCTGCAGGGTGCAGTCGCGGGTGCCGAGCGGCCATACGGTGCCGTGCGCGTCGGCCATGATCTGCACCTCGACGTGCCGTCCGCCCTCGACGTACGGCTCGACGAACACCTCACCGTCCCCGAAGGCACTGGCGGCCTCGGCTCGCGCGGCCGCCAACTCACCCTCCAGCAACGCCAGTTCCCGTACGACACGCATGCCACGCCCGCCGCCACCGGCCGCCGCCTTCACCAGGACGGGCAGGTCGGCCTCGGTGACGTCGCCGAGCGGGGTGATGCCAAGGAGTTCCTTGGCACGTGTCTTGGACGCCATCGCCTCGATCGCCTCGGGCGGCGGGCCGATCCAGCCGAGCCCCGCGTCGAGGACGGCCCGCGCGAAGGGGGCGTTCTCGGAGAGGAAGCCGTAGCCGGGGTGGATCGCGTCGGCGCCCGCGGCCTGCGCGGCCTTCACGACGAGGTCGCCGCGCAGGTACGTATCCGAGGGCGCGGCGCCCGGCAGCCGTACCGCCGTGTCGGCCTCGCGCACGTGCAGGGCGTCCGCGTCGGCGTCGGAGTACACGGCGACGGTGGCGATGCCGAGCTCGCGGCAGGTGCGGAAGACGCGGCAGGCGATCTCGCCCCGGTTGGCCACAAGGATGGAGCTGATCATGGTGAGTTCCTCACATCCGGAAGACGCCGAAGCCGCCGCGCGCGCCCTCGTAGGGGGCGGTGTGGATCGCGGACAGGCAGAGACCGAGGACGGTGCGGGTGTCGCGCGGATCGATGACGCCGTCGTCGTAGAGCCGCCCGGACAGGAACATCGGGAGCGACTCGGACTCGATCTGCTGCTCCACCATGGCGCGCAGCGCGGCGTCGGCGTCATCGTCGTAGGGCTGGCCCTTGGCGGCGGCGGACTGCCGGGCGACGATCGACAGGACGCCCGCGAGCTGCTGCGGCCCCATGACGGCCGACTTGGCGCTCGGCCAGGCGAAGAGGAAGCGGGGGTCGTAGGCGCGCCCGCACATGCCGTAGTGCCCGGCGCCGTACGAGGCGCCCATCAGGACGCTGAGGTGCGGCACCCGCGAGTTCGACACGGCGTTGATCATCATCGCGCCGTGCTTGATGATGCCGCCCTGCTCGTACTCCTTGCCGACCATGTAGCCGGTGGTGTTGTGCAGGAAGAGCAGCGGGATGTCGCGCTGGTTGGCCAGCTGGATGAACTGGGCGGCCTTCTGGGACTCCTCGCTGAACAGGACGCCCTGCGCGTTGGCGAGGACGCCGACCGGGTAGCCGTGCAGGCTCGCCCACCCGGTGACGAGCGAACTCCCGTACAGCGGCTTGAACTCGTCGAAGTCGGAGCCGTCGACGATGCGGGCGACGACCTCGCGCGGGTCGAAGGGCTTCTTCAGGTCGCCGGGGACGATGCCGAGGAGCTCGTCCTCGTCGTACTGGGGCTCGGCGACGGTCGCCGGGTCCGGATCGGCGTACGCCTTCCGCCAGTTGAGGCGGGAGACGACGCGGCGGGCCTGGCGCAGCGCGTCGCGCTCGTCCTCGGCGAGGTAGTCGGCGAGGCCGGAGGTGCGGGCGTGCATCTCAGCGCCGCCGAGCGACTCGTCGTCGCTCTCCTCGCCGGTCGCCATCTTGACCAGGGGCGGACCGCCGAGGAAGACCTTCGCGCGCTCCTTGACCATGATCACGTGGTCGCTCATGCCGGGCACGTAGGCGCCGCCCGCGGTGGAGTTCCCGAAGACGACGGCGATGGTGGGAATCCCCGCTGCCGAGGACTGCGTGAGGTGTTTGAAGAGGGCGCCGCCCGGGATGAAGATCTCCTTCTGGGAGGGCAGGTCCGCGCCGCCCGACTCCACCAGGTGGATCGAGGGCAGCCGGTTGGCGTGCCCGATCTCGTGGGCGCGGAACGCTTTCTTCAGCGTCCATGGGTTGGACGCGCCGCCCCTGACCGTCGGGTCGTTGGCGGTGATCAGGCACTCGACGCCCTCGACGACGCCGATGCCGGTGACCATGGAGGCGCCGACGGGGTAGTCGCTGCCCCAGGCGGCCAGCGGGGACAGCTCCAGAAAGGGCGTGTCGGGGTCGAGGAGCAGCTCGATGCGTTCGCGGGCGAGCAGCTTGCCGCGCCCCCGGTGGCGGGCGACGTACTTCTCGCCGCCGCCTTCGAGCGCCTTGGCCTGTTCGGTGCCGAGTTCGGCGAGCCGGTCGAGCATGGCCCGGCGGTGCTCGGCGTACTCGGCGCTCGCGGGGTCGAGCGCGGAGCTGAGGACGGTCACAGCAGTACCTCCGGTATGTCCAGGTGGCGGGCGCGCAGCCACTCCCCGAGCCCCTTGGCCTGCGGGTCGAAGCGGGCGCGGGCGGCCACGCCCTCGCCGAGCAGCCCCTCGACGACGAAGTTCAGGGCGCGCAGATTCGGCAGGTCATGGCGTACGACGCGCAACTCGGCCGTCTCCGGCAGGAGTTGGCGCAGCCGGTCCACGGTCAGTTCATGGGCCAGCCACCGCCAGGCGCCGTCGGTCCGCGCCCACACGCCGACGTTGGCGTCGCCGCCCTTGTCGCCGCTGCGGGCTCCGGCGACGAGGCCGAGGGGCGCGCGGCGGGTGGGGCCTGGCGGGAGCGGGGCGGGCAGCGGTGGCGTCGGCGGATCTTCGAGTACGAGGGTGTCGGCGCCGGAGGCGATGCGCGTGCGCTCGCCGCCGGGCAGGACCGCCACGTGGTCGACGGTGTTCCGGTCGACGTACGCCGCCTCGAAGACGCCGTAGGGCGAGCCCTTGCCGGGCGGCGCGGTCACGTGGAAGCCGGGGTAGCTGGCGAGGGCCAGCTCGATGGCGGCGCCGCTGAGCGTGCGGCCCACCGCGTCCGCGTCGGCGTCCCGCAAGACGAGGCGCAGCAGGGCGCTGGCGCTCTCTTCGGTGGGCGCGTCGGCGCGGTCGGTGCGGGCCAGCTCCCAACGCACCTCGGCGGGGCGGGACTTGGCACGGTCGAGGGCGTCCTCCAGCTGGGCGCGGACGAGGTCGGCCTTGGCGTCGATGTCGAGTCCTGTGAGGACGAAGACGACTTCGTTGCGGAAGCCGCCGAGGCGGTTGAGGCCCGCTTTGAGGGTCGGGGGCGGCGCCTCGCCGCGCACACCGTCGATGCGGACGCGGTCGGGGCCTTCCTCGGTGAGGGCGACCGTGTCGAGGCGGGCGGTGACGTCGGGGCCCGCGTACCGGGCGCCCTGCGTCTCGTAGAGGAGCTGCGCGGTGACGGTGCCGACGTCGACGAAGCCGCCGGTGCCGTCGTGCTTGGTGATGACGGACGAGCCGTCCTCGTGGATCTCGGCGAGGGGGTAGCCGGGGTGGCGCAGGCTGCCCGGGTCCCTGCCGTGCCCGGCGAAGAAGGCGTAGTTGCCGCCGGTGGCCTGCGCGCCGCACTCCAGGACGTGCCCGGCGACGACGGCGCCCGCGAGCTTGTCGTACTCCGTCGGGCCCCAGCCGAAGTGCGCGGCGGCGGGCCCGGTGACCAGGGCGGCGTCGGTGACGCGGCCGGTGACGACGACGTCGGCACCGGCGGTCAGGCACGCGGCGATGCCCGCGCCGCCGAGGTAGGCGTTGGCGGTGAGGGCGCCGGGGAAGCGGGGGCCGAGGTCGTCGCCCTCGACGTGCGCGACCTTGACGTCGCCTAGCCCGAGGCGTCCGGCGAGCTCCCGTACGGCGTCGGCGAGCCCGGCCGGATTGAGCCCGCCCGCGTTGGCGACGATGCGCACGCCGCGCTCCCGGGCGAGCCCGAGGCACTCCTCAAGCTGCCGCAGGAAGGTCTTGGCGTAGCCGCGCGTGGGGTCTTTGAGCCGGTCGCGGCCGAGGATGAGCAGGGTGAGCTCGGCGAGGTAGTCGCCGGTGAGGACGTCGAGGGGGCCGCCGGTGAGCATCTCGCGCATCGCGTCGAACCGGTCGCCGTAGAAGCCGGAGGCGTTGCCGATGCGGAGGGGGGGTGCGGTCAGCGGCTGGGCGGGCCCGGATATCGACTGGGCGGGCCCGGTTATCGGCCGGGCGGGCCCGGATATCGGCCGGGCGGGGTCGGATATCGGCTGGGCGGGGTCGGTCATGCGCCGGGCGGGGTCCGTCGTCGGCTGGGCGGGGTCGGTCATGCGCCGGGCGGGGTCCGTCGTCGGCCGGGCGGGGTCCGTCATGCGCCGGGCGGGCTCCGCCGTCGGCCGGGCGGGGTCGGTCATGCGCCGGGCGGGCTCCGCCGTCGGCTGGACGGGGGCCGTCATGTGGTGCCTCCCTTCGGCGGGCGGCCCGCGCCCGGTGGCCCCGCGAACGCCTGCGCGATGTCCAGCCAGCGGTCCGCGTCGGACCCCTGCGCGCGCAGGGCGAGGTCGGCGCGGTGGGCGCGCTGGGTGACCAGGAGACAGAAGTCGAGGCCGGGCCCCGTGACGCGCTGGGCGGCGTCCTCAGGGCCGTACGCCCAGGTCTCCCCCTTGCCGCCGGGCGAGGTCAGCTCGATACGGAACTCCTCGCCGGGTGCGTCCAGGCCCCGTACGGCGAAGGCGAAGTCACGGGCCCGCACCCCGATCCGCGCCACGTGCCGCAGCCGATCGGTCGCGGCCCGCGCGACGCCGAGCGCGTCCGCCACGTCCTGGCCGTGCGCCCAGGTCTCCATGAGCCGCGCGGTCGCCATGGAGGGAACGGCCATCGGCGGCCCGTACCAGGGCAGGCGGGTACCGGCGGGGGCCTCGCGCAGGACCTGCCACAGCGCGTCGCGTCCGGTGCGCCAGCGGGCGAGCAGTTCCGCGGGCGGGAGCGTGGCACCCTCCGCGGCGCCCTCGTCCACGAACGAGCCGGGTGCCGCCGCCGCCTTCTCGACCTCGACGGCGAAGGCGTCCGGGTCGGTGGCGGCGAGCAGGGCGGCCCGGTCCGTCCAGGTGAGGTGGGCGATCTGGTGAGCAACGGTCCAGCCGGGCGCGGGGGTCGCAAGGGACCACCTCTCCCCGCTCAACTCCGCTACGAGACGGTCGAGTTCCGCACTCTCGCTGCGCAGGTCGTCGAGCACGGGCAGGGCATCGGACACGGCACGCTCCCCTCGGGGCACGAATGGTCTCCCCCGCTCGCCAGGGATCGAGAGCGCGGGGAAGTGCCTGGGAGCATGGCAGTGCCCGGAGAAACAAGCAAGCGTGCTTGCATTACTTTTTGGAGGGGGCGTCCAGTCGTGCGCTGGAGGCGGCCTCGGACGTTGCGGCGGCCGCCACCGGGTCCCCCACGGCACCGGCTGCCGCACCGGCTACCGCTTCGGCTGCCGACCCCGCCACCGGGTCCTCGTCCACACGGGCCCGGCGCCGCCCCACCTGCGTCCGCACCGCGCCCATGCTCGCCGCGATGACCAGGGCGATGGCAAGCGCCTCGGTGACGGACAGGGCCTGGTTCAGGATCAGGAACCCGGCGACGGACGCGATGGCCGGTTCCAGGCTCATCAGGACGGCGAAGGTGTGCGCGGGCAGCCGACGCAGCGCGAGGAGTTCGAGGGTGTACGGCAGCACGGACGACATCACCGCGACGGCCGCGCCGAGCGCCAGCACGTCCGGCCTGACCAGGCGCGAACCGGCCCCGGCGATCCCGATCGGCAGGAAGAGCACCGCGGCGACCGCCATGGCCAGGGCCAGGCCGTCGGCCTGCGGGAAGCGTCGTCCGGTGCGCGCGCTGAAGAGGATGTACACCGCCCACATCGCACCGGCGCCGAGGGCGTAGGCCACGCCGACCGGGTCGAGGCCGTCGAAGCCGCCCCCGCCGCCGAGCAGGAAGACGCCGCCGAGGGCGAGGCCCGCCCAGACCAGGTTCATCGCGCGGCGCGAGGCGAGGACGGAGAGCGCGAGGGGTCCGAGGACCTCAAGGGTGACGGCGGGGCCCATGGGGATGCGGGCGACGGACTGGTAGAAGAGGCCGTTCATGCCCGCCATGGCGACGCCGAAGGCTATGACGGTGCCCCAGTCGGCGCGCGAATGCCCGCGTACCTTCGGCCGGCATACGACGAGCAGGACGAGTGCCGCGAAGACGAGGCGCAGCGCGACGATGCCGACGGCGCCGACCCGCGGCATCACGCTCACCGCGACGGCGCCGCCGAACTGTACGGAGATGCCGCCCGCGAGGACGAGGCCGACGGGGCCGAGTCGGCTGCGGAGGCCCGGCTGGGGTGCCGCCGCCACGGGACTCTCGGGCGAGGGCGCCGGGGTCGCCGGGGGTGCTGCCTGATCGCTGCGGGAGACCTTCACGGGCGAGCCTTTCCTGGTGCGTTGCCGCACTTACCCGGGGTTCATGGTCGGTTCATGTTCCTGGACTCCACCGTCCAAGGCAGTGCACTACGACAGGATTGTGGAGCCCTTTCACTGCTGTACGCAACCCTTATCCACGGGTCGGACCCCGGGTCCGGGGTCTCGCCATCTCCGGGGGTAGCCCCACCCGCACCCGGGGACGTTCCCGCCGCCCGTGCGGGGGCCTCTGCAGGCGCGTCCGGGTTGCTCGCGCAGTTCCCCGCGCCCCTAAAAACACCCGGCGCCACCCGCGCCAGGGGCAAACACCATCGCGGACACCCGCGCGACGACCCCTGCGGGCGCGTCTGGGCGGAGCGCGCAGTTCCCCGCGCCCCCAAAAACACCCCACCACGCCTCCCTAAGGGGCGCGAGGAACTGCGCGAGCAACCCACCACAACCCGCACCCACACAACAGCCCCCGCGGGCACATCCGGGCTGAACGCCCAGAGCCCCGCACCCCCAAAAACACCCCACCACGCCTCCCTAAGGGGCGCGAGGAACTGCGCGAGCAACCCACCACAACCCGCACCCACACAACAGCCCCACCCGAGGCAAACGCGTCTGCGAGAACCCGCACGACAGCCCCGCAGGGGGCGCGGGGAACTGCGCGAGCAACCCACCACGACCCGCACCCGCACAACAGCCCCCGCACCCTCAGTGGCTGTCCTCGGGTCCGGTTTCGAGGGACTTCGCCAGGAGCTCCGCCAAGTGCTGGGCCCGGATCCCCGCCAGGTGCGTCAGCTGGGTTCGGCAGGAGAAGCCGTCGGCCAGGACTGCCGCGTCGGGGGGCGCCGCCGTCACCGAAGGCAGCAGCTGCTCCTCCGCGCAGGCCTTGGAGACTTCGTAGTGGCCGCGTTCGAAGCCGAAGTTCCCGGCGAGGCCGCAGCAGCCGCCGCTCAGGGTGCCCACCAAGCCCGCCTTCGCCCGTAGGCGGGCTTCCGCCGCGTCGCCGAGGACCGCGTGCTGGTGGCAGTGGGTCTGGCCGACGACGCTCCGGTCGACCCGCGGCGGCCGCCACTCGGGGGCCAGCTCCTCCAGGGCCTGCGCGAACGTGCGGACGGCCGCGGCGAGCCGCTCCGCGCGCGGGTCGTCCCCGAGCAGTTCGGCGAGGTCGGCCTTGAGGGCGGCGGCGCAGCTCGGCTCCAGGACGACGACCGGCGTCCCCGCGTCGAGGACGGGCTCCATCCGGTCGAGCGTGGCGCGCAGCACGGCGCGGGCCCGGTCGAGCTGGCCCGTCGAGACGTACGTCAGCCCGCAGCACACGCCACGCGGCGGCACCGCGACGCTGAGCCCGGCGTCCTCAAGGACCGCCACCGCGGCCCGCCCCACCGAGGGCGAGAGATGGTCGGTGAAAGTATCGGGCCAGAGCACGACGTGCGGGGCGGCGGCGCCCGCGGCCCGCCGCCGCCCGCGCCACCACCGCCGGAACGTACGCTGCGCCACCTCGGGCACGGCCCGCTCCGGTGCGATCCCGCCGAGCCGCTTGCCGAGCGCCGCCAACGGGGAGACGCGGGCCAGGGCGTTGACGAGCCGGGCGGTGCGCGTCGCGGCGACGGCCCGCAGCCAGCGCGGCAGCAGGCCCATCGAGTAGTGGGCGGCGGGCCTGCGCCGCCCCTTGTAGTGGTGGTGCAGGAACTCCGCCTTGTACGTGGCCATGTCGACGCCCACCGGGCAGTCCGAGCGGCAGCCCTTGCAGGACAGGCAGAGGTCGAGGGCGTCCTTGACCTCGGTGGAGCGCCAGCCGTCCGTCACCACCTCGCCCGCGAGCATCTCGTGCAGGAGGTGGGCGCGCCCGCGCGTGGAGTGCTCCTCCTCACCCGTGGCGCGGAAGGAGGGGCACATCACGTCGGTGGGGGAAGTGGACGTCGACGTACGGCACTTGGCCACGCCCACGCATCGCCGTACCGCCGCCGAGAAGTCACCGCCGTCCTGCGGATAGCCGAAGACCACGTCGACCGGCTCGCGCGGCAGCGGCGCGAAGCGCAGGTTGGCGTCCAGCGGGTCCGGGCGTACGAGCATGCCCGGGTTGAGCAGGCCCGCCGGGTCCCAGACGTCCTTGACGCGGCCGAAGAGATCGATGAGTTCGGGGCCGTACATCTTCGGGAGCAGTTCCGCGCGGGCCTGTCCGTCGCCGTGCTCCCCGGAGAGCGAGCCTCCGTGCGCGACGACGACGTCGGCGAGCTCTTCGGAGAAGCGCCGGAAGCGCGCGATGCCCTCCTTGCCGAGCAGATCGAAGTCGATGCGTACGTGGATGCAGCCGTCGCCGAAGTGCCCGTACGGCGTGCCCCGCAGGCCGTGGTCGGTGAGCAGCGTCCTGAAGTCGCGCAGGTAGGCGCCGAGGCGGGCGGGCGGCACCGCGCAGTCCTCCCAGCCGGGCCAGGCCTCCGAGCCGTCCGGCATCCGGGTCGCCGTGCCGCTGGCGTCCTCGCGCACCCGCCACAGCGCGCGCTGCCCGGCCGGGTCGTCGACGATCAGGGCGTCCACGGTGTCCCCCGCGGCCGCCCGCACGATCGACTCGCCGCGCGCGCGTGCCTCCGCCGGGCTCTCGCCGCCGGTCTCCACGAAGAGCCAGGCGCCGCCCTTGGGCAGACCGTTCGCACCCTTCACCAGGTCGGCCGCCATGCCCTCGACGGTCAGCGGACCGTACGGCAGGAGTCCGGCCGCCGCTTCGGCCGCCGCGCTCTCGTCGGCGTAACCGAGGACGGCGAGCGCCCGCGCACGGGGCGCGTCGACGAGGCGTACGACCGCTTCGGTGAGGACACCGAGCGTGCCCTCCGAACCGCAGAACGCGCGCGCGAGGTCCGTGCCGCGTTCGGGGAGCAGCGCGTCCAGGGCGTACCCGGAGATGCGGCGCGGCAGTTCGGGGAAGCCGGTGCGCAGCAGCGAGAGGCCGCCGTCCACGAGGGGGCGCAGCCCATCGGGGGCGCCGTCCCAGCCGCGGGCGAGGCGGCGGCGCTCTCCCGAACCGTCGACTACGGAGAGGGCGTGCACGTTGTCGGCGGTCGTGCCCCAGGCCACCGAGTGCGAGCCGCAGGAGTTGTTGCCGATCATGCCGCCGAGGGTGCAGCGGCTGTGCGTGGAGGGGTCGGGGCCGAAGGTGAGGCCGTGCGGGGCGGCGGCCGAGCGCAGGTCGTCGAGGACGACGCCCGGCTGGACCACGGCGGTATGTTCCCCGGGGTCGAGGGAGACGATGCGGCGCATGTGCCGGGTGAGGTCGAGGACGACGCCGGTTCCGGTGGCCTGTCCGGCGATCGAGGTGCCCGCGCCGCGCGGGACGAGGGGCACGCCGCGTTCCCGGCAGACGGCGAGGGCCGCCGCCACGTCGTCGGCGTCGCGCGGGGCCACCACGGCGGCGGGCACCCTGCGGTAGTTGGAGGCGTCCATGGTGTGCAGGGCGCGGGCGGTGACGGAGAGGTCCACCTCGCCGCGTACGGCCGCGCGCAGATCCCGCGCGAGACCGTCCAGGTCCACCACAGCGTCCCGGCCCACCGGAGCCTGACGTACCCGGACCTGATGGGCCGGAACTTGCCGCCCCGGTACCTGATGCCCCGGTACCTGATGCACCGGAACCTGATGCACCGGTACCTGACGCGCCGGGACCTGCTCGCCCCCGCCCCGCACCGGGCCGTCTCCCCGGCTCTCCGCCGGGCCACCGGGGTCGCCGTCGAGATCGCTCATACCACCCAGCATGCCCCCGCACAGGCCCCTCGTGGCCACCCCGCCTCACCCGTTTTTTCACAATCCGGACGGGAAGATTCCCAACTCGGCCAACAACTCTCCTATAGTGATCCCCTCTTGAGCAGAGTGTGTCGCTTCCGATCGAGGACCCCGATTGATGACCGCGCAACCCCCCATAGCGCGCCCCGGGACGGAGCACCCTCCGCTGCGTCCCACCGCTTACGTCCTGCTGGCCTGCGCCGTGCTCACCGCGGCGCTCACCGGAGCAGCCGTGGCCCTCGCGCCCGCCTCCGTACGTACCCCCCTGGCCTGCGGATCCGGCGCCGCGGCCCTCGCGCTGACCGTCGCCGTGACCCTGGCCTTCCACACCGCCCGCACCAACTCCCTGCTGCGCCGCAGCGTCGAGGACAACCGGCAGTACACCGCCGCCCTCGTACGCGAACAGGGCGCCCGTACCGAGGAGTCGGCCCGTGAGCGGACCGCGCTCACCGAGTACTTCGCCCGGGAGCGGAACGAACTGACCGTCCGCGCCCGCCGCGCCGAGTCCGAACGCGCCGCCGCCCTCGCCGCCTGCGCCAACGCGGCGGGCCGCATGCAGGCCCTGGCCACCGGCATGCTCGCCGACCTGCGCGACATGGAGGGCAGGCACGCCGACGAGGACGTCCTCACCGACCTCCTCCACCTCGACCACCGCACCGCGCAGGCCGGCCGCATCGCCGACTCCGTCGCGGTGCTCACCGGCGCCCGCTCGGGCCGCCGCTGGGCCCGGCCCATCGTCATGGAGTCGATCCTGCGCGGCGCGATGGGCCGCATCGGCGGCTACCAGCGCGTCCGCGTCCACTCGGCCAGCGAGGTCGCGGTCGCGGGCCACGCCGCAGAGGGCGTCATGCACGCCCTGGCCGAGCTCCTCGACAACGCGACGAACTTCTCGCCGCCCACCTCCGAAGTGCACGTCTACATCGAAGAGGTGGCGGCCGGCGTCATCATCTCCGTGGAGGACAGCGGCCTGGTGATGGGCCCGGTGCAGCAGCGCCGCGCCGAGCACGCCGTGTCCGGTGAGACCAAGGGCCTCGGCGGCCTTTCGGGCACCCGGCTCGGGCTCGCGGTGGTCGGCAGGCTGGCCCGCAAGCACGGCCTCACGGTGTCGTTCCGGCCGTCGGCGCGCGGCGGTACGGGCGTACTCCTGCTCGTACCGCAGGAGCTGCTCTCCCGCCCCTCGGACGCGGCACCGGTCGCGGCCCAGGCCCTGGCGCTGACCCCGCCCCCGGCCCCGATCCCGGTCAGCCCCCCGCAGCCACAGCCACAGTCGCCGCCGCAGCCGCAGCCGGCCGTCTCCGACACCCCGTCAGCCGGACTCGACCGCATCGACGGTATCGACCGCGACCCCGTACCCACCCACGAGTCCGCCGATGCCGCGCCCCTCCCCAAGCGCCCGCGAGGCCGCACCCTCGCCGCCGCCGAGCGGGCACGGGCCGACAGCGACACCGGCGAGACGCAGATCCGCTCGCACGCCGCCACCGCGGCGAGCACCGCGGCCCGCTTCAGCAGCTTCCGTCAGGCCGTCCGCCCCACTCCGCCGGACCCGTCAGGACCGGCCGAGGACACGGACGCCACCGCAACTCCCCCGTACCCGGAAGGCGAGACCCCCCGATGACCACCGGCACCACCCCCGGCAGCACGACCTCCGGCGGCACGACCCCCGGCAGCACGGCCCCCGGCAGCACCACCGACGAAAAGCTCACCTGGCTCCTCCAAGGCCTCCTCGAGCGCACCCCCGGCGCCCGCCACGCCCTCGTGCTCTCCCGTGACGGCCTCAAGCTGTGCCGCACCCCGGAGCTCTCCGTCGACCAGGCCGACCAGCTCGCCGCGATAGCCGCAGGCATCCAGTCCCTCTCGCACGGCGCGTCCGCCGAGTTCGGTGACGGCAGCGGCGGGGTCCGCTCCGCGATGGCCGAGTTCTACGGCGGCATCCTCTTCATCGTCGAAGCGGGCGAGGGCGCCCACCTCGCGGTCATCGCCGCCGAGGACGCCGACGCGGGTCTCGTCGGGCACACCATGAGCGAGCTGGTCGAGCAGCTCGGCGAGCACCTGCGCGCCGCGCCCCGCGCGGACGACGCCCCCCGCACCCTGCCCGCCTCATGAGCCGCCCCGGCCGGGACGACTCCCCCGACCGGCTGTACACCCTCACCGGGGGACGCAGCCGGTCGGCGCCCGACACCCCATTCGACCTGGTGACCCTCGTCGTCGCCGAGTCAGGACCGGCCCCCGGCATGCAGTCCGAGCACGCCGCGATCCTGCGCCTGTGCCATCTGCCGACCGCCATGGTGGAGGTCGCCGCCGAGCTCGGGCTCCCGGTGAGCATCACCCGCATCATGCTGTCCGACCTGCTCGACGCGGGCCGGATCAGCGCCCGCCACCCGCGCGCGGCCGCCGACCACAGCCTTCCCGATCCCGACATCCTGGAGCAGGTGCTCGTTGGACTCCGCAATCTCTGAACGCAGCGCCACCGGAGCGACCACCGGGGCGACCACCGGGACGACCACCGGCGCGGCTACCGGGCCCGCCCGGACCGAACTGACCGCCACCGCGGACAACGGGCTGAAGATCGTCGTGGTCGGTGGCTTCGGCGTCGGCAAGACGACGCTCGTCCGCTCCGTCAGCGAGATCCGTCCCCTCAACACCGAGGAGACGATGACGCAGGCCGGGCAGGGCATCGACGAGACGGGCGGCCTCGACGGGCTGCGCGGCAAGACGTCCACGACCGTCGCCTTCGACTTCGGCCGCATCACGCTCGACGCGCACAACATCCTCTACCTGTTCGGCGCCCCCGGCCAGGAACGCTTCTGGTTCCTGTGGGACCGCCTCTTCGCCGGCACGCTCGGCGCGGTCGTCCTCGTGGACCCGCGGCGCATCGAGGACTCCTGGTACGCGATCGACCGCCTGGAGCACCACGGCACGCCGTTCATCGTGGCCCGCAACGACTTCGGCGGCTCCCCGCACACCCCCGAGCAGCTGCGCGAGGCCCTCGACCTCGACCCCGGGGTGCCGCTCGTCGACTGCGACGCCCGGTCCCGGCAGTCCAGCAAGGACGTGCTGATCACGCTCGTGGAACACCTTCAGACGCTGTACGCGGCCCAGCGCAACGCCTCCCAGGAGAACACCCAGTGACCTGCCCCGTTACCGGCGCCGGCGGCGCGCCCGTACCGCTCTCCGGCCCGCGGTTCGCCACCGAACCGACCCAGCTGTACCGGGAGATGCGCCGCGACCACGGCCCCGTCGCCCCCGTACTCCTGGACGGCGACATACCGGCCTGGCTGGTGCTCGGCTACCGCGAACTGCACCAGGTCACCGGCGACCCGGTCCTCTTCAGCCGCGACTCCGAGCTGTGGAACCAGTGGCCGAACATCCCCGCCGACTGGCCGCTGCTCCCGATGATCGGCCACAAGCAGCCGTCGATCCTCTACACCGTCGGCGAGCGGCACACCCAGCGCGCCGCGATGATCGCGCACGCCCTCGAAGCGGTCGACCCCTTCGAACTCAAGGCGCACGCCGAGCAGTTCGCGGACGAACTCATCGACTCCTTCTGCGGCAAGGGCGCCACCGACATCATCGCCGACTACGCGATGCTGCTCCCCGTCCGCGTCCTCGCCCGCATCTACGGCTTCTCCGACGAGCAGGGGCCCGGCCTCGTCACCGCCATGAACGACATGATCGACGGCCGCGAGCGGGCCCTCGCGGGACAGCAGCACCTGGGCGGCTCGATGATGCGGCTCATCGCCGACAAGCACGCGGAGCCGGGCGACGACGTCGCCTCGTACATGCTGCGGACGCAGGCGGCCGAAGGGGAACTCGGCTTCACCGACGAGGAGATCGCGCAGGACCTGATGGTGATGATGGCGGCGGGCCACCAGCCGACCGCCGACTGGATCGGCAACTCGCTGCGGCTGATGCTCACCGACGACCGGTTCGCCGCCTCCCTGTTCGGCGGCAGGCACAGCGTCGCCGAGGCCATGAACGAGGTCCTGTGGGAGGACACCCCCACGCAGAACGTCGCGGGACGCTGGGCGTCGCGCGACACCCAGCTGGGCGGCCGCCGCGTCAACTCCGGTGACCTGCTCCTCCTCGGCCTCGCCGCCGCCAACTCCGACCCGCAGGTCCGCACCGACGGCTCGGTGCTGACCGGCGGCAACAGCGCGCACTTCTCCTTCGGCCACGGCGAGCACCGCTGCCCGTTCCCCGCCCAGGAGGTCGCCGAGGTCATCGCGCGGACCGCCATCGAGGTCCTCCTCGACCGGCTGCCCGACCTCGACCTGGCGGTGCGGGCCGACGCCCTGACCCGCCGCCCGTCGGCCTGGCTGCGCGGTCTGACGGACCTGCCGGTGAGCTTCACCCCGACCCCGACCTCAGCGTTTGGAGACCTCAGATGACGCGCATCGCCCTGGACCCGTTCGTCACCGATCTCGACGGGGAGAGCGCACGGCTGCGCGCGGCGGGTCCGCTCGCCGAGGCGGAGCTGCCGGGCGGCGTACCGGTGTGGGCGGTCACGCACCACGCCGAGGCCCGCCAACTCCTCACCGACAAGCGGCTGGTGAAGGACATCGAGGTCTGGGGCGCCTGGCGGCGCGGCGAGATCCCCGCCGACTGGCCGCTGATCGGCCTGGCCAACCCCGGCCGCTCCATGCTGACGGTGGACGGCGAGGAGCACCGCAGGATGCGCACGCTTGTGGCGCAGGCGCTGACGCCGCGCCGGGTGGAGCGCATGCGGGCCCGCATAGCTGAGCTGACGGCCACCCTCCTGGACAGGCTCCCCACCGACTCCCACTCCGACTCCTCGGCGGTCGACCTGAAGGCGGAGTTCGCCTACCCGCTCCCCATGTACGTCATCAGCGACCTGATGGGCATCGACGAGGCGGACCACCCGCGCCTGAAGGTCCTGTTCGACAAGTTCTTCTCCACGCAGACGCCCCCGGAAGAGGTCGTCGCGACGCTCGGCGAACTCGCCGAGATGATGGGCAAGGTCGTCGCGGCCCGCCGCGCGGAGCCCGGCGACGACCTGACCAGCGCCCTGGTCCAGGCCTCCGAGAACGGCGACCACCTCACCGACGCGGAGATCGTCTCCACGCTCCAGCTGATGGTCGCCGCGGGCCACGAGACGACGATCTCCCTCATCGTCAACGCGGTCGTGAACCTCGCCGCCCACCCCGACCAGCTCGCGCTCGTCCGCGCGGGCGGGATCGGCTGGGACGCGGTGATCGAGGAAACCCTGCGGTACGCGACCCCCACCTCGCACGTCCTGATCCGCTTCGCCGCGGAGGACGTCCCTGTCGGCGACAAGGTGATCCGCCAAGGTGACGCGCTGATCGTCTCGTACGGCGCGATAGGCCGCGACGAGGCCGCGCACGGCCCCACGGCAGGCGACTTCGACATCACCCGCACGTCGCCGACCCGCCACATCTCCTTCGGCCACGGCCCCCACGTCTGCCCCGGCGCGGCCCTCTCCCGCCTGGAGGCGGGCGTAGCCCTCCCGGCCCTGTACGCCCGCTTCCCGAACCTGCGACTGGCGGTCCCACACGGCGCTCTGCGCAACAAGCCGGTGGTGACGCAGAACGACTTGTACGAGCTGCCGACCGTCTTGAGCCCCTCCGGCGGCCATTTCAGCCCCTCCGGCGATTGAGGAGCGGGGTCCGGGGCAGAGCCCCGAGTCGCCCACGCCGGGTGGCCAAGGATCTCAGCCGACGGACACCCGGGAGACGGCGCACCCTGAGCCGCTAGGCTCCCCCCGTGGCTGAGATCCAGATTCCCGCTGACATGAAGCCCGCCGACGGCCGTTTCGGCGCGGGCCCCTCCAAGGTGCGTACGGAGGCGCTGGACGCCCTGGCCGCGACCGGCACCTCCCTCCTCGGTACCTCCCACCGCCAGGCCCCGGTCAAGAACCTGGTCGGCCGCGTGCGTGAGGGCATCGCCGACCTCTTCTCCCTCCCCGAGGGGTACGAGGTGATCCTCGGCAACGGCGGCTCCACCGCGTTCTGGGACGTGGCGACGCACGGCCTGATCGAGAACAAGTCGCAGCACCTCAATTTCGGCGAGTTCTCCTCCAAGTTCGCGAAGGCGTCGAAGCTCGCCCCGTGGCTGGCCGAGCCGACCGTGATCGCGAGCGAGCCGGGCACGCACCCCGACCCGAAGGCGGAGGCGGGCGTCGACGTCTACGCCTTCACGCACAACGAGACCTCCACCGGCGTCGCGGCACCGATCAAGCGCGTGGCCGGTGCGGACTCCGGCTCCCTCGTCCTGGTGGACGCCACGTCCGGCGCGGGCGGCCTGCCGGTCGACATCGCGGAGACGGACGTCTACTACTTCGCCCCGCAGAAGTCGTTCGCCTCGGACGGCGGCCTGTGGCTGGCCGCGTTCTCCCCGGCGGCGATCGAGCGCGCCGAGCGCGTCCACGCGTCCGGCCGCCACGTCCCGGAGTTCTTCAGTCTCCCCACGGCGATCGACAACTCCCGCAAGAACCAGACGTACAACACCCCGGCCCTCGCGACGCTCTTCCTGCTCGCCGAGCAGCTGGACTGGATGAACTCGCAGGGCGGCCTGGAGTTCACGACCGGCCGCACCGCCGCGTCCTCGCGCACGCTGTACGGCTGGGCCGAGGAGTCCAAGTACGCGACGCCGTTCGTCACGGACCCGGCGAAGCGGTCGCAGGTCATCGGCACGATCGACTTCGCGGACGAGATCGACGCGTCGGCGGTCGCCAAGGCCCTGCGCGCCAACGGGATCGTGGACACGGAGCCGTACCGCAAGCTGGGCCGCAACCAGCTGCGCGTGGCGATGTTCCCGGCGATCGACCCGGCGGATGTCGAGGCGCTCACCAAGTGCATCGACTACGTCATCGACAAGCTGTAGGGATTCGCTGCGCGACCAGCTGCGGGTTCGCCGTGGCTGGTCGCGCAGTTCCCCGCGCCCCTTACGGGGGCGCCCCGAACGTCAGCGGCTCAAGCCCCTGAACCTCCGTACCGCCAGCGGCAAGAACACCAGCGAGATCACCACCGGCCACACCACCGCCATCAGGACCGCGTGCTGCTCGACCCAGCTGCCGCCGCCCGCGCCGGGGTTGCCGAAGAGCTCGCGGATGGCCGTACCCGTCGATGAGACGGGGTTCCACGCGGCCACCGGGGCCAGCCAGTCCGGCATGAGGGACGGTGCCACGAAGACGCTGGAGATCATCGTGAGCGGGAAGGCCACCGCGTACAGGCCACCCGCCGCCTCGGGGCTCGGCACGACCAGGCCGAGGTAGACGCCGACCCAGATCAAGCTGAACCGCAGGAACAGCAGCAGTCCGAAGGCGAGCAGCGTGTCGGGCAGGCCCGCGCTGGAGCGCCAGCCGATGGCGAGCGCGGTCAGGGCGAGGATGGTCAGCTCGGCGCAGGCCACGATGAGATCGGCGAGGCCGCGCCCCGATGCCACGGCGGAGGGCGCCATCGGCATCGAGCGGAAGCGGTCGATGACGCCTTTCGTCGCGTCCGTCACGACCCCCATCGCGGTGTTCATGAACCCGAAGGCCATGGTCATCACGAACATGCCGGGCATCAGGAACTGTTTGTAGTCACCGTCGTCCCCGCCGCCCGGCACTTTCATCGCCTCGCCGAACACGAAGCCGTACAGCAGCACGCTGATGATGGGAAAGCCCAGCTGCCAGGCGATGGTGACGGGCTGGCGCAGGAAGTGGGTGAGGTAGCGGCGGGTGACGTTCCAGCTGTCGGCGAGGGCCCAGAAGAGGCGTCCGTGGGAGCCCTGCGCGAGGGAGTCGGTGGTGAGGGCGACGCTCATGCGGCGGCCTCCGTCCCGTGGGTCTCGCCGGTCAGGCGCAGGAACACGTCGTCCAGGCTCGGCCTGCGCAGCCCGATGTCCTCGACGGCGATGCCTTCGTCGCGCAGGGTCCGCGCCACGTCCGTGAGGGCGGCGACGCGGTCGGTCACGGCGGCCTGTACGCGGCGTTCCAGGTCGAAGGTGACGGGTTCGCCGTCGCAGACGCGGGCGACGGTCTTGGCCACGGCGGGCAGGTCGGCGGCTTCACGCACGACGACGTCGAGGTGGCTGCCGCCCACGGTGTTCTTCAGGCCCTCGGGGGTGTCGTCGGCGATGGCCCGGCCACGGTCGATGACGGTGATGCGGGAGGCGAGCCGGTCGGCCTCCTCCAGGTACTGGGTGGTGAGCAGCACGGTCGTGCCGCCCGCGACCAGCTCCCGGACGGTGTCCCACACTTCGAGGCGGCTGCGCGGGTCGAGCCCGGTGGTCGGCTCGTCGAGGAAGAGGACGGCGGGCGCGAGGATCATCGAGGCGGCGAGGTCGAGCCTGCGCCGCATGCCGCCGCTGTACTGGCCCGCGCCCTTCTCCGCCGCGTCCTGGAGGTGGAACTGTTCCAGGAGTTCCTGGGCGCGCAGCGCCGCGCGCTTGGCGCCCAGGTGGAAGAGGCGGCCGAACATCTCCAGGTTCTGCCGTCCGGTGAGGATCTCATCGACGGCCGCGTACTGCCCGGTGAGGCCGATGCGGTTGCGGACGTGCGCCGGTTCGCGCGCCACGTCCGCGCCGGCCACCTCGGCGCGGCCGCCGTCGAGCCGGACGAGGGTGGCGAGGATGCGTACGGCGGTGGTCTTGCCCGCGCCGTTGGGCCCGAGGAGCCCGTGCACCGTGCCCGGTTCGACGTGCAGGTCGAAGCCGTTGAGGGCGTGTTTCTCCCCGTACCGCTTCACCAGCCCCTCGGCCAGCACCGCATAGCCGCTCCCGCTCCCGCTGCCGCTCCCGCTGCCGCCGCCGCTCCCGACCCCGCTCCCGCTCCTGATGCCGATCCCGTTCATCGCTGCCCCTTCCCGAGCCCCACCGCGAACCCACCCTCTGAGTACGCCGTACTCAGATTAGAGTACACCGTACTCAGTTTTACGGGTACACCGTACCCAGTTTCTGTTCCGGCGATTAAAGTGAGCGCCATGACGAGCACCAACGGCGGCGACGACCGGCGCACCGGCAGCGACATCACCCGCAGCCTGGACCTGCTCTGGGGCGAGGGCGGACGCCCGGCCCGGGGCCCCAAGCCGGGGCTCACCCTGGACCGGATCGTCACGGAGGCGGTGCGTCTCGCCGACGCCGAGGGGCTCGCGGCGGTCTCCATGCGCCGCCTGGCCACGGAACTCGGCACCGGCACGATGTCCCTGTACCGCTACGTCCCCGGCAAGGGCGACCTCGTCGACCTGATGCTGGACCGCGTGCACACGCCCCCCGAGGAGGACGGGCCCTGGACGGGCGGCTGGCGCGAGGGCATCGAGGAGTACGCCCGCGCGACCCTCGTCCTCTACCGCCGCCACCCCTGGCTGCTCCACGCCAACCAGGCCCGCCCGGTGCTCGGCCCCGGCTCCGTCGGCGGCCTCGACCGCACCCTGTCCCGGATCAAGTCGATGGGCCTGACCGACCCCGAACTGGTCGGCGTGATCGTCATGACCGAGGGGTACGTCACCGGGGTCGCCCGCACCCAGGTGCACGAGGCGGAGGCGGCGAAGAAGACCGGCCTGACGGACGAGGCGTTCTGGGAGGCGCAGGCCCCGACCCTCGACCGGATCATGCGCAGCGGCCGCTACCCGACCCTCGCGCACCTCTCGCACGACTCGTTCGGCCCGGACTTCGACCACTTCGAGTTCGGCCTGCAGCGCCTCCTGGACGGCCTGGACGTGCTGGTGGCCGCCCGGCGCGCGCAGGAGTGAGCCGCCGGTCCCTTCGGACTACTTGCTACTGGCTACTGGCTACTGGCTACTTACTACTGGCTACTGGCTACTTGCCGCCGCGCCGCCCCAGCCGCTTCAAGCCGAACACGGCGAGCAGCACGGCTCCGACGACGACGGCGCCCGTCTTGAGGCTGCCGCTGAGGAACGGGTCGTCGTCACCCTCGCGGGCCGTACCCCCGTTCCCCGAAGAGGAGTCGGCGTCGCCGCTGCCGCCCCCGCCGGGCGCCTCGACCGGCTCCACCTCGCTCTGCGCGCCCTCGCTGCCGTACATCAGGGTCGTGCCGTCCAGGGTGTACGTGACGGACTCGCCCTGCCGCTGCAGCGGCACGCTCAGGCGGCCCTTGCGCTGCGGCTTCTTGCCGTCGCCCTGCCACGCGTACCAGACGCCGCCGAAGTAACCGCGCACAGCGAGCTGCTTGCCGTTCGGCGAGAAGGCGCCGTCGGTCACCCAGAGGTCGATGTCGGAGACGCGCTTGAAGACGTTCGTGCCGGAGGCGGACATCCGCTCCGGGCCCTCGTACAGCCCGCCGCCGTCCTCGTTCTTGCTCACGATGTAGATCCGCCCGGTCTTCGGGTGGACCATCATCGCCTCGGCGTCCCGCGCCCCGTCGGCGTACTTCACGACGTACTGGGTGGCGCGGACCGTCTGGTTCTTGAGCTGCTTCGGCTCGGGGAGCTGGTAGATCCAGACGTTCTTCCAGGTGCCGTTGAGGTTGTCGCCGATGTCGCCGACGTAGATGTTGCCGTCGCTGCCGACCGAGATCGCCTCGACGTCGCGCGGGGCGCCCACGCCGGTCATCGTGACGGTGGCGACCGTCTCCCCCGTCTTCGAGTCGACCGCGTACAGGAAGGCGCCCTTGTCCTGGTCGTTGTGCGTCCAGTAGATGCCGGGGTGGGCGCGGGAGGCGGCCAGACCGCTGGACTCGATGATCCGTGGATCCTTGATCGTGAACCCGTCGTGGTCGTCGGCCACGGCGGGTGCGGCAGGCACGGCCACGGCGAAGACCAGTACGGCACCGGCGAGAACTGACGGAACAGCCCGAAGCGTACGCATGGGCCCAAGCGTGCCATCCGCCCGCGCGGGCGGCGTGCGCAGCCTCACATCGCGGCGTGCGCAGCCTCACATCGCAGCGTGCGCAGCCTCACATCGCAGTCGGCGCCCCCGATCCGCGATGATGAGCGGATGCTCAGGTTCATGTTCGTCGGCGACTCCATGACGATCGGAAGCGCCGGGGAACATACCTGGCGGTACCGGATGTGGCGCCACCTGCGCGACGCCCTCGGCCCCGAGGGCGTCGCCGTGGTCGGCCCACGCACCGCCCTCTACGACAAGACGGCGGGCGAGCCCCTCTCCCACGACTACGCGGACGCGTCCCCCGACTTCCCCCGCCACCATCTCGCGGGCTGGGGCGAGGGCTGGCAGCACCTGGCCCCTCGGATCGCCGACGCGCTGACCCGCGACCCCGCCGACATCCTGCTCGTCTCGCTCGGCCTGATCGACCTGGGCTTCTACACGAACGCGGAGCAGACGGCGCACAACGTCCGCACCTTCGTCGGGGCGGCCCGCACGGCGAACCCCCACATCCGGATGGTCCTGCTCCCCGTCATCCCCAACATCCGCGCCGAGTCGGACGCGCCCTTCGCCGCCGAGGTCGCCCACTTCAACGAACTCCTCGCGAAGACGGTGGCGGACCTGGACTCCGCCCCCTCGCCCCTGCTCCTGGCCGCGCGCCCGCCGTCGTACGACATCCACGTGGACACGTACGACGGCACGCACCCGAACGCGAGCGGCGAACACAAGCTGGCGGGGGCGTTCGCGGACGCGATGGCGCAGGCGTGGGGGATCGGCGGACTTTACGCCGGGACGACGGGAAGGAAGGTCGAGAACGCCCCGAGGAAGGGCGAGTCGGCGGTCATGACACCCACCGGCTGATCGCGAACTTCTCCCCCTGACGACGCCGCACCTCCACCGCCCCCGACCCGCCGAAGTGCGCGGGGATCACCAGCTCCCCCTCGTCCGCCGCCCGCCCGAGAACCCGGACACGGGACTCCGCCGCTCCCTTCGGGTCCTCGCAGAAACCGCTGCTGCAGCACGGTTCGAGGATCTGCACCGGGACGTGGAACAGGTCGCCCGTGAAGACGGCGCGGTCGGTGCCGGACGTCAGCCGCAGCACGGAGGAGCCGGGGGTATGGCCGGGCGCGGCCTCCAGGGTGAGGTGGGAGTCGATGCGGTGGGCGCCCTCCCACAGCACGGCCTGGCCCGCCTGTACGACGGGCGTGACGGCGTCCGCGATGCCGTACCGGTGGTCGACGCGGACGGCGTCACCGCGCTCGGGGCCGAAGTAGGCGAGGTCGGCGGCGGGCATGAGGTAGCTGGCGTTGGGGAAGGTGGGCACCCAACTCCCGTGCCCCTCCCTGGTGTTCCAGCCGATGTGATCGGCGTGCAGATGGGTGTTGACGACGATGTCGACGTCCTCGGGGCGCACCCCGGCGGCGGCGAGCCGGTCGAGGTAGTCGGTGTCGAGGTGCTCGAAGAGGGGTACTCCGGGCCGTTCCCGCCCGTTGCCGATGCCCGTGTCGACGAGGATGGTCTTCCCCTCGCTCCGCAGCACCCAGGTCTGCACGACAGCGAGGGCGTCGCCACTGGCCGGGTCCCAGTGATCGGGCGCGAGCCAGTCGGTGTTCTCGCGCCACACTTCTCCGGGCGCGTCGGGCACGATCGCCTCGGCGCCGAGGGCCAGCCTCTCCACTTCGACGACGCGGCTGATCTCGACGTCGCCCAACACGAGGCGCTCTGTACTGGTTTGACTGATACCGCCGACTTCACTCATGCCCCCACCGTAGGAATCCAGCAGCGAGTGCCTCAATGCCCACTCACCTCAACTGAATACGCATACGTCTCACGGCACTGGGCTCCCGCTCTAGAATTTCCCCATGGACGTCGTCAGCGATGTGATCTCGGCGGTACGGATCGGGCAGCCCTCCTCCGACCGGGTCAGGGTGTCCGGCTCCTGGTGCAGCAGAATTCCCTCGTACGACGGGGTGGGCTTCCACGTGGTCCTGGAGGGCAGTTGCTGGCTGCTCCCCGAGGACGGCGGCGCCCCGATCACGCTCACGACGGGCGACGCGGTGCTGCTGCCACGCGGCGCGGGGCACATCGCCGCGGACTCTCCCGTGGACGGGCCCACGATCGAGCGGGCGATCCCTTTCGACCACTGGCTGGAGACACACGCGTCGCCGACGACGGACGCGACGGATCTCTCCGACCGCGCACCCTCCGACCCGGCACCCTCCGACCCGGCACCCTCCGACCCGGCACCCTCCGATACTGACCCCGCGGCCCCCGCCGCCCTGGAGATGCTCTGCGGCAAATACCGCCTGGACGGCGGCGACCACACGCACCCGTTGCTCGCGGAGCTCCCCGAGATCGTGCACCTGCCCCACCGGTCCGGCCGCCACCCGGAGCTCCAGGCCGCGATCGACCTGCTCCGCAGGGAGGCGGGCACGTCACGCTGCGGCGCGGACGTGGCCGTGCCCAGCCTCCTTGACCTGCTCCTGGTGTACATGGTCCGCGCCTGGCTGGCGGACTCCGCCGCCGACTCGCACGGCATGGCCCGCTGGCCCGCCGCGCTCAGCGACCCGGTGGTGGCCAAGGCCCTGCGCCTCCTGCACGACGCCCCCGAAGCCCCCTGGTCCAACGAGGAGTTGGCGTCCCGCACGGGCGTCTCCCGCGCCACGCTCGCCCGCCGCTTCACGCCCCTGGTGGGCCGCGCCCCCATGGCGTACCTCACCTGGTGGCGCATGTCCCGCGTCGCGACGCTCCTGCGCGATACGACGTCCTCCCTGGACGCGGTGGCCCGCCAGGTCGGCTACAGCTCCCCGTACGCCCTCTCCCACGCTTTCACCCGCACGTTCGGCACGACGCCGGGCCGCTACAGGACGCGGACCGAGGAGCGGTGGCCCGCACCCTGAGAGGACCACCCTTGAGGGCGATGGCGCACCGGCAACCTTCAAAGTACTTTCGAAGTCATGAGCTCCAAGAGCACAGCCACCGGCGCCGCCGCTTCCACGGACGCGGTGAACTTCTCCGAGCTGGTGAACAAGAACAGGCAGACGCTCGCCCGCCTCAAGGAATCCCCACGGCTTCTCCTGCACCGCAGGGACGGCGAGGACCTGGTCCTCACCACGGCGGCGCGGGCCGAGCAGGACCAGACGGTGGTCTCGGCGGCGACCCGCATGCTCGCCGCGATGGCCCGTCGCGAGCCCGGCAGCATGGAACTCCTTCTCGACATACTGCCGGAGGCTTTCCCGTGGGTCCGCTTCCTCCCCGAAGCGGACGTCCACGCCTTCGCCCTCGAACTTGTCGACACGATGCGCGCCGCCGACTCGATCTCCAATAGCGCGGCCGTGGCCCAACTCCTCACCGCCTGGCAGCACACAGCCGAGGCCCACTCGGACCCGGCCCTCCTCGCAGCGCTGACCAGGGACCACGACGCGGACTACGGCCTGGCGCCGGATCCCAGGAACGCGGAATGACGGCGGGCCGCGGCGAAGGGCTGGGAGAGCCTGTACCGACAGGCACGCGAGACCTCAACGGGCCACAGGACAAACAAAGTTGGCGTCGCGTTGGCGAAGGCTCCTAGCGTTCTTCGTGCCGGGCGTCACGGGGCCTCGGCACTTCCGCGCCGCCCCGCCTGCGTTCCGCATCTGAACCCCGCCTCCTCACCTCTCGGCGCGCCGTACCGCCTCGTACAGCAACTCGCCCTCCACGAACGGCACATCCGCCGTCGGCCGCGACTGCCAGTCCAGCGGCCACGTGTATCCGTCCAGCGCGGGCACGCCCACGAAAGCGAAGACCCCCGCGCCCCGGCTCAGCGCCCGCGCCCCCGCCGGCCAGTCGTACGTGGTCGCTTCCAGCGGGGGCAGCAGGAAGTAGAAGTAACGCCCGCCCGTCGCCTCGCGGACGACCGGGCCCGCGCGGAAGTCCGTGAACTGCTGCAGCTCGTACGTCGTCTTCTCGCCGAACACGCCGCCGACCCGCACCGCGTCGAAGTGGATGCCCGCGTGGCGCAGGGCGTGGCCGGACGCCGGGATCCAGTCGTGGACCCTGAGTGATGAGGTTTCCGAGTTCATGCACCGAATGCTTCACCTCGCTCACATACTGTGACCAGGGTTTCGCTCTGGTGGTGCGGGGCCGTGCGCTCGGGGAGGACGTTGTGCGCTCAGGTGAACGAGGTTCGGAGTCCTTCGGTGCGTTGTTGCGGTTCTACCGCGAGCGGGCCGGGATCACGCAGGAAACGTTGGGCACGCACGTCCAGTACTCCAAGTCGCAGGTGGCGATGGTGGAGCGGGGAGAGCGGCCGCCCAAGGGGAAGTTGGTCGAGATCGCGGATGCCGTGTTGGGCGCACAAGGTGCACTGATGTTGCTCGCGGAGAAGGAGTTCCAGAAGGGCGGGCTCCAGCTGTGGACCGAGGACTTCCTGGAACACGAGAAGGCGGCGCTGTCCATCCACTCCTAACAGGACCACGTGATGCCTGGGTTGCTGCAGACCGAGAGCTACGCCCGAGCTGTGTTCAACTCCGTATACCCGCCCTTGGACGACGACGAGATCGACAAGCGGACGGCAGATCGACTGGCGCGGAAGGCGCTCTTCGCGCGCAAACCCGTTGCAGTTCTCAATTTCATCGTCGAGGAGAGCGCCCTGACCCGCCCGTTGGGCGGCAAGCCCGTGCTCAAGGAGCAGCTGCACAACATGGTCGAGTTCGGGGAACTCCGGAACATCACGATCCAGATCATGCCGCACGACCGACGGACCCACGCCGGTCTCATGGGGCCGATGATTCTGCTGGAGACGGGCGAGCACCAGCAGGTCGCCTACATCGAAGGACACCAGGGCGGATATTTCGTCACCGAGCAGCCTGACTTGGGCAACCTGCAGGGTAAGTACGGAATTCTCCGCAGCCAGGCGCTCGCCCCGGAGGATTCCGCGCAACTCATCGAGAGGACGGCAGCCGGACTATGAGCGACAGAATGCACTGGCTCAAGAGCAGCTACAGCGTCGGCGAGGGCGAGTGCCTTGAGGTCGCCCTCGCCTGGACCAAGTCCAGCCACAGCGGCAGCCAAGGCAACGAATGCCTCGAACTGGCCGCCACCCCCACCACCATCCACATCCGCGACTCAAAGCACGCCCCCGAGACCGGCCCCGCCCTCCACATATCCCCCGCCACCTGGACCGCCTTCCTCACCCAGGCCACCACTTTCGTCACCGCCCCCTAGCCGGAAGGCCGACGCGGGGCCCCCGCCCGCCTCCCTACCGTCCAGGGCATGACGGCAGAAACCCCCCAGCACGCAGCCGCACCCGCACCCGGACCCGCCCCCGTCCGCGCAGCGTCCCGCGCACTCGCTCCGGACCTCGCCCGAGGGCTGATGCTCCTGCTCATCGTGCTGTCCAACACCGGGTTCCACCTCTGGAAGGCCACGCACGGGCCCTCCGGCTGGCAGCCCGTGGACGGCGGGTGGCTGGACCACGCCGTCCAGTTCACGATGATCACCACCCTGGACCTGCGGGTGTACCCGCTCTTCGCCTTCCTCTTCGGGTACGGGATGACGCAGCTGTACCTGCGCCAGACCTCCACGGGGACGAGCGGACGCGGGGCCGTGGAGCTCCTCCGCAGGCGCAGTCTCCTGCTGATCGTCATCGGGCTCGCGCACGCCACCCTGCTCATGGCGGGCGACATCGTCGGCTACTACGGGCTGCTGAGCCTCGCCCTCGGCTGGCTCTTCCTGCGCCGAAGCGACCGCGCGCTGAAGTGGTGGATCGGGATCGGCGCCGCGCTGCTGATCTTCGGGGCCCTTGAGCCCCTCGTATCCGCGACGTTGAACGGCGAGTTGGGGTCACTCGGGGACGCGGGCGCCGAGCCGGGCGCCGAGGCCTACGCGGCGGGCGACCCGAGCTGGCTCGGTGCCGCCGGGACCCGGCTGGAGAGCGGCCTCTTCGTCACCTTCGTCGCCGCGCCCCTCTCCCTCGTGGGCGGCGGCTTCACCGTATTCCTGCTCGGCTTCTGGGCCGCGCGGCGCCGCATCCTGGAGGAGCCGGGCCGCCACCTCCCCCTCCTGCGCCGCACCGCCGTCATCGGCATCGCGATCGGCTGGCTCGGCGCGCTGCCCGCCGCGCTCGCGCACATCGGCGCACTCGACGTACCGGACGACGCACAGAGCGAGTCGGGGGCCCTGGGCCTGCTTCGCGACGTCACCGGCAACGCCGCCGGGCTCGGCTACGTCGCCGCACTCGCCCTCTTCGTCCACTGGTGGACGCGGCGCCCGAAGAGGCGCGGCGCACGAGCCGTCACCGCACTCTCCGCCGTCGGCAAACGCTCCCTGTCCTGCTACCTCACGCACTCCCTCCTCTTCGCCCCGCTCCTCGCCGCCTGGGGGCTGGGTCTCGGCGCGCACCTGACCAGCTCGACCATGGCGCTGGTCGCGGTCGGGGTGTGGCTGGTGACGGTGGCGGGCGCGTACGCCCTGGAACGGGCGGGGCGCCGGGGGCCGGTGGAGGCGGTCCTGCGGCGCCTGATGTACCGGCCGTGAGCGTGAGGGCACGGCCTTCACGCCGCCCGCGTCAGCCGGTTCGCCAGCGTCGACATCGTGTACGTGCCGATGCCGAGGACGACTTCGAGGGCGTTGCGCTCGGTGTAGCCGTACGCGAGGAACTCCTTGAGGTCGTCGTCGGGGACGCCGCCCGCCGTCGCGAGGACGGTGAGGGTGAACCGGCGGACCGCTTCGAGGCGTTCATCGTCCAGCGGGCGCTGCTCGCGCAGGGCACTCACCAGTTCCGCCCCCGCGCCCAGCTTCCGCAGCTTCCCCGTGTGCATGGTCACGCAGATGTGGCAGTCGTTGCGCGTCGCCACCGTCATGATGACGACCTCCCGGGCGACGGGCTCCAGGGTCGTCCGCTCGAACGCCGCACTCATCTCCAGGAATCCGTTGAGGAGTTCGGGCGACTCAGCGAGGCGCGCCACCGCGTCCGGCACCTTCCCGAAGGCGGCAGCGGTGCGCTCCATGGCGGTGCGCGAGGCGGGCGGTGCGGTTTCCAGTGTGTGCTCGGTGAACATCCCGTACCCCCTGTGGGCCTGACCCGGCCCTAAAATGGACAACATGGTTGACGACAAGAAGGTAAACCAGGTTGTCGATAACGGCAAGGGAAAGGGATACGAGCTGCCCCTGCTCCTCTTCGCGGGATTCCGCACCCTCATCGACCGCCTGCACGCCGAACTCGCCCGTCAGGGCCACCCCGACATCCGCCCCGCCCACGGTTTCGCCATGCAGGCCATCGGGCCGGAAGGCGCCACCGCCAGCGAGGTCGGGCGACGCCTCGGCGTCTCCAAGCAGGCGGCGGGCAAGACCGTCGACCGCCTCATCGCCCTCGGCTACGCGGCCCGCACCGACGACCCCGCCGACGCCCGCCGCAAACTCGTCCGCCTCACCCCGCACGGCATCGACGCGCTGCGCCGCTCAGCGGCGGTCTTCGACGAGTTGCGGGCGGAGTGGGCGGCGTCCCTCGGCGATCGCGGGCTCAGCGACCTGGAAGCGGGCCTTCGCACGGTCGTTCCCCCGGAGGCGTTCCGGCTCGACGCGGCCGGGTGGCTCGGCGGTTCGTGACCGGACGTGACCTCGGCTCCGTGCGTATCCTCCGTGCGTATCGTTGTACTGCGCTGCCGCGCTCGACCGAGGGTGGTCGGGGAGGAGCGCCACGATGACCGTCGTAGAGACCGACAGGATCGAGATGGCCGACGACAACACCCTGCGCTTGGACGAGATGTTCAAGACGCTCGAGCAGGGGCCCTTCCTCGAGGGATACAAGATCGACATCATCGAGGGGGCCGTCCACATGACGCCGCAGCGGGCCAACCACTGGGACATCATCGCGGGCATCTATGACCAGCTGCGGACCAAATATCCGCGTCGACGCGTGCTGTCGGACGTTCGCATCGACTACCCCGGCGAGCTCAACGCCTTCTGCAGTGATGTGGCAGTCATCGCCGAAGAGGCCGGACGCACGAGACAAGGCGGCTTTCTCTGCCACGACGTCGAATTCGTCGCCGAAGTGATCTCCCGCGGCACAAGTGCGAACGATTACGGCCCCAAGAAGACCGGATACGCTGCCGCCGAAGTCGCCGTTTATGTCGTCGTCGACCCCTACCAGGGCAAGTGTCACGCCTACACCCAACCCAGGGACGGCGACTACCACGTCCAGACGACCGTCGACTTCGGCGAAAAAGTCGACCTGACCCATACCTTCCTCGGTCTCGCCCTCGACACCTCCGACTTCTGCCGCGACTGACCGCCCCCGCCACCCCCCCTTGCCTAGAGCCCACTCCACCCCGTTGGGTGGATCACCATGAGGTACACGCAGCTGGGACGCACAGGGCTCAAGGTCAGCCGGCTCACGCTCGGCACCATGAACTTCGGGCCGCTCACCAACGAACCCGACAGCCACACACTCATGGACTCCGCGCTCGACGCGGGCATCAACTACTTCGACACCGCCAACGTCTACGGGCAGAGCGCGGGCAGGGGCCGCACCGAGGAGATCCTCGGCACCTGGTTCACCCAGGGCGGCGGCCGCCGCGACAAGGTCGTCCTCGCCACCAAGGTGTACGGGCCCATGACCACGGGCGAGGAACCCACCTGGCCCAACCACGACCGGCTCTCCGCACTCAGCATCCGCCGCGCCGTCGACGCGTCGCTGAAGCGGCTGCAAACCGACTACATCGACATCTACCAGTTCCACCACATCGACCGGCAGACGCCGTTCGAGGAGATCTGGCAGGCCGTCGACGTCCTCGTACGACAGGGCAAGATCCTCTACGCGGGATCGTCCAACTTCCCCGGCTACAAGATCGCCCAGGCCAACGAGACCGCACGGCGCCTCGGCGGCTACGGCCTCGTCAGCGAGCAGTGCCTCTACAACCTCGCCGCCCGCGACGCCGAGATGGAGGTCATCCCCGCCTCCGAGGAGTACGGCCTCGGCGTCATCCCGTGGTCGCCGCTGCACGGCGGACTGCTCGGCGGCGTGCTGAAGAAGGAGGGCGAGGGCTCGCGCCGCACCGGCGGACGCGCCGCCGCCGAGCTCGCCAAGCCGGAGGTCCGCGCGCAGGTCCAGGCGTACGAGGACCTGCTCGACAAGCACGGCCTCGAACCCGGCGAGGTCGCCCTCGCCTGGCTGCTCACCCGGCCCGGCGTCACCGCGCCGATCGTCGGCCCGCGCACGGCCGAGCAGCTCGAATCCGCGCTGCGCGCCGTCGATCTCGAACTCTCCGCAGAAGTCCTCGACGCGCTGGACGAGATCTTCCCCGGCCCCGGGCCGTCCCCGGAGTCCTTCGCCTGGTGAGCCCGGTGAGCGGGGCGGCCCGCGTCGGCTAACCGCCGACCGCGGCCGCCACCGCCACCACGATGAACATCAGCACGAGCACGCCGGCCATGATCCGGTTTCTGGTTTTCGGGTCCACGTAGTCGAGGTTAACCGGCCCCGCCCGGCGCCCCCGCGCCGCCTCCCAGTGCCCAGCTCCCCACCGCCTCGTAACGCGGCCGCTCCCCCGGCACCCCGCTCCTCGGCAGATTGCTGCGGACCAGCGTCAGCTCCCGTACGGTCCACGCCGTGCCCTCGAAGGCGGCGAGCGCGTCCGCGAACGGCGCGAGGGCCGTGCCGGCATCGCCCCGGCCGCGCGCCAGCGTCAGGTGCGGGCGGTAGTGCCGGTGCTCCTCCATCGTGATGCCCGCCTTGCGCGCCGCCGCGTCCGCCCGCTGGGCGAGCAGCCGCAGCGCGGCCGTGTCCCCGGGGGCCCCCGCCGCCCCGGCCCACAGCGCCCGGTCCCCGAAGTGCCCGCCGCCGCGCAGGGCGAGGGAGAAGGGCGGCGTACGGTGCGCGGCACGCTCCAGGCGGGCGGTGAGGTCCGGCACCGCCCCTTCGTCGACCTCCGCCATGAAGGCGAGCGTGAAGTGCCAGCTGTCACGGGGCGTCCAGCGCAGCTCGTCGGCGCCGGGCAGCCCCTTCAACGCGCCTGCCGCGGCGGCCAGTTCGCAGGCCGCGGAGTCGGGCGGGAGGACGGCGGCGAAGAGTCTCATGGGGTGACGCTAGCCTCCCTCCATGAAGGACACGGACACGGAGACCATAAAGATCAGGCCGGGCAGTGCCGACGACATCCCCGCCGTCACCGCGCTCTTCGACGGGGCCGTGGAGTGGCTCGTCTCGCAGGGCCGGACCGGGCAGTGGGGGACGCGGCCCTGGTCGGCCAACCCCAAGGCTGTCGCGATGATCGAGAAGTACCTGACGACGGGCGAACCCTGGATCGCGGAGATCGACGGCACGGTGGCGGGGACGGTGACGCTCACCGACGGGCCCGGCGGCGACTACATCCCCGCGGCCGACGAGCCCGAGCGGTACGTCCACCTCCTCGTCGCCGACCACCGCCGCTTCCCCGGCCGCGGAGTGGGCCGCGCCCTCCTCGCCCACGCGGCGGAGGAGACCCGGAGGCAGGGAGTGTCCCTGCTCCGGGTCGACTGCTACGCGGGCGACGACGGCAAGCTCGTCGCGTACTACGAGTCCAACGGCTTCACATCGAATGACCTCTTCACGGGGCCGGACGGCACCTGGCCGGGCCAGGTCCTGTCCCGCCGCGTCTGACCGGCGCACGGGCGCTACGCCGCAGCCGCCAGCTCCCGCTCCCTCGGTACGAACTGCACGTGCTGGCGGCCCCGGCGCAGGTCCACCTTGAGGCGGAGGTTGGCCGCGCGGGCCAGCATCAGGCCGACGGCGACCGCGGCGAGGGCGCAGACGAGTCCGCCCGCGGCCATGCTGATCCGGACGCCGTAGGCGTCGGCGAGCCAGCCGAAGAGCGGGCCGCCCAGCGGTGTGCCGCCGGTGAAGACCATCATGAAGAGCGACATGACGCGGCCCCGCATCTCGGGGTCGGTGGCCATCTGCACCGAGGAGTTGGCGGTGACGTTCACCGTCAGGCCGAGGATGCCGATCGGCACGATCAGCGCGACGAACATCCACAGCTCGGGCGCGAACGCGGCCACGATCTGCAGCACGCCGAAGGCGGTGGCCGCCCCGGCGAGGAGCCGCAGGCGCGAGGTGCCGCGGCGGGCCGCGAGCAGCGCACCCGCCAGTGAGCCGATCGCCATCAGGGTGTTGAACAGCCCGTACATCCCCACGCCGCCGTGGAAGATGTCGTCCGCGAAGGCGCTCAGCCAGATCGGGAAGTTGAAGCCGAAGGTGCCGATGAAGCCGACGAGGACGATCGGCCAGATCAGCTCGGGGTTCTTCGAGACGTAGTTCAGGCCTTCCCGCAGCTGCCCCTTGCCGCGCGGCTTGCGCGGGGTGTGGTGCAGCTCGGCGGTGCGCATCAGCATGAGGCCGGTGAGCGGGGCGAGGAAGGACAGGCCGTTGGCGAGGAACGCCCAGCCGGGTCCGACGGCGGCGGTCAGCGCGCTCGCCACGGCGGGGCCGACGAGGCGGGCGGACTGGAAGTTGGCGGAGTTCAGTGAGACGGCGTTGCGGACCTGGTCGGGTCCCACCATCTCGGATACGAAGGACTGCCGCGTCGGGTTGTCGACGACGGTGACGAGGCCGGTGAAGAAGGCCGCGAAGTAGACGTGCCAGACCTGGACGTTGCCGGTCAGGGTGAGGGTCGCGAGGAAGAGCCCGCTGAGGCTCATCGCGCCCTGGGTAAGGAAGAGCAGGTTCCGCTTGGCGAAGCGGTCGGCGATCACGCCGCCGTACAGGCCGAAGAGCAGCATCGGCAGGAACTGCATGGCCGTGGTGATACCGACGGCCGCGGAGGAGCCGGTCAGGCTCAGGACCAGCCAGTCCTGGGTGATGCGGGCCATCCAGGTACCGGTGTTGGAGACGACCGCGCCGGTCGCGAACAGCCGGTAGTTACGGATCTTCAGCGAGCTGAACATCGAGGTCTTGCGGGGGCGGACGGTTGAGTCGAGGGCGGTTGGTGCGGGGGCGGAGTCTGCTCCGGATCCCGTACTCAAAGTAGGTTCGCCTCCTTGGCGTACGTACGGCTCCCGCGGGCGGCGGGAGTGCCCGCGGGGTGCCGCGGGGCTTGGGGTCGGCAGCCCCCTAGAGGTGCGCGAGCTTCTCCAGTACGGGAGCGGCGGCGCGCAGCCGCGCCCACTCGTCGTCGTCGAGGTGCTCGGTGAGCGAGGCGAGCCAGGCGTTCCGCTTGCGGCGGCTCTCTTCGAGCATGGCCTCGGCGGTCTCGGTCTGGGTCACCACCTTCTGGCGGCGGTCCTCGGGGTGCGGCTCGAGCCGGACAAGTCCCTTCGCCTCGAGCAGGGCGACGATGCGGGTCATCGACGGGGGCTGCACGTGCTCCTTGCGGGCGAGTTCACCCGGGGTGGCGGAGCCGCAGCGGGCAAGGGTGCCGAGCACCGACATTTCGGTGGGGCTCAGCGACTCGTCGACACGCTGGTGCTTGAGTCGACGGGAGAGGCGCATCACAGCGGAGCGCAAGGCGTTCACGGCGACGGCATCGTCACCATGGGAGAGGTCCGGCATGGTTGTTAGCGTAACTCATTACCCTAGCTAAAGACCACTCGGATTCCCACACCCTGGTCGGCGAACCCTTTCGTCACCCGTACGAGTGAGGCGGCGCCGAAAAGTGACGCACCGGCCGCCGAGCGCCCGGGACTCTGTCGCGTATGGGATCGCCAGTGCTCAGCCTGCGCATAGACGGTGAGCTGCTCGACCGGCTCCGACAGCACGCGGCCAAAAGAGGAATGAGCGTCCAGGACTATGTGGTCCGGACGCTCATTCGCGACGACTTCGACGAACGGTTCGCGACATCGATCGAGGAGACGGAGAAGTTCTACGGAGCGGCGTGACCGCCCCCGCCTGCCTGGCGCTTACGTCAGGTTCAGCGCCGGCATCAGGTAGTAGAAGGCGAACACGGCCGACACCACGTACATCGCCACCGGCACCTCCCGGGCCCGCCCGGCCGCGAGCCGCAGCACGGTGAAGGTGACGAAGCCCATGCCGATGCCGTTCGTGATCGAGTACGTGAACGGCATCATCAGCATCGTCACGAACGCGGGGATCGCGATCGTGGAGTCCGCCCAGTCGATCTGCCGGATGGACCCGGACAGGATCAGGAAGCCCACCGCGAGCAGCGCGGGCGTGGCCGCCTGGGACGGGACCATCGTGGCGATCGGCGTGAGGAACAGCGCGACGGCGAAGAGCCCGCCGGTGACGACGTTCGCGAAGCCCGTACGGGCCCCCTCGCCGACGCCCGCCGTGGACTCCACGAAGCAGGTGGTGGCGGAGGCGGAGGAGGCGCCGCCCGCGGCGACCGCGATGCCGTCGACGAAGAGCACCTTGTTCATGCCGGGCATGTTGCCCTTGGAGTCGGTCAGACCCGCCTCGTCGCCGATGCCCATGATCGTGCCCATCGCGTCGAAGAAGCACGAGAGCAGCACGGTGAAGACGAAGAGGACGCCGGTCAGGACGCCGACCTTGCCGAAGCCGCCGAAGAGGCTGATCTGGCCGACGAGCCCGAAGTCCGGCGTCGAGACGGGGTTGCCGGGCCACTCCGGGGTGGTCAGGCCCCAGGAAGGGATGTCCGCGGCAGCGTTGATGATCATCGCGACGACCGTCATGACGACGATGCTGATGAGGATGGCGCCCGGCACCTTGCGTACGAGCAGCGCCAGGGTGAGCAGCACGCCGAGCACGAAGACGAGCACGGGCCAGCCGTTGAGGTGGCCGTCGGCGCCGAGCTGGAGCGGGACGGTGGTGTGCGCGGCGTCCGGCATGCGCGAGATGAAGCCGGAGTCGACGAGGCCGATCAGCATGATGAAGAGGCCGATGCCGATGGCGATGCCCTTGCGAAGGCCGAGCGGCACGGCGCTCATGACGCGTTCCCGCAGCCCGGTCGCGACGAGCAGCATCACGACGAACCCGGCGAGGACGACCATGCCCATCGCGTCGGGCCACGACATGCGGGGCGCGAGCTGGAGGGCGACGACGGTGTTCACGCCGAGACCGGCGGCCAGCGCGATCGGGACGTTGCCGATGACGCCCATCAGGAGCGTGGTGAAGGCGGCGGTCAGCACGGTCGCGGTGACCAGCTGCTTGTTGTCGAGCTGGTGCCCGTACATGTCCTTCGCGCTGCCCAGGATGATCGGGTTGAGCACGACGATGTAGGCCATCGCGAAGAAGGTGGCGAAGCCACCGCGGACCTCGCGGGCGAGGGTCGAGCCCCGCTCGGAGATCTTGAAGAAGCTGTCGAGCCCGTTCTGCGGGGGCTTCGGGGGCTCCTTGCTGGCGTCGACCGGAGCGGTGGCCGAGGAAGACATGCGGGACCTCGTGGACTCAGAGAAGGGGGAGATCGTTTGGCGGTGACTGCGATGACTGCGGTGACTGCGGTGTGGCTGCGGTGACTGCGGTGCGGTGACTGCGGTCCGACTTGTGAGTTCGTACGAAAGCAATCGGCCATTAACGAGCCGTTTCAGTATGAATACATGAGAGAGAAATCGCTATCTCCGCGCGTAGACCCCTGCGCGGCAAGGGCTGGCGGGCTCGCTGCCGGGCGCCCCCGGGCCCGGCATAAGCTGTACGCATGGCGAAGTGGACCCCTAAGCACGAGGCGCCGGAGCCCCTTGAGGGCCCCGTGGTCGCCACCATCACGGGCGGCACGATCCTCTGGTTCGTCCTCTTCCTGGTCCAGCTCCCGTTCTACGGCTGGTTCGACGACCGCGACGCGACCTGGTGGGTGTGGACCTGCCTGGCCGGTGCCGGTCTCGGTCTCATCGGCATCTGGTACGTACGGGGGCGCGACGCCGCGATCAAGCGGGCCGAGGCGGAGGCCGGGGCGGAGACGGCGCGGGCGGAGTAGGGCTCGCAGCGGGGCGGAGTAGGGGCGCGCCGCCAGGGCCGAAGGTCCCGGCCCCGCTCCCCGGACGTCCTGCGCCCGCAGTACGCCGTACGACCTCAGGACCGACCACGTCCTCCCGAGGTCGGATCTTCGGGACATTCAAGGGGTGAAGCCCCACATCCACGCTTACCGTCGAATGCATGACGCATATCGACGCGGGCGCCGAACTCGACCCGGTCCACCCGGTGCCGCCCCCGCAGGGGCGCGCCACGGGGCTGACCGCAGCGGAGGTCGCCGAGCGGGTGTCCCGCGGCGAGGTCAACGACGTACCGGTACGCAGCTCCCGCTCCCTCGGCGAGATCGTCCGGGCCAACGTCTTCACCCGCTTCAACGCGATCATCGGCGTGCTCTGGGTGATCATGCTCTTCGTGGCGCCGATCCAGGACAGCCTCTTCGGCTTCGTGATCGTCGCCAACACCGGCATCGGCATCATCCAGGAGTGGCGCGCCAAGAAGACCCTGGACTCCCTCGCCGTCATCGGCGAGGCCAAGCCCACCGTCCGGCGCGACGGCGGCGCCACCGAGATCTCCGCCTCCGAGATCGTGCTCGGCGACCTGGTGGAGCTCGGGCCCGGCGACAAGATCCCGGTGGACGGCGAGGCCGTAGAGACCGACAGCCTCGAGGTCGACGAGTCGCTCCTGACCGGCGAGGCCGACCCGGTCGTCAAGAAGCCCGGCGACAGGATGATGTCGGGCTCCTTCGTGGTCGCGGGCGGTGGCGCGTTCACCGCCACCAAGGTCGGCCGCGAGGCGTATGCCGCGCAGCTCGCCGAGGAGGCCAGCCGCTTCACGCTCGTCCACTCCGAGCTGCGCACCGGCATCTCCACGATCCTCAAGTACGTGACGTGGCTGATGGTCCCCACCTCCATCGGCCTGGTGATCTCCCAGCTCGTCGTCAAGGACGACAACTTCAAGGAGTCCATCGCGTACACGGTGGGCGGCATCGTCCCGATGATCCCCGAGGGCCTGGTCCTCCTCACCTCCGTCGCCTTCGCGATCGGCGTGATCCGGCTCGGCCGCCAGCAGTGCCTCGTCCAGGAACTCCCCGCCATCGAGGGCCTCGCCCGCGTCGACACGGTCTGCCTCGACAAGACCGGCACCCTCACCGAGGGCGGCATGGACGTCACCGAGCTGCGCCCGCTGAACGGCGGCGACGAGGCGTACGTACGCAAGGTCCTCGGCGCCCTCGGCGAATCCGACCCCCGGCCGAACGCGTCGCTCCAGGCGATCATCGACTCCTACCCCGACAGCGAGGAGTGGCGCTGCACGGAGTCGCTGCCCTTTTCCTCCGCCCGCAAGTACAGCGGCGCCTCCTTCAGCGAGGGCGACGGCACCACGTCGACCTGGCTGCTCGGCGCCCCCGACGTGCTGCTGCCCGACGGCGACCCGTCCCTCGCCGAGATCGAGGAGCTCAACCAGCAGGGGCTGCGCGTCCTGCTGCTCGCCCGCGCGGCCGGCAACGACCTCGACGACCCCGACGTGGCCGCGCAGGCGGAGGCGAGCGCCCTGGTCGTCCTGGAACAGCGGCTGCGCCCCGACGCCGCCGACACCCTGCGCTACTTCGCGGAGCAGGACGTCGCCGCCAAGGTCATCTCCGGCGACAACGCCGTCTCGGTCGGCGCGGTCGCGGGCAAGCTCGGCCTGACCGGCGCCGAGAACACCGTGGACGCCCGCAAGCTGCCCACCGAGCGGGACGGCATGGCGCAGGCCCTGGACGAGCACACCGTCTTCGGCCGGGTCACCCCGCAGCAGAAGCGCGACATGGTGGGCGCCCTGCAGTCGCACGGCCACACGGTCGCGATGACCGGCGACGGCGTGAACGACGTCCTGGCCCTCAAGGACGCCGACATCGGCGTCTCGATGGGCTCGGGTTCGGAGGCCACCCGCGCGGTCGCCCAGATCGTCCTGCTCAACAACAGCTTCGCGACACTGCCCTCGGTGGTCGCGGAGGGCCGCCGGGTCATCGGCAACATCACGCGCGTCGCCACGCTGTTCCTGGTGAAGACCGTCTATTCGGTGATCATCGCGCTGCTCGTGGTCTGCTCACAGGTCGAGTACCTCTTCCTGCCGCGCCACCTGACGCTGCTCTCCACCCTCACCATCGGCATCCCGGCCTTCTTCCTCGCCCTCGCCCCCAACAAGGAGCGCGCGAAGCCGCACTTCGTCCGCAGAGTCATGCGGTACGCGATTCCGGGCGGGGTGATCGCGGGCGTCGCCACCTTCGTGACGTACCTGCTCGCCCGGCACCACTACGAGGGTGCGGGCGCACGGGAAGCCGAGACCAGCGCGGCGACCCTGGCGCTGTTCCTGATCGCCATGTGGGTGCTCGCCATCATCGCCCGCCCCTACACGTGGTGGCGGATCTGCCTGATCGGCGCGATGGGTCTCGGCTTCCTGCTCGTCCTGACCGTGCCCTGGCTCCAGGACTTCTTCCAGCTGAAGCTGGTGGGCACGACGATGCCGTGGGCGGCGGTCGGGATAGCGGCGGTGGCCTCGCTGGCTGTCGAGATCGTCTACCGCTGGGTGGACCGCCGCTTCCCGGCGTAGGTCTTTACCAGGGAACCGGCGAACTAGCGGACGTCGACGAAGTCGCTGGTCGACGTCACGGCCGGGGTGGTGGACGTACCGGCGAAGACGTAACGGAAGTAGCCGTCGGCCGACGCCTTCACCGTGGTCTTCAGGTTGCCCTTGGTGTCGGACTTGACCGTCTTGAGGGTGCTGTAGCTGCCGGCACCCTTCTTCTTGTACTGCAACTGCACGCTCTGCTTGGTGTAGCCCGCGTACTTGCTGGTGTCCCAGTTGGCCCGGGTCAGCGCACCGGTGACCGTGAGGGTCTTGCCCTTCTTGACGGGCTCGGGGGAGGCGTTGGTGGTGAGGCGGGCGGCGCGCTTCAGACGGGCGTCCGACTTGAGGTACTCCTCGCGGTGCTTGTCGCCGTCGTTGTTGACCGCGGTCGCGAAGACGTTCCAGCGGGACCCGGCGTGGGCGTTGCGGAGGTCCTGCGGGAAGGCGATGACCGTGTCGGTGCAGGTCGTCGTGGTCTCGTCCACGGCCACGCACTGGGGGTCGAAGACAATCGGCTTGATGACCTCGGTGGACGTGTTGAAGTCCGAGCCGAACCACAGGAAACCGCTGATGCCGCGCACGCCGACCGGGTCGGTGGCGGTGATGGAGAGCTTGAACTTCTTCATCTCCGTGGTGCCGATCACGACGTCCTTGCCGCCGTTGACACTCACCTTCGAGATCTTGAGATCGCCCGCGGCCGCGTCGGCCTGCGCGGCCGGAACAGCGATGGCGGACAGAGCCAGGGCGCCGGAGACGGCGGCCACAGTGGCACGGATGCGCATGTTTTTTCCCCAGTTGGAGAAGGGGACCCGCGGTGCGTCACGCCGTCACGCGGGTCCCAAGTGATCTAGGAGTCTGTTGACTCGCAAGATCAGACTCTCGACAGGGGGTCCTGGTTGTACACCAAGTGAAGAAAATGTGACCGCGCCACGGAACCGCCATAGCCGAACCGCTTCAGTCGTACCGCCTCAGTCGAACCGCCTCAGTCGAACCGCCTCAGTCGAACCAGCGGTCCCGCGCCAGCTCCGACGTTCGTGTGGGGTCTTCCAGCAGTGCCGCCACCTCGAAGCGGCGCGGCCACTGGCCCGCTGCCCAGGCGAGGCCCGCCGCGACGCCCTCAAGCGTCGCCGCGTGCACCGCGCCGTTCGGCGTGCGGCGCCAGTCCAGCTCCACGCCGGACGCGATCAGTTCATCGTGCTCGATGTACGTCTCCGGGGCCGACGGGCCAAGGAGGATCCGTACCGCTTCGGGCACCGCGTGCTCGACGCCCTCACCCGACGGCTCCGCCGCCGTCTCGCTGAGCCGCCGCACCTGGAACAGCTCGGCCAGGTTGCCCGCCCTGCGGGGCTGTACGGGCAGCAGCGCCACGCCACCGGCAAGGGGCAGCAGGTCGGGGGCGTCGGCGACCACCGCGTCCGCCGCGTCGACCACCACGACCTCGCCGTCCACCACCGCGCGCAGCTCGTCCGGGAGCGTCACCTGGTCGGGATCGAGGTCGGCAAGCGCGCCGTACAGCGCGTGCAGCTGGGCGGCGGAAACGGTCCTCTCCGGGTCCGCGAGCCGGTCGAGGAGCTCCGCCGCGCCGCCCGGCTCCTCCAGGAGGGCGCCGACGGACGTCCGTACGCCCAGCGCCCGCAGCACCTGCTCGTCCCCGAAGCCCGTCGCGTCCGCCGCGTCGTACAAGCCCTCCAGCAGCGGATCGCCGCCCTCCGCCCGCAGCCCGGCGGGCCGGCGACCGTCAAGAACCGGATGCCCGCGCAGCCACCACGCCGTGTACGAGCGGACCGTCTCCGTCGTCCCGTCCGGCAGGAGCACCCGCAGCGGCTGCGTCAGCGCGTCCCGCAACGGCGGGCGCGACAGCATCGCAAGGGCCTGCGGCCAGCAGTCGTCGTCGACCAGATCGAGGTCCCGTACCGCGACGATCTCGGTCGCCACCGGCGGCACGGGGGTGTCGGGCAGCCGGTCGAGCACGTCCTCGCACCACACGTCGACCGCGTCGAGGAGCCCCGCGTCGTCCGGCTCGGCGAAGTCGCCCTCGCGCGGCTCCAGTTCGTCGGGGTCGAGCACGACGTCGGTGGCCCGTACGAGCGCGAAGGTGGCGAGCACACCGCAGGCGGCGAGGGGCTGCTCGCCCCAGCGCGCGGCCAGTTCCTCGTCGACCAGGGCGAGTTCGTCCTCCCGCATGACCTGCGCGAAGGGGCTGCCGGGCAGGACGAGCTCACCGGCCGGAGCGAGCTCGCCCTCCTCGTCGGGCAGCGCGAGCGCGGCCAGCCACGGCTCGTCGCCGGGCGCGAGGTTCGCGTCCCGCACGAGCGCGAGCACGACGTCCGCCAACTCCTCGGCGTCCAGCGCCTCCTCGTCCCACGTCTCGTCGTCGAGAGACGCGGCCACGGCGGCCCGCACCTGCGGCGTCGTGAGGACGGCGCGGGGCGTCGCGGGCAGCGCGCCGAGCTTCTCCAGGAGCGGGTGGGCGGCTTCCGGGTGGGCGATCTTCAGCCCGAGGCGCGCCAGGACGGCGGGGTCGGGGCCGCCCGTGTCCCCGCCACCGGGGGCGGGGAGCAGTACTTGCCGGGGCCCGATCGTCGTACGCCACGCGCCCGCGGAGCGGGAACGGGAACGGGGGCGGGGGCCGGTGGGGGTGCCCATGGAGTCGAAGTCCGGCGCGTCCCCTTCGGCGCCGAGGGCCGTGGGGCCGCCACCCCGCGCGCCACCCGCCAACGGCACCGGCAGTCCCGAGAGCCGGTCCGGGTCCACCCCGGCCAGCGTGTCGTAAAGGCGCCGCCACCAGCCCGGCTCCCGGTCGAGCCCCGCGAGCCGGTCGACCGCCTCGGTCAGCGGCACCCGCGCGACACCGAGGGTGCGCAGCTCGGCGCGGCGCTCCAGGCCCGCGGGCAGCAGGCTCGGCAGGACCTCGGCGAGGACCCGGACCGTATCGGCTCCCGCACCCTCCACCACCTCCGCGTCACGCGGCCGCAGCGCCTGCGGCAGCTCGTCCTCGTCGCCCTCGGCGCGAGGCAGCGCGGGCGGCAGGAAAGCGGTGCGGGGCAGCCGCGCCAGGATGCCCTGCCGCAGCGCGCCGTCCAGCTCGCTCCTGCCCAGCGGCCCAGGCACGAGACCGATGATGCCCTCGGTCACCGGCCGCCAGCCGTCGAGGAGTTCGGCGTACGCGTCCGCCGCCCGCTCCACCAGGAAGTCGGTCAACGGCCCCGGCGCGGCATGCCGCCGCGCGGTGTCCAGCGGGAACGACGCGATGAGCAGCGCCGGTACGCCCAAGGGCTCGTCGCTCGGCGTCGGCGCGTGCACCACGGGAGTCGTACGGGGCCGCTCCGGAGCGCCGTCGGGACCCACGGGCACGGCCCACGTCACCGACCAGTGCGGCCGAAGCCGCTCCTCGACGGGCCGGTCCTTCAGGAGCGCGGCGTCGAGCGGGCCGCGCGCGTCGACCGTGCGCCAGCGCGTCGTACCGTCCCGGCTGTCCTCGACGACGGTGTACGGGGCCTCGACGCGGCGGCGCAGCGTGCGTGTCCGGCCGTCCGGGGTCTCGATGCGGACTTCCTCCAGGCCGGGCAGGGCCAGGAGCAGCGCGTCGTCGACGCCGTCGAGCAGCCGCGCCACCAGGTCCTCCGCGGCGGCGTCGCGCAGCGGCAGGATGACGACGGTGTCGTAGCCGTCGGGGGCGGTGCCCTCGGCGGCCATCGGCAGCCGCAGCAGCGGCACGTGCCCGTCCCTGCGCCGGATCTCGTCGCCGAGACCCGGGCTGAACCGGGCGGTCTCCGCGGCCAGTTCACGCGCCTCGGACAGCGACCAGCGGATACCGCCGGTGCGCCCGACGACGGCCGGCTCATCGGTCACGGCGAGCACGGCGGCGAAACCGACGCCGAAGCGCCCGACGCTGCCCGGGGTGCCGGACGGCGCGCCCGCCGCCGGCTCGTGCTGCCGCTTGGCGGAGGCGCGCAGGGTGGAGAGGGACTCGACGCCGGTGGCGTCCAGGGGGGCGCCGCTGTTCGCGGCGGCGAGGACCCCGCCGCGCAGGGTCAGCGCGAGGCGGCCGGGTACGCCCGCGCGGGCGGCGGCGTCCGAGGCGTTCTGAGCGAGCTCCACGACGAGGCGGTCGCGGTAGCCGCCGAGGGCGAGGTCCTCCTCGGCGTTCGCGTCCTCACGGAACCGGGCCGGGGCCGCGGCCCACGCGTCGAGGACTCCGCGGCGGAGGCGGGCGGTGCCGAAAGGGTCGGTGCCCTCGGCCGCCGGCCGCACGGTCTTGCTCACGGTCGTCTCTCTTCTCTGCGTCGGCACCCGTTACGGGGTTACGGGGAGGCGTGCTTGTGCCCTGCGGCGAACGGTACCGCGCAGAGATCGGGCGGGTGGGTGGGGAGAACGCCGCGCAGCGGCGACGCGTGCGCGATCCGGCGCAGGCCGCTCAGGACACGCTCCCGCAGGGCGCCATACGGCTCGAAGCGAAGCGCCCCACCGGGCGCGGGGTGCGTGGCACGGGGTGCGGGGCGCGTGGCACGGGGTGCGGGGCGCGTAAGGACCCCGCCCCGCCGTCGGAACCTACGAGTGACCGAGGTCCTCGCTCGGCCCCTCCGCACTCACCGATCCGGAATCCGCCGCGGGCCGCAGCGGAAGCACGTCCACGCGCGTCTCGTCCAGGACGGGCGGCGCGGGCCGCGGCGGCTTCGGCATGACCGCGGCCTCCGAGTGCCCGCCGCACCCGTACGACAGGGAGACGACCTGCCCGTCCGCGGGCCCGAACTCATTGGCGCAGATACCGAACGCCTGACCGAGCGAGCCGCCGATCCGGACGAGGAAGCCACAGCTGACACACGCCGCGGGCGCCGCCTGCGCCATCGCGGTCTTCGCGCCGTGCGCCTCGTCCCAGCGGTCGGCGGCGACGTGCAGGCCGTAACGGGACAGCACTCGCGCGCGCCGCATGCCCAGTTCCTCGGCGACCGCCGCGATCGAGCCGCGGGCCGGCGCGGCCGGCAGTTCGGCGGGCGGGACGGCCGTGATCTCGGCGTCCTCAGCCTCGACGAGCTCGGCCATCTCCTCCGATACGACGGAGTTCGGCGGCGGCTCCTCCTCGCCCGAGTAGCCGGGCTCCAGGCGCAGGTCCTCGGCGTCGGTCGGCAGCAGGTCGCCGGGGCCCATGTCGCCGGGGCGGAGCCGCTCGCTCCACGGCACCCACTCGGGGGCGAGGAGGGCGTCGGGGCCCGGAAGGAGCACGGTCTCGTCGAGCGTGACGACCTTGGCCCGCGAGGCGCGGGCGACCGTCACCGCCCAGCGCCAGCCGCGGTAGCCGAATTCCTTGCACTCGAAGAGGTGGGTGACGACCCGGTCGCCCTCCACCAGAACCTCGACGTGCTCACCGACCACACCGGGCGCGGCGGTCTCCTCCGCCGCGGCGCGTGCCAGGCCGACCGCCTCGGCGCACAGGCGGTCGGGGGTACGCGGGGTGCGCGGGGTACGGCTTCGCGTTGTCGCTGCGCTCACAAGTATCGCTTCTCTCCTACGCCGTCTCACGAGTGCGCCACCCTTACGCGGGGGTGCGGACGGAGCGGACCAGAGGGCCGCGTCAACGTCCGCGCCCGACGTTCTGGGGCGCGCCTACGTCACCCATTCTGCGGGATGACCGAGAGGCGCGCGGCCAAGAACAACCGCCGCAGGCGCGCTACGCACGCTACCTTCTCCTGGCCCCTGGGCCTACACCGACGTACGTCGCGGCGCCCCGAGCCGTGTCCCGGGCCCCCTCCGGCCGCCCGTTCCCCCGCCGAAATCCGCCTCCCGCGCGCCCCACTCCCCCTGCCCCGCAACACCACCCCGTCGCCGCTCCGCGGCGTTTCCCCCACCTACCCGCCGCGGAGCAAACGGGTGGGTGGGCGGGTGAGCCCCGCCGCGAAGCGGCGAAGCAGTCCACCCATTCCGAGTGACAGCACCCCGGCTCCCCACCCCAACCCCACGGCGCGGGGCAAACGGGTGGGCGGGTGGGAAACCCGCCGCGAAGCGGCGAAGCACCCCGCCACTCCGAGTGACAGCCCACCGGACCACCCCACCGCCGCGGAGCGGCGAAGCACCCCGCCCCCGGCGCGGCAGCACACCGCCCCCGCCGCGAAGCGGCGGAGAAAGCCCGCACGGCTCACAGCCAGTATTCGCACTAGCGGCCCCCCAACAGGGCACTATGACGGAGTGGCGCCCACCAGGTCGATACCCGTAGGAACCGTCTCGCCGGGCCCGGCGAGACGGACCGCGCGTGCGCTGGGCCGCGCCCTGCACCTCCCCTTCACCGGCACCGCCCGCGGCATCCGCAAGGCCACCCACGCCCACGGAGCGGGCGAGTCGGGGCTCGGGAAACTCATCGAGCTGCACGCGGTGAACGGCGCCGGTGACGTGATGATCACGGTCGCTCTCGCGTCCACCGTCTTCTTCTCGGTGCCGACCGACGAGGCCCGCGGCCGCGTCGCCCTCTACCTGGCCATCACGATGGCCCCGTTCACTCTCCTCGCCCCGGTCATCGGCCCGCTCCTGGACCGGCTCCCGCACGGCCGCAGGGCCGCGATGGCGGGGGCGATGCTGGCGCGTGCCCTGCTCGCCCTCGTGCTGTCGGGCGCGGTCGTGACGGGCAGCGTGGAGCTCTATCCGGCCGCGCTGGGCGTACTCGTCGCGTCCAAGGCGTACGGGGTGGTCAGAAGCGCCGTCGTACCGCGGCTCCTGCCGCTCGGGTTCTCCCTCGTCAAGGCGAACTCGCGGGTCACACTCGGCGGTCTCCTCGCCACGGCCGTCGCGGCCCCCGCGGGAGCCGGTCTACAGGCGCTGGGGCCGCGCTGGCCACTGGCCGGCGCCTTCGTGATCTTCGTCTCGGGGATGTTCCTGTCGTTCTCGCTGCCGCGGAAGGTCGACTCGGCGAAGGGCGAGAGCAAGGCGCTGCTCGCCGCCGACGAGGAGCATCTGCATCTGCACGCCCGCGCGGAGGCCGCGGGCGACACCACCCGCAGAAAGCGCATGGGGCTGCGCACGGTCGGCCCGGCCGTGACCCACGCCCTCGGGGCCAACGCGGCGCTGCGCTGTCTCTCCGGCTTCCTCATCTTCTTCCTGGCGTTCCTGCTGCGCGAGCACCCGCTCGCGGGCCAGAGCGCGGCGGTCTCGCTCGGCATAGTGGGCGTCTCGGCGGGCGTGGGCAACGCGCTGGGCACGGCGGTCGGCGCCTGGCTGAAGTCCCGGGCGCCGGAGCTCATCATCGTCACGGTCGTCGCGGTGGTGCTTGGCGTGGCGGTCATGGCCGCGCTGTTCTTCGGGGCGGTCGGGGTGGCCTGCCTCGGCGCGTGTGCGGGCTTCGCGCAGGCCCTCTCGAAGCTGTCCCTGGACGCGCTGCTGCAGCGGGACGTCCCCGAGCAGGTCCGTACGTCCGCGTTCGCCCGTTCCGAGACGCTGCTCCAGGTGGCCTGGGTGATCGGCGGCGGCGTCGGGATCGCCCTGCCGCTTGTGGGGACGCTCGGCATGTCGGTGGCGGCCGGGATCGTCGCGGTGGGCTGGCTCTCGACGGTCCGCGGTCTCCTCGCCTCGTCCCGGCGCGGCGGCTCGCGGCGTACTCGAGTGGTGTGAGACGGGGGCCCGGGTGGTGTGAGACGAGGTCCCGGGTGGTGTGAGACGGGTTGCGGCACGGCACGCCCGTGACCCCCGCGTAACGGCACCCCCCGGCGCGCCCGATAGCCTTCGCCCATGACCTCCCTGCTCCGCGGCGGAGCCGCGAATGTGTACCGCGCGGCACGCCGCCGCCGCACAGTGGCCGCGCTTGGCGCCGTCTCCGCCGGACTCCTCGTGCTCTCCGCCTGTGACAAGCCGACGCCGCTGGCCACCGTGACCGTCGGCAGCGACTCGGTGAACTCCGAAGCCTCCTGCTACAACGACGGCAAGGAGCTGGAGGAGTCGCAGCTGAAGTCCTGCCTGCAGGACAAGGACGTCAAGTCCATCAAGGTCGACCCCGACGAGAAGGTCCGCTTCGGCGTCGACCCGGAGATGGCCGACAAGGGCTGGACGCTCCTGATGAACGGTCAGCCGCTGACCGAGGCCAGCAAGAAGACGTACGTGGTCATCCCGGGCAGCGTTTTCTTCAACCAGCAGTACGGCGGTGGCGGCGACAAGTCGACCGTCAGCCTCCTTGAGGGCGGCAAGGGCTCCACGTCGAAGGCCACGGGCCTGTGGTCGTTCAAGTTCGAGAAGGACTCCTGACCACGTCTGCCCCGCACGCTCCGCACGCCGCGCCGGGGTCTTCCCCGCGCGTCCTCGTGGCCACCGCGGTCCCGGCCGAACGGGACGCGGTGGCCCGCACGCTGACCACAGGCGGCCTCGACACCGACAGCCTGAACACTCACAGCCTCGACGCCGACGTCCTGGCCGTCGGTGTGGGTCCGGCCGCCGCCGCGGCGGGCACGGCGACCGCACTCGCCCGTGCCGCCGCCGACGGCCGGCCCTACGACCTCGTCGTCTCGGCCGGTATCGGCGGCGGTTTCCCGCCCCACGCCCCCGTCGGCTCGCTCGTCGTCGCCGACGAGATCACCGTCGCCGATCTGGGCGCCGAGACCCCCGAGGGCTTCGCGCCCGTCACCGAGCTGGGTTTCGGCGCCGTCACTCACCGTCCGCCGCGTTCCCTCGTACGGGAAGCGGCCGACGCCTGCGGTGCCGCGACCGGCACCGTCCTGACCGTCTCCACCGTGACCGGCTCGGCCGAGCGCGCCGCCGAGCTGCGGCGGCGCCATCCGCGCGCCCTGGCCGAGGCGATGGAGGGCTTCGGGGTCGCCGAGGCGGCCGCCCTGCACGGGCTGCCCGTCCTGGAGATCCGCGCGGTCTCCAATCCCGTCGGCCCGCGCGACCGCGCCGCCTGGCGGATCGGCGACGCGCTGGCCGCACTGAGCGACGCTTTCGGGAAGTGCGCGCCCGTACTGAGGAGTTGGAACACACATGGCATCCCACACGACTGAGCCCGAGCCCGCCACGGCCCCCCTCGGCCGCCCCCTGCGCATCGCGTACTCGCCCTGCCCCAACGACACGTTCGTCTTCGACGCCTGGGCCCACGGCCGGGTGCCGGGCGCGCCCGAGCTCGACGTCACGTTCGCGGACATCGACATCACCAACGGCATCGCGGAGCGCGCCGCGGCCGCGCACTCGTCCGCGCCCTCATCTCTGGCCTCGCCCGACCTCGACCTCGACCTCGACGTCCTGAAGGTCTCTTACGCCGTCCTCCCGTACGTCCTCGACGCGTACGCGCTGCTGCCCTGCGGCGGCGCCCTCGGCCGGGGCTGCGGCCCGCTGGTGCTGACCCGGGAGCCCGGCGTCGACCTCACGGGGAAGACCGTCGCGGTGCCCAGCGAGAAGTCGACGGCGTATCTGCTCTTCCGGCTGTGGGCGGCGGACACGCTCTCCGACGAGGGCGTCGGCGAGATCGTGGTGCTGCCCTTCGACCAGATCATGCCGGCGGTGCGCGACGGCAAGGTCGACGCGGGCCTGGTGATCCACGAGGCCCGCTTCACGTATCGGAACTACGGCCTGCACTGCCTCGCCGACATGGGCGAGCACTGGGAGGCCACGACGGGGCTGCCGATCCCGCTGGGCGCGATCATCGCGAGGCGGTCGCTGGGCACGGAGGTGCTGCGCTCCCTCGCGGACGTCACGCGCGCCTCGGTCCGCCAGGCGTGGGACGACCCGGAGGCCTCCCGTCCGTACGTCCTCGAGCACGCCCAGGAGATGGACCCGGCCGTGGCCGACCAGCACATCGGCCTGTACGTCAACGAGTTCACGGCCGATCTCGGCGAGGACGGCTACGCGGCGGTCCGCGGTCTCCTTACGCGCGCCGCGGCCGAGGGACTCGTACCGCCCCTCGGCCCGGACGCCCTGTCGTTCCCGTAGAGGCCCTGTCGTTTCCCTAGCGGAATTCGAGCGGATCTCCTCGAAAGCTGTACTGGCTGTCGAAAACCGGCAGCTACACGTCGAGTTGGTCCGCGACCGCCCTCAGCAGGCCCGCGATCTTCGCGCCGGACGCCTTGTCGGGGTATCGGCCCTTCTCCAGCATGGGCGTGATGTTTTCGAGCAGTGTCGTCAAGTCCTGGACGATCGAGGCCAGTTCGTCCGGCTTGCGGCGCTGCGCGGCCGCCACTGACGGGGTCGGGTCGAGAATGGCCACCGAAAGGGCCTGGTCACCGCGTTGTCCCGCGACCACGCCGAATTCCACGCGCTGGCCGGGCTTGAGTGTGTCGACGCCGGCGGGCAGTACTGAGGAGTGCACGAAGACGTCGCCGCCGTCGTCGCGGGAGAGAAAGCCGAAGCCCTTCTCGCTGTTGAACCACTTGACCTTGCCGGTAGGCACGTGAAGTCCTCGTCCTCGTACTCGTCGTACTCGTCTATGCCGGGTCCGCCCATCCGGTACGACGGGTCGAAAACGGCTCTGGATAGCACTACAGCGGGTCGCCCGACCCGCCGGCACCAAGACTATTGGTCCGGGGGCCGGTGACAAGACGTCCCCGGATTCTTCCTTCGCGCTGGGAACTACCCTGGTCGGGTGCGTGACAAAACCCAAGCGAATTCCGCCGGGCCGGGCGATGGAATGGTCCGGACCGGAGCAATCGTCTTCTTCGTCGGAGCCGTGGCCACACTGGTCACGGTGGCCCCGCTCTTTCTGGGCACTGATCCCTTTCCGTCCATCGCCTACGCGGTGTGCATGCTGATGGGCGTCGGGTTCCTCATCGCCGGTGCCGGCGTCCTCCGCGGCATCGCCTTCCAGCGACGTCGGGCCAGGTCCGGCACTTAGGGCGCCCTAGGCCTTAACGCCTTCCGCGCCCCGCGCGACGTACCCGTCCAGCCAGGCGGGGAACTCCGCGAGCCCGCCGAGGACGACGTCCGCGCCCGCCGCGCGCAGTTCGGCTGCGTCGCACGGTCCGGTCGACACCGCGACGGACAGCGCGCCCGCCGTACGCGCGCCGCGTACATCACCGGTGTGGTCCCCGACGTACACCGCCGCGCCGTACTCGCGCAGCGCCTCCGCCTTCGCCTCCGCCCACAGCCAGCCGATGACCGCGTCGGCCTCGATGCCCAGGTGCGACAGGTGGAGCTTCGCGTTGGGCTCGTGCTTGGCGGTCACCACGATCGCGCGGCCGCCGTGCGCGTGGACCGCGGCGACGGCCTCACGGGCACCCGCCATCGCGAGCGTCGGCACGATGGCGTGTGTGGTGTAGATCTCACGGTAGAGGTCGCCCGTCTCCCGGATCTTCTCCTCCGGAAACCAGTTCCTCAGTTCCTCCTCCAGGGGCGGGCCGAGCCGCGTCACGGCCAGATCGGCATCGACGTACGTCCCCGTCTCCGCGGAAAGCGCCTGATAGGCGGCCTTGATACCGGGCCGGGAGTCGATCAGGGTCATGTCGAGGTCGAAGCCGACGGTCAGCGTGTGTGAGCTCATGAGGCCATTCTGCCGACGGCGGGCACCGGGACCGCACCTAGACTTAGCCTCGCCTTACCGAGCCACGTCATGCTCCACGAGTGCCCACACGAGTACCCGCACGAGTACCTGCACGAGTGCCTGCCCTCCACGTGAAACGAGCTCAGTTGATGCGTGTGCCCGTCCGGCACACGGCCGTGCTCACGGCGGCCGTCGTGGCCCTGCTGCTCGCCGTCCTGCTCAGCCTCGCCGTCGGCGCCCGCGCCATCGCACCCTCCGCCGTCCTCGACGCCCTGCTGCACGGCGGGCACGGCGACTCCGCCGAGGTGGTCCGCGAGATGCGGGTGCCGCGCACCGTGCTCGGCGTCCTGGTCGGCGCCGCGCTCGCGCTGGCCGGCACCGTCCTCCAGGGCATGACCCGCAATCCGATCGCCGACCCCGGCATCCTCGGCATCAGCCAGGGCGCCTCCGTGGGCGTCGTCCTCGCCATCGCCTTCGCCGGGGTGCACACCCTGACCGGTTACGTGTGGTGGGCGTTCACCGGCGCCGGGCTCGCGGCCGTCGCCGTCTACGCGGTCGCCGCCGGTGGCCGGGGCGGCGCGACCCCCGTGAAACTCGCGCTCGGCGGCGCCGCCGTCAACGCGCTCCTCGTCTCCGTGACGACCGCCGTCCTCACCACCCGGGCCGCCGCGCTCGACGAGTTCCGGTTCTGGCAGGTCGGCTCGCTCTCCGGCCGCGACTCCGCGATCGTCGGCCAGATCTGGCCGTTCCTCGCCGTCGGCGTGGTGCTCGTCCTCACCGTCGCCCGCGGCCTCGACGCGCTCGCGCTCGGCGAGGACGTGGCGAAGGGGCTCGGCCAGAACGTCGCGGCGGTACGGATCGTCGGCGGCGTCGGCGCGACCATCCTCACCGGAGCGGGCGTGGCCGCCGCCGGGCCCATCGCCTTCATCGGCCTCGCCGTCCCGCACATCGCCCGCGCGCTCGTCGGCGCGGGTCACCGCTGGGTGCTGCCGCTCGCGGCGCTCCTCGGCCCCGTGCTGCTGCTGGTCTCCGACACGGTCGGCCGGATCGTCTTCCCGCCCGGCGAAGTCCCCGCGGGCGTGATGACCGCGCTCATCGGCGTGCCTTTCCTCGTGACCCTCGTACGCAGGAAGGCGGTGGCCGCATGACCGCGGCCACCCGGCCCGGCGTCCGCCCCGCCGGATACGCGGTGCTCCGCCTGCGCCGCGCCACCTTCCTCCTGCACCGGCGGGCCGCCGCCGTCGCCGCCGCGCTCGCCCTGCTGCTCGCCGCCGGCTGCCTCGCGTACCTCTGCGTCGGCGAGTCCTTCGTCCCGCCCGTCGAGGCCCTGAAGGTCGTCCTCGGGCAGCCCTCCCCCGACGAGCTGGTCGTGGGAACGCTGCGCGAACCCCGCATGGTGGTGGGCCTGTTGACCGGCGCCGCGTTCGGCGTGGCGGGCGCCCTCATCCAGACCGTGGCCCGCAACCCCCTCGCCAGCCCCGACATCATCGGCATCAGCCACGGCGCGAGCGCCCTGACGGTCGGCGCGATGACGTACGGGGTCACCTCGTACACCGTCCTGCCCTACCTGTCCGTGCTGGGCGGCATCACCGCGGCCGCCCTCGTGTACGTCTTCGCGTGGCGCGGCGGCCTGCACGCCACCCGCTTCGTCCTGATCGGCATCGGCTTCGCCGTCGCCCTGCGCTCGGTGACGACGCTCTTCATGACGAAGGGCGACTACCTCGTGGCCCAGCAGGCGCAGATCTGGATGACGGGCTCCCTCAACGGCCGCGGCTGGGCCGAGGCGAACCCGCTCGGCCTGACCCTGCTCGTCCTGCTCCCCTGCGTCCTGTGGGCGGCCCGCGCCCAGCGCGCCGTCACCATGGACGACGACACGGCGACGGCCCTCGGCACCCGCCTGGGACACGTACGCCTCGGCCTCGTCCTGCTCGGTGTCGTCCTCGCCTCGGTGGCCACCGGCGCCGCGGGCCCCGTCGACTTCGTCGCGCTCCTCGCCCCGCAGACCGCCCGCAGACTGACCCGCACCGCGCAGATCCCGCTCCTGTGCTCGGCGCTGCTCGGCGCGCTGATCGTGGTCCTGGCCGACCTGGCGGGCCGCCGCCTCTTCTCGCCCACCGAACTCCCGGTCGGCGTCCTGACGGCGGCGATCGGCGCCCCGTACCTGATCTGGCTCATCGTCCGCAGCCGCTCTGTCCGCACTGGAGGCACGCCGTGACCGCCACCCGCCTCACCGCCCGCCTCACGGCCCGCGAGCTGACCCTCGCCTACGAGGACCGCACGGTCGTCGACGGCCTCGACCTGACGATCCCCGACGGCCGGGTCACGGTGATCGTCGGCCCCAACGCCTGCGGCAAGTCCACGACGCTGCGGGCCCTCGGCCGCCTCCTCAAACCGCGGCGCGGCGCCGTCCTCCTCGACGGCGCGGCGCTGACCGAGCTGCCCACCAGGAAGATCGCTCAGCAGATCGGACTGCTCCCGCAGACGCCCGTCGCCCCCGAGGCGATCACCGTCGCCGACCTCGTGGCCCGCGGCCGCCAGCCGCACCAGCACTGGTGGCAGCAGTGGTCCGACGACGACGAGAGGACGGTGACGGAGGCGATGGAACGTACCGACGTGACCGCGCTCGCCGAACGCCCCGTCGACGAACTCTCCGGCGGCCAGCGCCAGCGCGTGTGGATCGCGATGGCCATCGCCCAGGACACGGACATCCTCCTCCTCGACGAGCCCACGACCTATCTGGACATCTCCCACCAGGTCGAAGTCCTCGATCTGGTGCGGCAGTTGGCCGCCGCCACGCGTACGGGCGACCGAGGGCGCACGGTCGTCGTCGTCCTGCACGACCTCAACCAGGCCGCGCGGTACGCCGATCATCTCGTCGCCATGAAGGCAGGCGAGGTCGTCGCCGAGGGCGCCCCCTCGCAGATCGTCACCGAGGACCTCGTACGTGAGGTGTTCGGCCTGGAGTGCGTCGTCGTGCCGGACCCCGTGACCGGCTCCCCGCTGGTCGTCCCCGGGGCGCCCTGGTCCGCACCCGCCCGCACCACCACCCCCGCATGAGGCCCTCGTGAAAGGCGTCCCCGTGAACCGCTTCCGCTCCCCGCTGCGCCGCCGCGCCCTCGCCACCGGCGCCCTGGCCCTCACCGGCGCCCTGACCCTCACCGCCTGCGGCTCGTCGGACTCCGACGGCTCCGGCACGTCCGGCAGCACCCGCACGGTCCGGACGGCCATGGGCGACGTGAAGGTGCCCGAGGCCCCGCGGCGCGTCATCGTCCTCGACACCGCCGAACTGGACTCGGCGATCACGCTCGGCGTGCGCCCGGTCGGCGCCACGCACGTCGAGGCGTCCTCGGGCTTCCTGAGCTACCTGCCCAAGGACGAGGTCGGCGGCATCAAGGACGTCGGCGAGATGATGAACCCCAACATGGAGGCCATCGCCGCGCTCAAGCCCGACCTGATCCTCACCTCGAAGATCCGGCACGCCGCCAAGTACGACCAGCTCAAGCAGATCGCCCCGACCGTCATGACGGAGTCGACCGGCTACCCCTGGAAGGAGAACTTCCAGGTGCACGCCGAGGCCCTGGGCAAGAAGGCCGAGGCGGCGAAGACCGTCGCCGCCTACCGCGCCCACGCCAAGAAGGTCACCGCGGCCATCGGCGGCCGCGCGAAGGCCGGACAGACCGAGGTCAACGTGGTCCGCTTCATCGAAGGCGCCGACATCCGCCTCTACGGCGACCAGAGCTACATCGCCACGGTCCTCAAGGACGTCGGCCTCGGCCGCGCGCCCATCTCCGCGAAGGCGAAGGACGGCTTCTCCTACGACCTGTCCCCCGAGAAGATCGACCTCGCGGACACGGACGTCATCTTCCGGTCCACGTACGGCGATCCGAAGAAGTCCAAGGAGACCCGGACCGTGGGCAGCGGCCTGTGGAAGAACATGACGGCGGTGAAGTCGGGCAACGTCCACACCGTCGACGACGAGCTGTGGATCCAGGGCTGCGGCTACACGGCGGCGGAGAAGATCCTGGACGAGATGCGGGCGGACCTGACCAGGAAGAAGTAGCTCACCGGTGGGTCAGGGCCGGTGCCGCTGCGACCTCCACAGCAGGAAGAGCGCGGAGGCGACGGCCGCGCCCCGCACCACCCACGGCCAGGTGTCGGCCATGGCGTCGCTCAGGTGGCCGTCCCTGATCGGCTCGCCCCAGCGTCCGTCGCTGCGCCCCCACAGCCAGCCGATCCCGGCGGCCACCGCGAGCACGGGAAGCCCCAGCGCGGCGAACTTCGCCTCGGTGCGGGAGAGCCTGCGGGAGGCGTAGGCGATGAGCCAGCCGACGCCGAGGGCGAGGAAGTTGCCGAGGATCGCGCCGACGGTGAGGAGGGCGGCGGCGAGCAGGAGCAGCGGATTGCTGAACGTGGCACCCGCGCCCGTGCCCGCCGCCACGGCCGCGGCCCGCCCCCGGGGCAGCCGCCACCGCCGCCGGCCGCCCGCAGCTCCTTCCTGCGCCGCCGCCCCCTCGGACGCGCCTTCCTCCTGGTACTCGTCCTCGTCCTCCCCCTCTTCCTGTTCCTCTTCGCCCTCGTCCTCGTCCTCGGAAGGCGGGGGCTTGAGCAGTTCGGGGATCTCCACGCCGCCGACGAAACCGGGGACGCTGTCGGCGACGCCGAACGGGCTGCTGTCCACCCGCCACCAGTCCGGTTGGGAGCCGCTGGGCCCCAGTTCGTCGGCGCCCGCGAGGTGGGGCGGTGAGGGGACGGGCCCGTCGAACTCCACCGGGTCCGGGTCGGGGGGCGCGGGGGCGGCGCGGCGGGGGCGGGGGCGTGGCCGGGACCATCCGGTCCGCTGGGCCGGTACCGCGGGGCGGGGTCGGGGCGCGCGCGGCTCCGCCGGTACGTCCTGCGCCGGGGCGCCGCCCGCCGAGGTGCCGCCTGCCGCGGTGCCGCCCGCCGCGTCGTCGACGATCTCTTCCGGGGTGCCGAGGCGGTCGAGGATGCGGCGCACCCCTGCGGGGCTGTCGCCGACGGCCTTGGCCCGGCCGCGGTCGATCGTGTGCCGCAGCTCGGAGACCAGTCTCATCCGGTCTCCGGACGGCAACTGCCGCTGCTGGGCCAGGTCCCCGACCCGGCTCAGATAGTCGTAGACCAGCTGGTCGCTCTCGATCCCCACGAAGTCCCCTCAGGGGCGGCTGCGTTGACGCGCCGCGATGGTGCACAGCGCACTCGACGGTACCGCCTCTCGGCGGGAGGGCAGACGGGACTTCCGACACAGGCCCTAGGGGTCGGCCTCCATCTCAAGGCGTACGCGGTCCTTCGCAGGGTGCACCGGAGGCCGAGGGCGGGTTGCACCACAGGCCGATGTGCGGGGGACGCCGGGAAACGACCATGGATACATGAGCGCAGCAACCTTCACCTCCGCGTCCGTGCCGTCCTCCGCAGGCTCCGCCGCCGCGTCCCACGACGCCGCGCACCCGCACCGCAAGGGTGGCGCCCTGCGCGCCGCCAAGGCCTTCGTGAGCGCGGCGTTCGGCGTCGTCGTGCTCGGCGAGTACGGGGAGGAAGCGGGCGTACGACGCCGCTGACCCGCCCCGGCGCCCCACCCCGGCGACCCGCCCCGCGGACCCCCTCCACCGGACCCACCCTCCGCCGGACCGCCGTCCACTAAGGTCACGCCGTGAAACCACGGACTGTGACCCGCCCGCAACCCCCAGCAACAGGCACCCTGCTCGCGGGCGGCGCACTGCTCGCGGCCTCCCTCACCGCGCTGGCCATCCTCTGCGTCGTCAAGCACGTCCCGATGGCCGACACCCTGGTCTACCGGGCCGAGGGCGCAGCCGTCGCCGACGGCGGCGATCTGTACGGGTTCACGGTCACCCCGTGGCAACTCCCGGCCACCTACCCGCCGTTCGCCGCGATCCTCTTCGTGCCGACGACCTGGCTCCCCCTGGGGGCGCTGAAGGCCGTCTTCCTCGCGGGCAACGTCGTCCTCCTCGCGGTCCTCGTCCGCCTCTCCTGCCGCCTTGCGGGCCTCCCCGCCCGCACCGCGCCCCTCTGCGCCGCCACGGCCCTCGCCCTCTGGCTCGAACCCGTCTTCCAGACCGTGGTGTTCGGCCAGATCAACCTCGCGCTCGCCTGCCTGATCCTGTGGGACCTGACCCGGCCGCCCGGCGCCGTCGGCAAGGGCTTCGCGCTCGGTGTCGCGGCCGGGATCAAGCTGACTCCGGCCGTCTTCATCGCGTACCTCTTCCTGCGGGGCCGCACCCGCGAGGCGCTCACCGCGCTCGCCTCGCTCACGGGCACGGTGCTGCTCGGCGCGCTGGTGCTGCCCGCGGCCAGCATGGAGTTCTTCACGCGGCGGGTCTTCGAGACGGGGCGCGTCGGCAAGGCGTGGATCATCGACAACCAGTCGCTGCAGGGCCTGATCGCCCGCCTCCTCCACGCGGCGGAGCCGGGCGCGGCCTGGGCCGTACCGGCGGCCCTGACGGCGGCCGTCGGCCTCTGGCTCGTCCGCCGCGCCCCCGGCGAAGCCCACGCGCTGCTCCTGACCGCGTTCACGACCGTGCTGATCTCGCCGATCAGCTGGTCCCACCACTGGGTGTGGTGCGTGCCCCTGCTCGCCGTGCTGGTCGCCGGGGGCAGGCCGCGCCTCGCCGCCGCGGTGGCCGTGGTGTTCACGGCCCGCACCTTCTGGCTGCTCCCGCACGACGGTGACCTGGACCTGCGGCTGCCGTGGTGGCAGCAGCCGTTGGCGTCGCCGTACCCGCTGCTCGCGCTGGCGCTGCTGCCGATGTTGAGTACGTACCTGAGTACGCGGACAGAGGTGCCGCCCCCGCGCGGGGCGGTTGACTCACCCCATGACCACCGAGCCGACCGAGTCGCGCACCGAGTGGGCCGCCCGTAACGCCGCCTACGCCGCCGCGCACCCGGTCCCCCGCCCCTCCCGCGTCGTCGCGCTGGCCCTGGCGACCCCGGCCGTCCTGCTGCTCCTCGTCGTCGGCTGGTGGGTCGTCGAGCTCGACGCGGAGCTCGGCGACGCGGCGTCGTCGGCGCACCAGGACCTGGTGGCCCGCTACGTCCTCGCCGCCTTCGGTGGCCTCGGCTGCCTGACGGCGGGCTGGCTCACGCCGCGCGACTCGCGCGCGGCGTGGCTGCGGACGGCGTTCGCCCTGACGTCGCTCGTGACGGTCCCCGCGGCGATGCTCGTGGGCGGCTGAGGGCCGCCGACCGGCCCGCTACCCGGCCAGCAGTTCGTCCGCGTCCACGATCCGGTACGCGTACCCCTGCTCGGCGAGGAACCGCTGCCGGTGGGCGGCGAAGTCCTGGTCGATGGTGTCGCGGGCGACGACGGAGTAGAAGCGCGCCTCGTGCCCGTCGGCCTTGGGCCGAAGAACCCGCCCGAGCCGCTGGGCCTCCTCCTGCCGCGAACCGAACGTGCCGGACACCTGGATGGCGACGGTCGCCTCGGGCAGGTCGATGGAGAAGTTGGCGACCTTCGAGACGACGAGTACGGAGAGCTCGCCCTGGCGGAACGCGTCGAAGAGCTTCTCGCGCTGCGCGTTCGTGGTCTCGCCCTTGATGACGGGCGCGTCCAGGTGTTCGCCGAGCTCGTCGAGCTGGTCGATGTACTGCCCGATGACCAGGGTCTGCTCACCGGCGTGCTTCTTGACCAGCGCCTCCGTGACCTTCCGCTTGCTGGCGGTGGTCGCGCAGAACCGGTACTTCTCCTCGGCCTCTGCGGTGGCGTACGCGAGCCGCTCGCTGTCGGTCAGGTTGACCCGCACCTCCACGCAGTCGGCGGGCGCGATGTAGCCCTGCGCCTCGATCTCCTTCCACGGGGCGTCGAACCGCTTCGGCCCGATGAGCGAGAAGACGTCGGACTCGCGCCCGTCCTCCCGTACGAGGGTCGCGGTGAGCCCGAGACGGCGGCGCGCCTGGAGGTCGGCGGTGAACTTGAAGACGGGCGCGGGAAGGAGATGCACCTCGTCGTAGATCACGAGCCCCCAGTCCCTGGAGTCGAAGAGCTCCAGGTGCGGATAGATGCCCTTCCGCTTCGTGGTGAGCACCTGATACGTGGCGATGGTGACGGGCCGGATCTCTTTCCTGGTCCCGCTGTACTCGCCGATCTCGTCCTCGGTGAGCGAGGTCCGCTTGACCAGCTCGTGCTTCCACTGGCGGGCGGAGACGGTGTTGGTGACGAGGATGAGGGTGGTGGCCTTGGCCTGCGCCATGGCGCCCGCGCCGACCAGCGTCTTCCCGGCTCCGCAGGGCAGCACGACGACGCCGCTCCCGCCGTGCCAGAACCCCTCGACGGCCTGCTGCTGATACGGCCGCAGCGACCAGCTGCTCTCGTCGAGGTCGATCGCGTGCGCCTCCCCGTCGACGTACCCGGCGAGGTCCTCGGCGGGCCAGCCCAGCTTGAGCAGCGTCTGCTTGATCTGCCCGCGCTCGGAGGGGTGCACGGCGACGGTGTCCGGGTCGAGCCGGGCGCCGACGAGCGGCTGCACCTTCTTCGACCGCAGGATCTCCTCCAGGACCGGCCGGTCGGTGGTGGTGAGCACGAGCCCGTGGGTGGGGTGCTTGGAGAGCGTGAGGCGTCCGTACCGCGCCATCGTCTCGGCGACGTCGACGAGCAGCGCGTGCGGTACGGGATACCGCGAGAACTCCACGAGCGAGTCCACGACCTGCTCCGCGTCGTGCCCCGCGGCGCGCGCGTTCCACAGCCCCAGCGGGGTGACGCGATAGGTGTGGATGTGCTCGGGCGCCCGCTCCAGCTCGGCGAAGGGCGCGATGGCCCGTCGACAGGCGTCGGCCCGCTCGTGATCGACCTCGAGCAGGAGGGTCTTGTCCGACTGGACGATGAGGGGACCGTTCACGCGAGCGCCTTTCGGTTAGGCCAAACGTCCAGTGTGCCGCATGGACGCGCCCTGCGACGGTGACGTCGGCTACAGCCCGGGCGTACGCGCGGGCGCACACGCGGCCCTTCGCGGGCGGCGAAACGCCTCGCACCGGCGGGTGCGCTCCGCCACCGTATGGACCATGACCACGCTGAACCGAGTAGCTGTCCTGTCCGACATACACGGCGTCCTGCCCGCCCTGGAGGCCGTCCTCGCCGAACCGGAGGTACGTGCGGCGGACCGCATCGTGCTGACCGGCGACATCACGGCGGGACCACAGCCCGCCCAGGTCCTGGACCTGCTGTCCGGTCTCGGCGAGCGCGTCGTCTGGGTCAGCGGCAACGCCGACCGCGAGCTGCTCGAACACCGACGCGGCGAACGCGACACCCTCCCCGATCCCATCTCTCCCTGGGCCTCCGAACAGCTCCGCCCGGACCACCTCGCCCTCCTGTCCGCCCTGCCGCCGTCCCGTCGCCTCTCCCTCCACGGCCTCGGTGACGTCCTGTTCTGCCACGCCACGCCCCGCGACGACGAGGAGATCGTCCTCGTCGACTCCCGCCTCGAACGGTGGCAGGAGGTCCTGGGCGACCTCGACCCCGCCGTGCGCACGGTGGTCTGCGGCCACACCCACATGCCGTTCGTCCGCCTCGCGCACGGCCGCATGGTGATCAACCCCGGCAGCGTCGGCATGCCCTACGGCAGGGCGGGGGCCCACTGGGCGCTCCTCGGTCCGGGCGTCGAGCTGCGGACCACGGAGTACGACGTCGAGGCCGCCGTCGCCCGCTTGACCCGGGAGTGCGACTACCCCGGCATCGCCGAGTGGGCCGGTCACTATCTGCGGGCCCGTGACAGCGATGCCGAGGCGCTCGCGGTGTTCGGGCCCCTGGACGGCCGGGGACGGTAAGGCCGGGCGGCAAGGCGGGGTGGCGGGGCAGGGGGCAGGGTGGCGGGGCAGGGGGCGGGCGGCCCGGCTCGGGCGTCAGCACGCCGGGGACCGGGCCCGACCCGCTACCGTGAACCGGATGAGCACCGACGAGTCGCAGCACACGGACAGCGCCGACGCGAGCGCCACCGCACCGTCGCGCGGCGCGGACGTGCCCCGGTCCCTCGCCGAGGCGTTGCGGTCGCGGGCGGACGAGGCGCTTGCCGGGCTGCTTCGGGCGCGGCCCGATCTGCTCAGTCCGGTGCCGAACGATCTGACGCAGCTGGCGACGCGCGCGGGGACCCGCGCCTCCGTCGTGCGTGCCCTTGAGCGGCTCGACCGGTTCGCCCAGCAGGTGGCCGAGGCGTTGGCCGTGGCGTCGGAGCCCGCCTCGTACGACGAGGTGCGCGCACTGCTCGCGGGGGACGACAGGGACGCCGCCGTCGAGGAGGCGCTGCCCCGCGCCCTCGCCACCCTGCACGAGCAGGCCCTGGTGTGGGGGCCCGACGACCGGCTCCGGCTCGTCCGTACCGCCCGCGAGCTGCTCGCCCCCACCCCGCAGCACCCCTCCTCGACCGGCCTCGGCCCGACCGTCGCCGAGGCCACGGCAGGGATGTCGCCGACCCGGATCCAGGACATCGTCGGGGCGGCCGGGCTGCCGACGACCCACGATCCGGTGTCGGCCGTGCGGTCCCTGACCGCCCTCTTCACGGACCGCACCCGGATGTCGGCCCTGCTCGACGAGGCGCCCGCCGAGTCCGTGGAGGTGCTGTCCCGCCTCGTGTGGGGGCCGCCGTACGGGCAGGTCACCGCCGATCCGGCCCGGCACCTTCGCTGGCTCCTCGACCGGGGACTGCTCCTGCCCACCGCGCCCGGCACGGTCGTCCTGCCCCGCGAGGCCGCCCTGCACCTGCGCGCGGGCCGCGCCCACCGCGTCACCGAGCCGACGCCGCCACCCGTCGAGTCCGCGCGCGAGCACCGTCCACAGGTTGTGGACGCGACCGCCGCGGGCCAGGCCTACACCGCGCTCGCCACCGTCGAGGAGCTCCTGAAGGACTGGGACGAGGGCGGCCCCACGGTGCTGCGCGCGGGCGGACTGAGCGTGCGCGATCTGAAACGGACCGCCGTGGCGCTCGACACGTCCGAGCCGATGGCCGCCTTCTGGGTCGAACTGGCCTACGCGGCGGGCCTCCTCGCCTCCGACGGCGAGGCCGACGAACGGTACGCCGCGACCCCCGCGTACGACGAGTGGCAGGAGCTGCCCGCCCCCGAGCGCTGGTCGGCCCTCGCCACGGCCTGGCTCGCGGCCACCCGCACGGCGGGCCTGGTCGGCGGCCGGGACGGCAAGGACCGCACGCTCTCCGCGCTCGGCCCGCACCTGGACCGCTCCGCCGCCCCCGAGGTCCGCCTGCGCGTCCTCTCCCTCCTCGGCACGCTCCCCGAGGGCTCCGCCCCGGCCCCCGAATCCCTCCTGTCCCGGCTCGGCTGGGAACGCCCCGTCGCAGGCCGCCCGCGCCCCGCCCCCGCCCCCGCCGCCGCCTCCGCCTTCGTCAAGGACGGCGCCGCGAACCCCTCCGACTCCCCCACCGCCCCGCAGGACCTGCGCTCCCGTATCGCCCGATGGACCCTCAGCGAAGCCGAGTTGCTGGGCATCACGGGGCGGGGCGCGCTGTCGACGCACGGCCGTGCCCTGCTTCCGGCCCCTGCGGAGAACGCGGACTCCGACGCCGACAGCCTCGCCGCGCGCGCCGTCGCCGCCGCCCGTGCCGCCCGGCTCCTCGCCCCGCTCCTCCCCGAACCCCTCGACCACGTCCTCCTCCAGGCCGACCTCACCGCCGTGGCCCCCGGCCCGCTGGAACGGCCGCTCGGCGACGCCCTCGCCGTCATCGCCGACGTCGAGTCGAAGGGCGGCGCCACCGTCTACCGCTTCACGCCCGGCTCCGTGCGCCGCGCCCTCGACGCCGGGCAGTCCGCGTCGGACCTGCACGCCTTCCTCGCCGCCCACTCCCGTACGCCGGTGCCGCAGCCCCTGGCCTATCTGATCGACGACGTGGCGCGGAAACACGGCCACCTGCGGATCGGCGCCGCCTCCGCGTACGTGCGCTGCGACGACGAGGCCCTGCTCAACGAGATCATGGCCGACAAGCGCGCCCAGACCCTGCGCCTGCGCCGTCTCGCGCCCACCGTCCTCGCCGCCCAGGCGGACCCCGGCACGCTGCTCGACGGGCTGCGAGCCATGGGGTTCGCACCGGCCGCGGAGAGCGCGGAGGGCGACGTCCTGATCACCCGTGCCCACGCGCACCGCACGCCGCCCCGCTCGGCCCCCGAGCCGGTCCCCGACGGTCCGCCGCTGCCCGGCGCCACGCTCGTCGACGCGGCGGTACGGGCGATCCGCGCGGGCGATCTGGCGTCGACGGCGCCCCGCAAGGAGGCTCCGGCCGCGGCGGACGGCAAGCTGCCCCGCACCGCGGCCGCCGAGACCCTCGCGACGATGCAGGCCGCGGTGCTGACCGGCGAGGCCGTCTGGATCGGCTACGTGAACGCCGAAGGCGCCGCGAGCCAGCGGGTGATCGCCCCGGTCCGGGTGGAGGGCGGCTTCGTCACGGCGTACGACCACACGGCGGACGAGGTCCGCACGTATCCCTTGCACCGCGTCACGGGTGTGGCCGAGCTCGCCGACGAGTGAGTGCCGTGCCGCGTGCGCCTTGCGGGGCCCGGTGATTCTCCGGCTGCCCCGCCGGTGGGGGCCGATCGCGCAGTTCCCGGCGTCCCTAACGGGGCCCGTCCCCGCGGAAACTCGTTGGCCTCGCCACACTTCCGCGCTCTAGGATGCCCCCTTCCCGCCTCCCCCCGCGGAGCGCCGCCGTCCGGACGGAAACCGGTCGGTTCACACGACACCGCTGAACGGCCGGAGGCACTCCCGTGGACCACCCTCTCGACCCCTCTGACCCTCTCGACCCCTCTGACCCGCTCGCCCGCGAGCGCGCGCACCTCGCCGCGTCCCGTGCCGCCCTGCGCGCCATGCGTGAGGACGCCGAGGCCCTCGACATCCGGGACGTCACCGCGAACTGGGTGAACGCCGCGGTCCTTGAGCGGCAGCTCGGCGAGCGCATCAAGTCCCTCGCCGACCTCGCCCACACCCCGCTCTTCTTCGGGCGCCTGGACTATCTGCACGCGCCGGGCGCCGAGCAGGCGGAGGGCGCCGAGGGCGAGCAGTTCTACATCGGGCGGCGGCACGTGCACGACGCCGACGGGGACCCGATGGTCATCGACTGGCGGGCGCCGGTCTCCCAGCCGTTCTACCGGGCCTCGAAGAAGGACCCGATGGACATCGCGCTGCGCCGCCGCTTCGGCTACACGGGCGGCGGCCTCACCGCGTACGAGGACGAGCACCTCAGCGACGCGACGGAGGCGGAGCAGACCAGCAAGCTCCTGCAGCAGGAGATCGAGCGGCCGCGCGTGGGGCCGATGCGGGACATCGTCGCCACCATCCAGCCGGAGCAGGACGAGATCGTCCGCAGCGGGCTGAGCGGGAGCGTATGCGTGCAGGGCGGTCCCGGGACCGGCAAGACCGCCGTCGGCCTGCACCGCGTCGCCTACCTCCTGTACGCGCACCGGGAGCGGCTCGCCCGTACCGGCACCCTCGTCATCGGCCCGAACTCCTCCTTCCTGCACTACATCGAGCAGGTCCTGCCCGCGCTCGGCGAGCTGGAGGTCAAACAGGCCACCGTCGACGACCTCGTCGCCCACGTGGAGGTGCGCGGCACGGACGACGCCGCCGCAGCCCTCGTCAAGGGCGACGCCCGCATGGCCGAGGTGCTGCGCAAGGCGGTGCGGTCGCACGTCACCCCGCCCACCGAGCCCGTCGTGGTCGTCCGCGGCTCGCGCAGATGGCGGATCCCCGCGTACGAACTGGAGGAGCTCGTCCAGGAGTTGCTCGCGCGGGACATCCGGTACGGCGCCGCGCGGGACGCCCTGCCGCAGCGCATCGCCCATGCCGTGCTGGTCCGCATGGAGGAGTCGGGCGAGGCCCCGGACGACCGGGTGCAGGACGCCGTCGCCCGCAATACCGCGGTGAAGGCGGCCGTGAAGGCGGTCTGGCCGCCCGTCGAGCCCGCGAAGCTCGTGCTGCGGCTGCTGTCCGACGCGGCTTTCCTCGCCGCGCACGCCGACGGAATCCTGAGCGAGGACGAGCAGCGGACCATCCTGTGGGCGAAGCCCGCGCGGAGCGTGAAGGCGGCCAAGTGGTCGGCCGCGGACGCCGTACTGATCGACGAGACGACCGACCTCGTCTCGCGCACGCACTCGCTGGGGCACGTCGTCCTCGACGAGGCGCAGGACCTCTCGCCGATGCAGTACCGCGCGGTGGGGCGGCGCTGCACGACCGGTTCGGCGACCGTGCTCGGCGATCTCGCGCAGGGCACCACCCCGTGGGCTACGCGGAGTTGGGCCGAGGCCCTGGGTCATCTGGGCAAGGGCAGCGCGGTCGTCGAGGAGCTGACGGCAGGTTTCCGTGTGCCGCGCGAGGTCATCGCGTACGCGTCACGGCTGCTGCCGGACATCGCGCCCGGCCTGGCGGCGGTCGACTCGGTGCGTGAGTCGCCGGGTTCCCTGGCGGTGCGCGAGGTACCGGACACCAACGGCACCGACGGCGCCGACGGCCTGGACGCGGCCTGCCTGGAGGCGTGCGCGGAGTCGCTGCGGCAGGAGGGGTCGGTCGGCCTGATCGCGGCGGACGCCCGCATTCCCGCGCTCACCGCGGCGCTGACCGCGGCCGGGATCACGTATCTCTCGCCCGGCGAGGAGACGACGCCGGACACCCGGCTCACCCTGGTGCCCGCGTCCCTCGCCAAGGGCCTTGAGTACGACTATGTGGTGCTCGACGAGCCTGCCGCCGTCGTCGACGGCGAGCCCGACGAGCGGACGGGCCTGCGCCGGCTCTATGTGGCGCTGACCCGTGCCGTGTCCGGGCTGATCGTCGTGCACTCGGCCGGACTGCCCGCGCAGCTCGGCTAACTGCCCTTTTCGCTGTCTCCGTCCGTCGGTGCGGCCCCGGCGGACGGCAGGTGTGTGACCACGAGCGCGATGCCCGCGAGCGTCACGATGCGGATGGCGGAGTCCAGGCCGTTCCAGGCCTCCGACTGCCACATGGCGAACCACTCGCCGCCAATGCCGATGAACCCGACCCCGAAGAGGAAGAGGATCATCAACAGGCCTATGGTGGCGGCCTGTTGGGCCCGGCGCAGCTTCTGGGGGCGGGTCAGGACGCCCCGGGGGCGGCGCAGCGCTCCGGCCCACAGGACCGTCGCCGCGATGAGCGTCAGCGCCGCCAGGGTCTCCCAGGCGATGATCCCGACGTAGGCCGCGTCCTGGAGGCCGGTCGAGTCGACCGCGCGCCATCTCAGGCCGTTGTCCTTGAAGGTGGTGTCCATCGACAGGACATGGCGTACGAACTGCTGGTTGGTGCCGAAGTCGGTGATGTTCCCGAACGCGACGAGTGCGATGTAGAGCGCGACTGTCCCGGTGAGCAGCATCGCTGCGACGGGCAGCGTCCCGGCTGCGAGGATGCGCTCCGCAGGACGCGGTTGATGTACTGGTGTCGGCATGAGGTCCCCTCCGTGTCAACCCAGTTCTATCGCGTCCCGCGGAGAAACGATCAACCGTCGAGTGCGGCCCGCCACTGTGCGACGGCCTCGGCACAGACCGGGGCGGACCAGCCGTCGGGTCGGGCGGCCCCGCCGATGTGGAACGCGTCGACGCCCGCTTCCCGCAGTCGGGGCAGGTGGTCGAGGCGGAGTCCGCCGCCGATGAGGAGACGCGGCTCGTACCCCGGTTCGCCGCACCGCGCCGCCTCGGCGATCAGGGTGGGCAGTCCGTCGTCGACGCCGGTCGCGGAGCCCGCGGTGAGGTAGGTGTCGAGGCCCGGCAGGTCGGCGAGCTGTTTGCGCAGCGCGTCGCGGTCGGCGGCGCGGTCGATGGCCCGGTGGAAGGTCCAGCGGCAGCCGTCGATGGCCCCGGCCAGCGTCTCGACCGCGGCCATGTCGGGGCCGCCGTCCTCGTCGAGGAAGCCGAGCACGAACTCGTCGGCGCCCTCGCTCCGGAGCTCCTGGGCACGGCGCACCAGTGCGTCGACGTCGCCCGCGGCGAAGCCGTCGGCGAGCCTGAGCATCACGCGCAGCGAGATGTCGACGGAGGAGCGGATTCCGGCGAAGGTCTCGCGGGACGGGGTGAGGCCGTCCGCGGCCATGTCGGTCACCAGCTCGAGGCGGTCCGCTCCGCCTGCCTGGGCGGCGACGGCGTCCTCGGCGTCGAGGGCGATCACCTCCAGGACTGCACGCTTGCTCATGGATGTCTCTTCCTTCTGGTCGCGATACCCGTCACGCAGGTCAGCCACATAGGCCAGTCACATAGGTCTAGTCCAATTACCAGCCTACGCGCAGAACGCCCCGGCGCGAGCCGTGTCGCTCGCACCGGGGCGTCGGACATCACTTCGGACATCACGTCGGACATCGCGTCAGGCCAACGGCTTGAACCCCCGCAGGCGCAGGCTGTTGCCGACCACGAAGACCGACGAGAAGGCCATCGCCGCGCCCGCGATCATCGGGTTGAGCAGACCGGCCGCGGCAAGGGGCAGGGCGCCCACGTTGTAGGCGAAGGCCCAGAACAGGTTCGACCTGATCGTGCCGAGGGTGCGGCGGGCGAGCCTGATCGCGTCCGCCGCGGCGCGCAGGTCACCCCGTACGAGCGTCAGGTCGCCCGCCTCGATCGCGGCGTCCGTGCCCGTGCCCATCGCCAGGCCCAGATCGGCCTGGGCCAGCGCCGCCGCGTCGTTGACGCCGTCGCCGACCATGGCCACGACGCGCCCCTCACCCTGCAACCGCTTCACCACGTCGACCTTGTCCTGCGGCATGACCTCGGCGATCACGTCGTCGGCGGCGATGCCCACCTCGGCGGCCACCGATGCCGCGACCGCCTTGTTGTCGCCGGTCAGCAGGAGGGGGGTCAGGCCGAGCGCGCGCAGCCTCTCGATGGCCTCGGCGCTGGTGGCCTTCACCGCGTCGGCGACCACGAGCACCGCGCGGGCCTCGCCGTCCCAGGCGACCGCGATGGCCGTACGACCGGCCGCCTCGGCCTCGGCCTTGGCCCGCCGCAGCTCGTCGGGGAGCCGGATCTCCCACTCCCCGAGCAGCTGCTCGCGGCCGACCAGGACCGCGTGTCCCTCGACGATGCCCTGCACGCCGAGGCCCGCGACGTCGGCGAAGTCCTCGGGTACGGGCAGCTCGCCCACCTCGGCGGCGGCACCGGCGGCGACGGCGCGGGCGATGGGGTGCTCCGAGGAGTGCTCCAGGGCGCCCGCCAGGCGCAGGGCGTCGGAGGCGGAGGTGCCGGGGGCGGTGTGGGTGGCGAGCAGGGTCATCTTGCCGGTGGTGACGGTGCCGGTCTTGTCCAGGACGATGGTGTCGGCCTTGCGGGTGTTCTCCAGGACCTCCGGGCCCTTGATGAGGATGCCGAGCTGGGCGCCGCGGCCGGTGCCGACCATGAGGGCGGTCGGGGTGGCGAGGCCCAGGGCGCACGGGCAGGCAATGATCAGGACGGCGACCGCGGCGGTGAAGGCGGCAGTGAGTCCGGCCCCGCTGCCGAGCCAGAAGCCGAGTGTGGCGAGCGCGAGCCCGATGACGACGGGCACGAACACCGCGGAGATCCGGTCGGCCAGGCGCTGGGCGGCGGCCTTGCCGTTCTGCGCGTCCTCGACGAGCTCGGCCATGCGGGCGAGCTGGGTGTCGGCGCCGACGCGGGTGGCCTCGACGACGAGCCGCCCGCCGACGTTGAGGGTGGCGCCGGTGACCGCGTCGCCCGCCGCGACCTCGACGGGCACGGACTCGCCGGTGAGCATGGACGCGTCCACCGCCGAGGAGCCCTCGACGACCCTGCCGTCCGTGGCGATCTTCTCGCCGGGCCGTACGAGGAAACGGTCGCCGACCGCCAACTCGGCCACGGGAATGGTCTCTTCGCGCCCGCTCTGCCTCAGCACGGTGACGTCCTTGGCGCCGAGCTGGAGCAGTGCCTTGAGCGCGGCGCCCGCCTTCCGCTTGGACCGAACCTCGAAGTACCGCCCGGCGAGGATGAAGGCGGTGACACCGGCCGCGGCCTCCAGGTAGATGTTCCCCGCGCCGTCGCTCCTCGCGATGGTCAGCTCGAAGGGGTGCGTCATGCCGGGCATGCCCGCGGTACCGAAGAACAGCGCCCACAGCGACCAGAGGAACGCCGCCGACGTACCGACCGAGATCAGGGTGTCCATGGTCGCCGCGCCGTGCCGGGCGTTGGTGACGGCGGCCTTGTGGAAGGGCCAGGCCGCGTACGTGACGACGGGCGCGGCCAGCGTGAGCGACAGCCACTGCCAGTACTCGAACTGGAGTGCGGGGGCCATCGCCATCGCGATCACCGGAACGGACAGCAGGACGGCGACGGTCAAGCGCTGCCGCAGCGTCCGCAGCCCGTCACTTTCGGGTGGCTCCCCGCCCTCTTCCCCGGCGCCGGGCGCAGCACGCACGGGGGCGGGCTCCTGGGCGGTGTACCCGGTGGCTTCGACCGTGGCGATCAGATCCCCCACGGTGACGCCCTGGCCGCGGTAGGTGACCTTGGCCTTCTCGGTGGCGTAGTTGACGGTCGCCTCGACGCCGTCCATGCGGTTGAGCTTCTTCTCGATACGGGCAGCGCAGGACGCGCAGGTCATGCCACCGATGGCGAGCTCTACCTCTGCGGCGGGGGCGGGTGCGGCGGTGGTGGCCATGTCCGGATCTCCTGTACGAGTGGACTCGCTCCGATACCCGGGGCGGGTATCGCTGACGGAATCCATCTATACCCCCAGGGGGTACCGAACGCAAGGGTGGCGAACCGCTTGACTTAATACCCCCCGGGGGTATCTTCGAGTCCTACCTGGGCGCTGGGCGCGTACCGCCTGTCCCTGGACTTCAAGCACCCTCCGGGGCGGGGGCGGGCGCCGCGGCGGCCAGTTCCTCCACCGAGCCGGACATGACGGCCCGGACGTGCGCGGTGAGATGCTCGACGGGCCAGTCCCACCAGGCCAGTTCGAGCAGCCGGGCGATGTCCTCGTCGCCGAAGCGGCGCCGGATCAGCTTCGCCGGGTTGCCGCCGACGATGCCGTAGTCCGGCACATCGTCGACGACGACCGCGCCCGACGCGATGACGGCGCCGTGCCCGATCCGCACGCCCGGCATGACGGTCGCGCGGTAGCCGAACCAGACGTCGTTGCCGACGACGGTGTCACCGCGCCCCGGCAACCCGCTGATCAGGTCGAAGTGCTCGCTCCAGGACCCGCCCATGATCGGGAAGGGGAACGTCGAGGGCCCGTCCATCCGGTGGTTGGCACCGTTCATGATGAACCGCACGCCCTCCCCGAGCGCACAGAACTTCCCGATGACAAGCCGCTCGGGCCCGTAGTGATAGAGCACGTTGCGCGTCTCGAAGGCGGTCGGGTCATCGGGATCGTCGTAGTACGAGAAGTCCCCCACCTCGATCAGCGGCGAGGTCACGAGCGGCTTGAGCAGCACGACGCGCGGCTGGCCCGGCATCGGGTGCACGACGGTCGGGTCGGCGGGCACGAGGGGAGCGTGGCCGCCGGAAGCGGCGGGGTGGTCGGAGGTCGTCATGCCGCCATGATCCCTCTTACGTGAAGAGTGCCAACTCCTTTTCGGTGGCGCCCGCGAGCTCGTACCGCGTGCCGGTCAGCGGCCGCCCCGCGCAGAGCCGGATCAGGGTGGGCGCGTCGCCGATGTAGCGGGCCGGCGGCCGCTGTCCGTCGGTGAGGCCCAGGGTCAGCGGATCGTCCCGGCCGTTGACGTCCGCGTGCAGCGACGGCATCGGGAGGGAGTTCTCCGACCTGCTGAACTGCTCAAGGAGGCACAGCGCGTCCGGCACCCCGTCCCCGCCGTACGCACCCGGCTTTCCCCACGCCTCCCGTACGTCACCGGCGTGCACCCACTCCCCCAGCGACACGCCGTCGAGCCGCCCCTTCGCCGCGGCGAGCACGGGCCCGGCCTCCGTCATACCGCGCTCCAGCTCGTCCACGATCCGGGAGTTGGACCAGTCGGCGCGCTCCGCGATGTCGCGGTCATTGCTCTCCGGGCTGAAAACGCCCTCCTCGAACCGGCTCTCCACCACCCGCATCAGCACGGAGCCGCAGTGCGCGAGCACGTGCCGCACGGTCCAGCCGGGGCAGCAGGTGCGGATCGCGTACGCCTCGTCGGGCGCGGCCCGCAGCAGCGGGATCAGCGCATCGCGCTCCGTACGCAGGAGGCGCCCGGCACGTTCGGGTTCGTAGCTCGCGTCGTCATGAGTCATGGCCCGAAGCCAACAGTGCGTGATGGCGCATGGCAACGCCCCGCACGAGGAACCGGCCACGAGGCCCCCCACCACGCACACCGTCACACATACCCCCGCCCCGTACCCAACAGCTACAGTCGCCGCATGGCCGACCACGACGACGAGCTGCCCGACGACGAGCCGCAAGACCACGAGCCGAACGCCGCGCTCCGCACCCGCTGGCACGCGACCCTGCTCCGCGCGAGCGAGACCGCCCAAGCCGCCCATGCCGCCCCCCACCCCGCGCCCTACGCGGACCGGCTCCTGGCCCGCTGGTCCGAACCGCAGCGCAAGTACCACACCACCGCCCACCTGACGGCGGTCCTCGACCACCTCGACGTCCTCGCGGACCACGCCGACGACCCGGAGCTCGTACGCCTGGCCGCGTGGTTCCACGACGCGGTGTACGCGCCCGACCGCTCCGAGAACGAGGAGCGCTCGGCCCGCCTTGCCGAACGCGCGCTCTCCGAGGCGGGGTTGGCAGAAACGCAGGTCGCCGAGGTCGCCCGCCTCGTCCGCCTCACCATCACGCACGACCCCGCCGACGACGACCACAACGGCGAGGCGCTCTGCGACGCCGACCTGGCGATCCTGGCGGCACCCTCGGACGCCTACGCCGCCTATGCGGCCGCCGTCCGCGAGGAGTACGGCTTCGTGCCGGACGAGGCGTTCCGCCGGGGCCGGGCTGACATCCTGCGCCAACTCGTCGCGCTGCCGCGCCTGTTCAGGACGCCGTACGGGACGGCCCACTGGGAGGCGCCCGCCCGCGAGAACCTGGCCACGGAACTGGCCCTGCTGGATCCCTGAGCATCCCGACCGGGCCCCCGCTCCCGTACCCTTACCCCCCGCTCCCGTACCCTCACCGCATGCTTCTGATGGGTGAGGACCGGATCGACGAGGCCGTGGCACACGCGGCGAAGGTGCTGCGCGGGGCGGCGGACCGCGACTGGAGCGTCCCGGCGGGCGGACTCGACTGGACCTGTCTGAAGACGGCCGAGCACATCGCGGGCGACTTCGTCGCCTACGCGGGCCAGCTGACCGGCCGGCCCACCGACGCCTACGTCCCCTTCGAGACCGCGCTCGACGACGGCACGGGCCCCGACGGCGCGATCCGGGTGATCGAGGCGACGGGCCGCATGCTGGCTGCGGTGGTCCGCACGACGCCCCGCGGAGTCCGCGCCTACCACCCCTACCCCTGCGGCAGCGCGGACGCGCCCGGCTTCGCGGCGATGGGCGTGGCGGAGGTCCTGCTCCACACGTACGACATCGCCCGCGCGCTCGACATCGACGCGGAGCCCCCCGCCTCCCTCTGCGAGGCCGTCCTCGCGCACCTCTTCCCGCACGTGCCGCCCGCCCCCTCCGGCGGCACCCCCTGGACGACCCTGCTCTGGGCCACGGGCCGCGGCACCCTGCCGGGCCGCCCCCGCCTCGCCCACTGGCGCTGGCACAACGCCGCCTCCCTGCCGGCCGGCCCCCTCGCCCTCCGCCAGGTGACCCCCGCGGCCGCGGCGGACCTCGCGGCGGGCGGCACGGGCGGTCTCGACTGGGTCGACGGCGGCCCCTTCGAAGGGACGCGGACGGCCGCCGTCATGGTGATGAAGGCGTACGCGGCCGGGGTGTACCGCCCCGAATGGGGCATGTACGCGCTGATCCGCACCGCCGACGAGCTGGCCGTGGGCGGCATGGGCTTCCACGGGCCGCCCGACGACAACGGCTGCGTGGAGGTCGGCTACGACCTGGCCGAAGGGGCGCGGGGCCGCGGTTACGCCACGGAGGCGCTGCGCTCGCTTTCGCGGTGGGCGCTCGACCGGGCCGAGGTGGGCACGGTCCTCGCCGTGGTCGACCCCGCGAATGTCGCGTCGCAGGGGGTCGCCACGAGGGCGGGCTTCACCCGCCTCCCGGATCGGGCTCCCAACCTCGCGTTCGGGTTGTCCCGCGCCTGACCCCGGCCGCTGAGCGCCGCCGCGATCACCCTCTCCTTCCTCCTCGGCCTCCCCCGAGACCCCCGTTACGCCGGCCGCCCCTTAGGCCTCCGCAGCCCCGCCCCCGTGATCCTCCGCACCAGCTCCTTGGACCCGATCTCCACGGCCCCCGCCCGCACCGCGTCCTCGTACCGCTCCGCCGGGACGTCGTAGTGGTCCCGCTCGAAAGCGCGCCGCGGGCAGCCGACCGACTCCGCGAACGCGTGGAGCTCCTCGAACGAGACGTCGCTGACCAGGTGGGACCACATGCGGCCGTGGCCGGGCCAGGTCGGCGGGTCTATGTAGAGCGTCATGCCGTCAGGCTCCCCACCGGCGCCACCACCACGCCCGCCTTGCCGCACACCCAGTGCGGGTCGGGCCCCAACTCCGGTTCCACGTCGAGCGCGTGGGGGTCGCCGGAGCCGCAGACGGGGCACAGCGGCCACCGCCCGTACCGTTCCAGGAGCGAGTCCTGGACGTCCTGGGCGACGAGACCGGCAACGTACTCGACGCCCTCCGGCCACTGCTCGACCCACCAGCGGCGGTGCGCCACCGCCTCCTCGACCATCGAGACGACCTCGGCCTCGGCGACCTCACGGGCTACGAGGTCGGCGAGGACGAGTGCGCGGGCGGCGTGCAACGCCTGCTCCAGGGGGTCGATCGTGTCCATGCACTCCATTGTCACCCCGTACGCGACAACCGCGCACAGCTGCGGCCCGGGACGCGGGAGGTCTCGACAGGGGTCTTGACCGGCCACAGGTCCGAAAATATCTTTCAGATGTGACCCATAGCGTGAAGGAAATTTTCGCAGGCACCGCACCCCCCGCCCCCGCCGCCCTCGCGGCGAAGGTGCGGACCCTGGCGCCGTCGATGACCCGCTCCATGCAGCGCGTCGCCGAGGCCGTCGCCGGGGACCCCGCCGGATGCGCCGCCCTCACGGTCACCGGCCTCGCCGAGCTCACCGGCACCAGCGAGGCGACGGTCGTGCGGACCGCCCGCCTCCTCGGCTATCCCGGCTACCGCGACCTGCGTCTCGCCCTCGCCGGGCTCGCCGCCCAGCAGCAGTCGGGGCGCGCGCCCGCCGTGACCGCGGACATAGCGGTCGACGACCCCATCTCCGACGTCGTGGCGAAGCTCGCGTACGACGAGCAGCAGACCCTCGCCGACACGGCCGCCGGGCTCGACACCGTGCAGCTCGGCGCCGCCGTCGCCGCGCTCGCCACCGCCCGCCGCGTGGAGATCTACGGCGTCGCCGCCTCCGGCCTCGTCGCCCAGGACCTCGCGCAGAAGCTGCTCCGCATCGGGCACATCGCGCACGCACACTCCGACCCGCACCTCGCCGTCACCAACGCGGTGACGCTGCGCGCCAAGGACGTGGCGATCGCGATCACTCACTCCGGTTCGACGGGCGACGTGATCGAACCCCTCCGGGTCGCCTTCGAGCACGGCGCCACCACGATCGCGATCACCGGGCGGCCCGGCGCGGCCGTCTCCCAGTACGCGGATCACATCCTCACCACGTCGACGGCCCGCGAGAGCGAGCTGAGGCCCGCCGCGATGTCGTCCCGTACGAGTCAACTCCTCGTCGTGGACTGCCTGTTCGTGGGCGTCGCACAGCGGACGTACGAGACGGCGGCGCCCGCACTCGCCGCGTCCTACGAGGCGCTCGCGCACCGCCACCACCCGCGCGGCGGCGGCAGCCGCTGAGGCGGCACCGCCCGCCGCAAACCACTCACCGTCCCACTCCCCCCCCCGCACCGGACACGAAAGAGCCGCAGACGCCATGACCTCCACCACCGACGCCCCCGACTCCTCCTCCCAGGGCGACACCTACGGCGAGCTCCGCGCCCAGCTCGCCACCCTCACCACCGAGGCGTTCCGGCCCGAGCTGTCCGAGATCGACCGGCTGCCCACGCTGGAGATCGCGCGGATCATGAACGGCGAGGACGCCACCGTCCCCGCGGCCGTCGCCGAGCAGCTCCCCGCCATCGCCGCCGCCATCGACGGCACCGCCGAGCGCATGGCCCGCGGCGGCCGCCTGGTCTACGCGGGCGCGGGCACCGCCGGGCGGCTCGGCGTGCTCGACGCCTCCGAGTGCCCGCCCACCTTCAACACCGACCCGAGCGAGGTCGTCGGCCTCATCGCGGGCGGCCCGAGCGCCATGGTCACGGCGGTCGAGGGCGCCGAGGACAGCAAGGTGCTCGCCGCCGAGGACCTGGACGCCCTGAACCTCACGGCGGACGACGTCGTCGTCGGCGTCTCCGCCTCCGGCCGCACCCCGTACGCGATCGGCGCCGTCGAGCACGCCCGCGAGCGCCGCGGCGCACTCACCATCGGCCTCTCCTGCAACGCGGACAGCGCACTCGCGGCCGCCGCCGAGCACGGCATCGAAGTCGTCGTCGGCCCCGAACTCCTCACCGGCTCCACCCGCCTCAAGGCGGGCACGGCCCAGAAGCTCGTCCTCAACATGCTGTCGACCATCACGATGATCCGCCTCGGCAAGACGTACGGAAACCTGATGGTGGACGTGCGCGCCTCGAACGAGAAGCTGCGCGCACGCTCCCGCCGCATTGTCGCCCTCGCCACCGGCGCCGGGGACGACGAGATCGAGGCCGCGCTCGCCGCGACCGACGGGGAGGTGAAGAACGCCATCCTCACGATCCTCGGCCGGATCGACGGCCCCACCGCCGCCGATCTGCTCACCACCTCCGACGGCCACCTCCGCGCGGCCCTCGACCACGCCCGCACCAGCCGCCCCAACTGAGCAACACCGAACCTCGGCCCTAAGGTTGACGGATGCGCGCACACCCCATCGACCGCCCGGCCGATCTCGACGAGGTCCGCCAGTCCTACGACCGCGTGTCCGACACCTACGTCCACATGATGCAGACGACAGGCATGGGCGACATCCGCCGCCATCCGTGGCTCAAGGCATCGATGGACGCCTTCGCCGACACGGTGAGCGGGCACGGGCCCGTCCTCGACGTCGGCTGCGGCCCCGGCCAGGTCACCGCCTACCTCGCCGAGCGCGGCCTCGACGTCTCCGGCGTCGACCTCTCCCCCCGCATGATCGAGAACGCCCGCCGACTGCACCCGCAGTGCCGCTTCAGCGTCGCCTCCGCCACCGAGCTCGACCTCGAAGAGGCGTCCCTCGGCGGCGTCCTCGGCTGGTGGTCGCTGTTCAACCTCCCCCGCGACGTCCTTCCGCAGGTCCTCGCCATGTTCACCCGCGCACTGAAGCCGGGCGGACACCTCATCGCCGCGACGCACGTCGGCGACGAGGACCTGGCGCGCACCTCTGCGTACGGGGACGTGCCCGTCAGCTGGACGACGCACAAGTGGCAGCCGGAACAGCTCACCGCCCTGATCGAACAGGCCGGTCTGCGCCCCGTCGCCGACCTCCGGCTCCCCGCGAGCGAGCAGGCCGGGCCCGGCGTGGTCATCATGGCCGAACGACCTGCCTGACGCCGCCCTTCGGCTGCCGTAGCCCTCCACGAAGAGGTCACGGCAGCCGCCCCTCCCGGTTCACCTGCCGCACCCGCTCCCGCAGCACCTCCACCGGCGGCGCCTCCCTCACCGAAGCCGGCGGGCAGTCCCACTCCCGGCCGCCCCCGATCGGCCTCAGCTGCACCAGCCCGCCCTCGCAGCCCATCACCTGCCCGACACTCCCGTCCCTGAAGTCGACCGCGAACGTCCCCGTCTCCGGCACACAGGGGTCCTCGCTCACCGCGCCTCCTCCAGCACCGCCGCAAGGCGCAGCGCCGTGTCGAGGTTGCAGCGCCCCAACTCCACGAGCGGCAGCGCACCCTCCGTCACGCTCAGCGGGTCCACCCGCAGCGACGGCAACGTGATCCCCACGCCTGTGAGTGCCGCCCTCACCTGCCGTACGGCCTCCTCCGCCGCCCGCATACGTTCCTCCGCCGTCAGCGCCATCATCTCTGCCTCTCCCACCGAGTGTTGCCTTTTCCTCACCCAGCGTGTCCGAGTCTGCGTACGCTGAACAACGCAGGCGACCCAACAACCCCCCGTGTTCATCGAGGAGTTGCCCCATGGCCCGCCCCAAAGACCTCGGCGCGGAGCTCCGCCACGCCCGCGAACGGGTCGGACTCAGCCAGGAGGCGCTGGGCTCGCCGCTCTTCGTGAGCGGTTCGTTCATCGGACAGTTGGAGGCCGGTACGCGTTTGCGGCGCCCTGGCCAAGTCCAAGTACCCGGATCACTTCGCGGAGGCGGCGGAGATGGAGACGGCCGCCACGACCATCAAGCACTACCTGCCGCTGCTGGTCCCAGGCCTGCTCCAGACACCGGCATACGCTGCCGCCCTGTTCCGGCCCTACCGGCCCGAGGCCACGGCCGATGAGATCAAGGACCTGGTGGCGACGCGCATGGATCGCGGTCGCCTGATCGAGGACTCAACAGCACCGTTGTTGTGGGTAGTTCTCGACGAGGCCGCGCTCCGCCGCCCGGTCGGCGGTCGGGCCGTCATGGCCGAGGCGCTCCGTCGCGTTGCCGAGCTGGCACGTCGACATCGAATCATTCTGCAGGTGCTGCCGTTCAGCGCCGAGGCGCACGCGGGAATGGGCCGCTCCCTGAAGCTCATGGAGTTCGCGGATGCCCCACCCCTCTGCTTCGTCGAAGGGCTGGACACAGGCAGGCTGATCGATGACCCCGCGACGGTGGCTCGCCACACCATGACGTTCAACCTCTTGCAGGCGTTGGGGCTTTCACCCAAGGCTTCTCTGGCCCTAATCGAGTCGGTGGCGCACGATTACGACCATGAGGAACCACACCCGTACAGCGCCGGAGACGGCAGCGACTGCCTCGAAGTAGCCGACGGGCACCGGAACAACCCAGATCCGAACCTCGTCCCCGTCCGGGATTCCAAGAACCCCACGGGGCCGAAGCTCATGTTCCAAGCCTCTGCCTGGTCCGTCTTCGTCACGAACATCAAGCACGCCTGACGAAGCCCGGCAACGAACGGTACTGGGGCCGCCCGGCTTTTTGCGGAGTGTGGCGGTTCCGGGCCGCCAGTAAAGGGCGCTCCCTGCGGTCGCGTCGGCTACGCCGATTCCGCTCCGCTCCACCCTTGACTGCCGCCCCTCCACCGCACGTGAACTTTGACCCGGACGGCCAGGGGTGGGGCCGACGGGGGGCCTTGCTCGGTTCATCACCTTTCATCGCCGGGTGCGGACCGGCCCAACGTGAGCGCGGGCTACGGTCTGAGCGCGGTCCCCGGCCACGCCGCTCGGGCCATCCCCGCCCGCTGCCGGGTGCGGACCGGCCCAACGTGGGCGGCCGTGAGGGTCGAGGCACCGACGAGCATGCTGGCCCCGCCCCCGGACATCTACTTTGGGAAAGTTGCGAATCGTTTCGCCGCGCGCCCCCCGACCACACCCCGCGCGCCCTCCCCAACGGCATTGTCATGGCCCGTGTACCTGATGGCGATGGGGGGCGCACTCCCTCCGACAGGGGGGCGCGCGGCGGTCTGCTTCGCAACTTTTCCAAAGTAGATGTCCGGGAGCGGCCGATCTCGCCATTCATTCCGCGTGCCCGGCGGCGTCTCGACCGTGACGGGGACCCACGTTGGGCCGGTCCGCACCCGGCAGCGGGCGGGGATGGCCCGAGCGGCGAAGCCGGGCGGCTGGCCGAGCGCCTTCCGTAGCCCGCGCTCACGTTGGGCCGGTCCGCACCCGGCAGTGAAAGGTGATGGCCCGAGCAGAGGAGTCCGCAGCCCCCACCCCTGGGCGTCCGGGTCAAAGTTCACGTGCGGTGTAGGGGCGGCAGTCAAGGGTGGGCCGAAGGGCCATCGGCGCAGCCGACGCGGAGCGCAGCGGAGCGCCCTTTACTGGCGGCCCGGAACCGCCACACTCCGCAAAAAGCCGGGCGGCCCCGGGAACCATCAAAGGCCCCGGCCCACCGAAGTCACCCGTGATGCCCCGGAACGGGGCCCAGGCACCTTCGCGACATACTTCCGCGCCTCACCACCGGCCCCTTCACCCCCGCCGCAAGGCGAAGTTGGCCGACGCGCCGCCACCCGGACCCGCACTCCCGACACACCCGTTCCCGCCCCCCTGGCCAGACGGCCGACCCCCTCGCGCCCCACCCGTAACCGGCCGAACCCGCCCTGTCCGAAAGGCCCCGCGCCCCCTGCCCGACGACTACCGGACGACTACCGGACGTACCAAAGATGGCACCGCACGTAACCGGTACGCCCACGACTAGCGACCACCGACCACCGACCACGCACCCGAGGGGACCCTCATGTCCAAGCCCACCGCGTCGAACGAACCCCACGAGCCCGCCGATTCACAGATCTCCGCCGCCTTCGGAGCCGCCGCCCGCGTCACCCTGGCGCCCGGTTCCAAGGAGGCCAGGGAGCAGCCGACCGAGGCACCGGAGCCGGACGACGAGTGGGCGCTGCCGAACGGCAGGGCCTGGGTGTACCTCGCCGACACCGAGCGGGGACTGACCCGGCCGGTGATCATCGGCGACGGGTTCAGCAGCGGGCCCAGCGAGCTGAACTTCTCGTGGGAGATCCTGGAGTGCGGCCCGTACCCGTTCATCGGCGAGCTGCGCCGGCGCGGCTACGACGTCGTACTGATCGGCTACGACGAGCGCAGCGCCTCCATCCTGGACAACGCGCAGGTCGTACGGGCCGCGATCCTGGAGGCGATAGCGCGCCGCAGGGGCGACCACCCGCTGACCGTCGGCGGCTTCAGCATGGGCGGCCTCGTCACCCGCTACGCGCTGGCAAAGATGGAGCACGACGGCGGCGAGGAGAACGACCACCAGACCGCCCTGTACTTCTCCTTCGACAGCCCGCACCGGGGCGCGTGGGTCCCCCTCGCGCTTCAGTCGTTCGCGCACTACATCCGGCGGCTCAACGCGGCGTTCTCGAACCAGATGAACAGCCCTGCCGCCCGGCAGCTGCTGTGGCAGCACATCTCCGAATGGGACGACAGCCCGGAGACGGACAAGGAGCGGGTGGAGTTCCTCGCCGAGCTGGAGCGGGTCGGGGGCTGGCCGAGGCGGCCCCGCAAGATCGGCGTGGCCAACGGGGTGCGCACCGGCGAGGGGAACGGGATCCGCGGCGGGGAGAGGGCCTTCCACGGCAAGGGCCTGGCGATCACCGGCACCCGGCTGCACACGCAGCCCGCGGGCGAGCGTCAACTCATCGCGCAACTGCGGGTGGTGACGCTGCGCAAGCCGCAGATCCACACGTCGGGCCTGCCGGAGATGGACGGCGCGCCGGGCGGCACCCTGGAGGGCTTCGGCATCCTCGCCGACGAGCTGGACAAGATCCCGGCGCTCATCGGTCTCGGCTCCGAGGCGGACATCCGCGAGCACTGCTTCGTACCGGTGGTCAGCGCGATCGCACTGCGCGACATCGACACGCACGAGAAGCTGTACGGCCCGGTCACGGCCTCGGCGGAGGAGGAGAGCGAACTGGACGAGTTCCTCTGCGCCTCCCAGAACGAGGGCCACACGACGGTGACCGAGGAACTCTGCACCTGGATCATGGCCCGCCTGCCGTAGCCGGGCACAGGCGAGCGGTCGTACAATTTCCTGTACGTACAGGATCCCGTACATCCGTACGCCCTGAGGAGGCAGCGATGCGCACCATGACCTACACCGAGTCCCGGGCCAACTATGCCGAGACGCTCAACGCGGTGGTCGACGACCGCGAAGAGGTCATAGTGACCCGCGCGGGCCGCGAACCGGTCGTCATCGTGGCGCTCGACGAGTACGAGTCCTTGAAGGAGACGGCGTACCTGCTGCGCAGCCCGGAGAACGCGCGGCGCATTCTGGCCGCCATCGAGGACTTGGAGAACGGCGGCGGCACGGTCAGGGAGCTGCTCGATTGAAGCTCGTCTGGCAAGAGAGGGCCTGGGCCGACTACGTCCGGTGGCAGGAGCAGGAGCGCAAGGTACTGAAGCGCATCAATACTCTCCTCCAGGACATCGCCCGCAACGGCCCCGATGAGGGCATCGGCAAACCCGAGGCTCTGAAGCACGGATTCCATGGGTACTTGTCCCGGCGCATCACCGACGAGCACCGGCTGGTCTACAAGGTCGTCGAGGACGAGGTCCGCATCGCCGCCTGCCGCTACCACTACGAACGCTGAACCACAGGCTCAAAACGCCCGAGGGCGGCACCCCTGCGATGGGGGTGCCGCCCTCGGTACGTGAAGACTGGCCTACCGAGCCGAAGAGGCTCAGAAGTCCATGTCACCGCCCGGCATGCCGCCGCCGGCCGGGGCAGCGCCCGCCTTCTCCGGCTTGTCGGCGATGACGGCCTCGGTGGTGAGGAACAGCGCGGCGATGGACGCGGCGTTCTGCAGGGCAGAGCGCGTGACCTTCGCCGGGTCGAGGATGCCCTCGGCGATCATGTCGACGTACTCACCGGTCGCGGCGTTCAGGCCGTGGCCGACGGTCAGGTTGCGCACCTTCTCGACGACGACGCCACCCTCGAGACCACCGTTGACGGCGATCTGCTTGAGCGGGGCCTCCAGGGCGAGCTTCACGGCGTTGGCGCCGGTCGCCTCGTCACCCTGCAGGTCGAGCTTCTCGAAGACCGAGGCGGCCTGGAGGAGGGCCACGCCACCACCGGCGACGATGCCCTCTTCGACGGCAGCCTTCGCGTTGCGAACGGCGTCCTCGATGCGGTGCTTGCGCTCCTTGAGCTCGACCTCGGTCGCGGCACCGGCCTTGATGACCGCAACACCGCCGGCGAGCTTCGCCAGGCGCTCCTGCAGCTTCTCGCGGTCGTAGTCGCTGTCCGAGTTCTCGATCTCGGCGCGGATCTGGTTGACGCGACCCTGGACCTGGTCGCTCTCACCGGAGCCGTCGACGATGGTCGTCTCGTCCTTGGTGATGACGACCTTGCGGGCGCGGCCGAGCAGGTCGAGACCGGCGTTCTCCAGCTTGAGGCCGACCTCCTCGGAGATGACGGTGCCACCGGTGAGGATGGCGATGTCGCCGAGCATGGCCTTGCGGCGGTCACCGAAGCCCGGGGCCTTGACGGCGACGGACTTGAAGGTGCCACGGATCTTGTTGACGACCAGGGTCGACAGGGCCTCGCCCTCGACGTCCTCGGCGATGATCAGCAGCGGCTTGCCGGACTGCATGACCTTCTCGAGGAGCGGAAGGAGGTCCTTCACGTTCGAGATCTTCGAGTTGACGATCAGGATGTACGGGTCGTCGAGTGACGCCTCCATACGCTCCATGTCGGTCGCGAAGTACGCCGAGATGTAGCCCTTGTCGAAGCGCATGCCCTCGGTGAGCTCAAGCTCGAGCCCGAAGGTCTGCGACTCCTCGACGGTGATGACGCCTTCCTTGCCGACCTTGTCCATCGCCTCGGCGATGAGCTCGCCGATCTGGGTGTCGGCGGCGGAGATGGAGGCCGTCGAAGCGATCTGCTCCTTGGTCTCCACGTCCTTGGCCTGCTCGAGCAGGGCGCCCGAGACGGCCTCGACGGCCTTCTCGATGCCGCGCTTGAGGGCCATCGGGTTGGCACCGGCGGCCACGTTGCGCAGGCCCTCGCGGACCAGCGCCTGGGCCAGGACGGTCGCGGTCGTCGTGCCGTCACCGGCGACGTCGTCCGTCTTCTTCGCGACCTCCTTGACCAGCTCGGCGCCGATCTTCTCGTACGGGTCCTCGAGCTCGATCTCCTTGGCGATGGACACACCATCGTTGGTGATCGTGGGGGCACCCCACTTCTTCTCGAGGACGACGTTGCGACCCTTGGGGCCCAGGGTCACCTTGACGGCGTCGGCGAGCTGGTTCATGCCGCGCTCGAGGCCGCGCCGTGCCTCCTCGTCGAACGCGATGATCTTGGCCATGTGAAGTGGTCCTCCCGGACGAATGGGGTCTCCCCCAGCTCGTTAAGAGCTTGGGGAAGGAAACGCAAGCAAACAGATCGTGCCGGCGCCCGCGACGGACGGCCTGCAGCCCTTGTGGTTCCTTGCCCCACCCGGCCTGCGGGCCTCACCGACCCGATCCAAGTTCTGTCACTCTCACTCGGAGAGTGCTAAGCCCAATGATTAGCACTCGACCCCTGCGAGTGCAAGCGCCTCTCTGGATCCCGGACAGCTTCCGGGCGCGCGCCCCCGCGTACCCCACGCACACGAGGGGCCCGTACCCCGGCTGGGATACGAGCCCCTCGCGATGCTTGCTTCGGTGGTCGGTCGCGCCGAGCTAGACGGCGAGCTTGACCATGTCCGCCTGCGGACCCTTCTGGCCCTGCGAGATCTCGAATTCGACTCGCTGACCTTCTTCAAGGGTGCGGTACCCGTCCATCTGGATCGCGCTGTAGTGGACGAAAACATCCGCACCACCGTCGACCGCGATGAAGCCGTACCCCTTCTCCGCGTTGAACCACTTGACGGTGCCCTGAGCCATGCCTAACTCCCCTATTACTGGCCCTTGCACAGGACCGCACTTCGCGGACCCGGGTCAGACCTCACCCCCCACTGCTGGGGGTGTGCGCCGGAACGCGTCGACCGCCGCTGAATGTATCTGTCCAACTGCCGTCTGCAACAGGTCAATCGGACGAGAATTCTGGGCACGCCCGATCGGTAATATGCGGAGAATTCGCCACGATTCAGGGCAAGAAGGGCCAGGCAAAAGCCACATAAGGTTCAAATGGGCAGCGCTCTTTGGCTACTTCTTGTCGGCTCCAGGCCGACTTCGTATATGCGCTCGGCATTAACGGCGAAGCACTCTTCCCAACTGTACCGCGCTCAACCATGCAGAATTGCCCCCTCCGTTTCTCGACCGGAGAGGGCAATTCGGTTTAAGCAGGGTTCTTGCGGAAAAGGATCAGCCGCCGGCGACGGCCGGAATGATCGAGACGCCCGCGCCGTCCGGGGTGGCCGTCTCCAGGCCCTGTTCGAAGCGGACGTCGTCGTCGTTGACGTACACGTTCACGAAACGGCGCAGCTTGCCCTGGTCGTCCAGGACGCGGGCCGCGATGCCCGTGTGGTTCTTCTCCAGATCGGCGATGACCTCACCGAGGTTCGCCCCCTCGGCGGCGACCTCGGCCTTGCCGCCGGTGTAGGTGCGGAGAATGGTGGGAATCCGGACGTTGACACTCATGGGTTCACCTCAGGGGTACGGGGGCGGAGGGGAGGCGCCCTGAAAGGGGCGCGGGGAACTGCGCGAGGACGGACCACGACCCGCAGTCGGCGGCGAGCGACGGGCCCAACGGCGACTTAACCGGCGAGACCCGCGGAGCGAAACGCGTCGAGGCTCGGCTTGATCGTCGCCGTCGCCTGAGACCTCTCGGCAACCGCGTCGAGCGTCTTGAGCCCGTCCCCGGTGTTCAACACCACCGTGGTGAGGGCCGGGTCGATGAGCCCGGCGTCGACCAGCTTCCGCGTGACGCCCACCGTCACACCGCCCGCGGTCTCCGCGAAGATCCCCTCGGTCCGAGCGAGCAGCTCGATCGCCTCGACGACCTGTTCGTCGTTCACGTCCTCCACGGCGCCACCCGTGCGGCGCGCGATGTCCAGGACGTACGGCCCGTCGGCGGGGTTGCCGATGGCGAGGGACTTGGCGATGGTGTTCGGCTTCTGGGGGCGGACCACGTCGTGACCTGCCTTGAAGGCGGTCGACACCGGGGAACAGCCCTCGGCCTGGGCGCCGAAGATCTTGTACGGCTTGTCCTCGACGAGGCCCAGCGCGATGAGCTCCTTCAGACCCTTGTCGATCTTCGTGAGCTGCGAGCCCGAGGCGATCGGGATGACCAGCTGGTCGGGCAGCTCCCAGCCGAGCTGCTCGCAGATCTCGTACGCGAGGGTCTTGGAGCCCTCGCCGTAGTAGGGCCGCAGGTTGACGTTGACGAAGCCCCAGCCCTCGCCCAGCGGGTCGCCGATGAGCTCGGAGCAGAAGCGGTTCACGTCGTCGTAGTTGCCCTCGATGCCGACGAGCTCGCCGCCGTACACCGCGGCCATGACGACCTTGCCCTGCTCCAGGTCGTGCGGGATGAACACGCAGGAGCGGAAACCGGCGCGGGCCGCGGCGGCGCCGACGGCGCCCGCCAGGTTGCCGGTGGAGGAGCAGGAGAGGGTGGTGAAGCCGAAGGCACGCGCGGCTTCGAGCGCCTGCGCGACGACCCGGTCCTTGAAGGAGTGCGTGGGGTTGCCCGAGTCGTCCTTGACGAACAACTTGCCCTGGTCGACGCCCAGTTCACGCGCGAGGTTGTCGGCCTTGACCAGCTTGGTCCAGCCGGGGTTCAGGTTCGGCTTCTCGGCGACGTCGGCGGGGACGGGCAGGAGCGGGGCATAACGCCAGATGTTGGCGGGACCGGCCTCGATCTGCTTGCGCAGAGATTCCGGGTCGCCCAGCGGCAGGTCGTACGCGACTTCGAGGGGGCCGAAACACTCGACGCACGCGAAGATCGGACCGAGCGGGAACTTCGTGCCGCACTCTCGGCAGGAGAGACCCGATGCGGGGCCGAGGTCTACGGAAGAGGTGGTGTTTTCGGTGGCGACAGTCTGCACAGCCATGGAGGCGAGGCCCTTTCTCCTCATCTTCCTCGCGACGCATCTCGCCGCGAGACGGAATTGGCACCTTCCCGAGCCGGGAGCCTCGCGGCGCTGATCGCGCACACGGTGACACTTGCGTCTTGCGACGCGCGGCTGGGTGGTTGCCGGGGCTTCAACGGGCCGTATCCCTCTGCCCCTCTGGATGAGCGGTATTCGATTGTGTGACGCCCGGGACCCCCGACATGCGATGGTCACCGGCGTTGTTCAAGACTGTAACCGAAGCCCCGGACCCTTGAGATAGTCGTCCGAACCGCGAGATGGATCACATATGGGAGGACCGCGACCGTGCTGGAAGAGGTCGAGCACTGGCTGAGCAGGCGTTCCTGGTCCGTCGCCGACCGCCCGCTGGACCTCCTGGTCGCCGCCAAACGCGCGTCAGGAACCTCGGTGAGCGTCGTACTGCCCGCGCTCGACGAGGAGGGGACGGTCGGCGAGATCGTCGCCGAGATCCGCCGCGCTCTGATGGAGAAGATTCCGCTGGTCGACGAGCTCGTGGTGATCGACTCAGGCTCCACGGACCGTACGGCCGAGGTCGCGTCGGCGGCGGGCGCCAAGGTCGTCCACCGGGACGAGATCCTGCCGCGCATCTCACCGGTGCCCGGCAAGGGCGAGGTCCTGTGGCGGTCACTGCTCGTGACCGGCGGGGACGTCGTGGCCTTCGTCGACGCGGACCTTCGGGAGTTCTCCGCGGACTTCGTCTCGGGCATCGTGGGACCGCTGCTCACCGACCCGGACGTGGCCTTCGTGAAGGCCATGTACGACCGGCCGCTCGGCGCCGCGGCGGGTCAGGGCGGCCGGGTGACCGAGCTGATGGCGCGCCCGCTCCTGAACATGCACTGGCCGCGCCTCGCGGGGTTCGTCCAGCCGCTGGGCGGCGAGTACGCGGCGCGCAGGTCGCTCCTCGAGCGGCTGCCGTTTCCCGTCGGATACGGCGTGGAGCTGGGGCTGCTCGTCGACGCGCTGCACACCGTGGGTCTTGACGCGCTCGCGCAGGTCGATGTCGGGGTGCGCAGGCACCGGCACCAGGACGGGCAGGCGCTCGGGCGGATGGCGGCGGCGATATACCGGACGGCGCAGCTGCGGCTCGCCCGCGGCCATCTGCTGCGGCCCGAACTGACGCAGTTCGAGCGGGGCGAGCACGGGTTCGTGCCGCGGACGTACGCGGTCGACACGGAGGAGCGTCCGCCGATGACGGATATCGCCGAGTATGCGCATCGTCGCGTGGCGTAACCTCCGCCGATGATGTGCTTTGCCTACATTTCCGTCTTATGTGGGATAGATCTGTGTGGGATAGAGCTGCGTGGGCCAGAGCTGCGTGGGCCAGAGCTGCGTTGTGGGACAGAGTCGGACGGAGCGCGGTGGGGATCGCCTCCGCCGCGGTCGCGGTGGGCGCGCTCGCCGTCAGCGCGCCACCGGCGACCGCGGCAGCCGCCCCCGCGCCGGTCGTCAAGCACCTCACGGCGACCGCCCCCGCCCCGCCCCCCGCCCCGCCGCAGCCCGGACAGCCGCACGGGCGCCCGGCCGGTGAGCTCGCCACGACCGGGGACTCCCGGGCCCTGTTGTACGGCGGGATCGCGGTCGCACTGTGCGTCCTGGGCGTGCTGCTGATCGCCGCGGGGCGCAGGCGTCGGGACTGACCACCGGCCGTACGTTTGCCCGTCCCCGGGACGGGCTACGTTCTGCCACATGGTCTCCGAGTACGAATCGTCAGCAGCGCAGGTACTGGTCGCCTCCAACCGCGGCCCCGTCTCGTACACGGTGGGAGAGGACGGGGAGCTGTCCGCCAAGCGCGGCGGCGGCGGCCTGGTGTCCGGGCTCAGCGCCATCGGCGACGAGGCGGACGCCCTGTGGGTGTGCGCGGCGCTCGGCGACGGCGACCGCGAGGCGGTGCGGCGCGGCGTCGGCGAGGACGGCGTCCGGATGCTGGACATCGACGCGGACGTGCACGCGGCCGCGTACAACGGCATCGCGAACTCGGTGCTGTGGTTCGTCCACCACATGCTCTACCAGACCCCGCTCGAGCCGGTTTTCGGACCGGAGTTCCGTGCGCAGTGGGCGGCGTACGAGACGTACAACCGCGCCTTCGCCGAGGCACTGGCCGCGGAGGCGGCGCCGGGCGCGGCGGTCCTCGTACAGGACTACCACCTGGCGCTGGTGCCCGGCATGCTCCGCGAGCTGCGCGAGGACGTGCGCATCGGCCACTTCTCGCACACTCCCTGGGCGCCCGCCGACTACTTCAGGATGCTGCCGGACGACATCGCGGAGCAGTTGCTGCGCGGGATGCTCGGCGCCGACCGGCTCGCCTTCCTGACCGGGCGGTGGGCGGACGCGTTCACGGAGTGCTGCGTACAGATCGTCGGCGGGACCACGGGCACCCGGATCGGGGTGCACGGGCTCGGCGCCGACGCGGACTTCCTGCGGGAGCGGTCGCGGCGGGACGACGTCGAGGAGCGGATGCGGGCGCTGCGGGAGCAGGCGGGCGAGCAGGACGGGGAGGCCCGCAAGCTGATCGTCCGGGTGGACCGCACCGAGCTCTCCAAGAACATCGTGCGGGGCATGCTGGCCTACCGCGAGCTCCTCGACACCCGCCCCGAGTGGCACGAGCGCGTCGTGCACGTCGCCTTCGCCTACCCGTCGCGGCAGGACCTGGCGGTCTACCGCGACTACACGGACGAGGTCTCCCGGGTCGCCGCCGACATCAACTCCCGCTACGGCACGCCCGGCTGGACCCCCGTCGTACTGCACGTCAAGGACGACTTCGCGCGCTCCCTCGCCGCCTACCGGATGGCGGACGTGGCCCTGGTCAACCCCATCCGCGACGGCATGAACCTCGTCGCCAAGGAGGTCCCCGTCGTCTCCGACGAGGGCTGCGCGCTCGTGCTCTCGCGGGAGGCGGGGGCGTACGAGGAGCTGGGCGAGGACGCGCTGACGGTGAACCCGTACGACATCACGGCCACGGCCGCCGCCCTGCACACGGCGCTGACCATGCCGGACGACGAGCGCGCCGAGCGCACCAAGCGTCTCGCGTCGGCGGCGACGGCGCTGCCGCCCGCGCAGTGGTTCCTGGACCAGTTGCGGGCCCTCACCGGCTGACCGAGCACGGCAACCGAGTACGGCAACCGAGTACGGCGGAAGACCTCGGCCAGTCCAAGGACCGCTTCGGTTTGTCCATGGGCCCGGCGCGGGCACCGTCACTACGGTCCCCGCATGACCCTGCGCCGCAGCACGAGCATCGTGATCCTCACCGCTCTCGCCACCACCGGCGCGGCCGCGTCCCCCGCCGCCGCACAAACCGGCACCGCACAAACCGGCACCGCACGAACCGGCACCGCGTACTACGTCGACTGCGCCAAGGGCGACGACACCGCGCCCGGCACCTCCGCGAGCGCCGCGTGGCGCACCGTGGCCAAGGCGAGCGGGCACACCTTCGGCCCCGGCGACCGGCTCCTGCTCAAGCGGGGCACAAGCTGCACGGGGGTGCTGGCTCCCCAAGGTGCGGGTGCGGCCGGCGCCCCCGTGCGCATCGACGCGTACGGGAACAAGCGCCTGGCCAAGCCGCACATCGAGGCCAAGGGCGCCCGCGCCGCCCTGCACCTGGTCGACACCGAACAGTGGGAGATCCGGAACCTGGACCTCTCCAACACCGGCCCCGCCACCACCACCCGGCGCCGCGCCGGGCTCTACGTCCAGCTCACCGACTACGGCGTCGCCCACCACTTCGTCGTCGACGGCGTGGACGTGCACGACGTGAACGGCGCCGACTTCAAGGACCCCGACCCCTCCGGCGGCATCCTCTTCACCGTCCAAGGCACGGCGAGGCCCACCCGTTTCGACGGCGTGCGCGTGTCGGACTCCACCGTCCGCCACGTCGACCGCACCGGCATCGGCACCTCCTCCACCTGGGGCCGCGACGAAGAGGGCGCCAACTGGCTCTCCACCGGCGTGCGGTTCGAGCGGAACAAGGTGTACGACGTGGGCGGCGACGCGATCGTCGTGCAGAAGGCCCGGGGCGCGCTGGCCGAGCGCAACTACGTCGACGGCTTCAACATGCGCTCCGCCGGTTACAACGCGGGCCTGTGGGCGTGGCAGTCCGACGACGTCGTCTACCAGTACAACGAGGTCACGGGCGGCCACGGGACGCGCGACTCCATGGCGTACGACATCGACGGCGGCAACAACCGCAACGTCTACCGGTACAACTACAGCCACGACAACGAGGGCGGCTTCCTCCTCGTCTGCAACGCCGAGGACACCGTCAGCGATGGCAACCGCGTGCACGACAACATCAGCGTGAACGACCGCAACACCGCATCGCCGTACGGTGTGATCTCCGTGGTCTGCGGCGCCTCGACGGACACCCGGATCTACCGGAACACCGTCGTGACCAACCGCTCCGACACCGCCCTTGTCTCCAACAACGGACCCACCGGCGTCACCTTCCAGGACAACGTCTTCGTGGGCGCGCCCGGCGCGGGCTCCCCCATCAAGGACACGGTGAGCACCTTCACCGGCAACCTGTACTGGCACACCGCGCAGCCCCGCGACCCGGGCGCCGTCGTCGCCGACCCCCGGTTCGTCGACCCGGCCCCCGAAAAGCCCGGTGACGTACGCCTGCGGGAGGGCTCACCGGCGCGCGGCGCCGGGACGGGGACCGCAGACCCCGACGACCCCGACGACCCCGATGGCACGGAAGGCCACGACTACTTCGGCAACCCGATCCCCGACCCTCCCAACATCGGCGCCGATCAGGGCAGTTGAGCGCCGATCGCCGAAAGCAGCCGTACGACACCGGGCGGACCGTCCACCACCAGGTCGGCCCGCCCTGCCAGCTCCGTGACTTCCGTACTGCCGCTGCACACGAGGAGCCCCGCGACGCCGTCCGAGCGGAGCTTCTCCACCGCGCCGAAGGCCGGGAGATCGCCGAGGTCGTCGCCCGCGTAGAGGACGGACTCGGCGCCGACCTCGCGCAGATACTCCTCAAGGGCCACGCCCTTGTCCATGCCGGGCGGCCGCAACTCCAGGACCATGCGGCCCGGTTCGACGATCAGGCCGTGTCTGCCCGCCAGCTCGGCGAGCGGCTCGCGCAGCGCGTCGAAGGCCGCCTGCGGGTCCTCCGCGCGGCGCGTGTGGACGGCGACGGCCCGGCCCTTCTCCTCTATCCAGGAGCCCCGCCAGGCGTCGATCGCGTCGAGGAACCCGGGCAGCTCGGCACGGACCGCCGCGACCCCGGGGTGCGCTTCGGCGGCGTGCACGGTGCCGGTGACGGCGTCCCAGCGCTCGGCGCCGTAGTGCCCGAGGACCACGAGGTGCTCAAGGCCCGCCACGCCCGCGAAGCCGCCGTAGCGGACGGCGACGCCCGCGGGGCGGCCCGTGACCACGGCGACCGACCGCAGGCGCGGCGCGAGCGCGGCGAGCGCGGGCACGGCGTCGGGGTGGGCGCGGGCCTGCTCGGGGTCGGCCACGATCGGGGCGAGCGTGCCGTCGAAGTCCAGCGCGACGACGGCCCGTTCGGGCCGCGCGAGGAGTGCGGAGAGCCCGTCCCGCCCGGCAGGCGTCACGGGCTCGGGCAGGCCGGGGCGTCCGGGCCTGTCGGGCTGCGCGTACGTAGGGTCACCCATGGGCCCGACCTTAACGGCGTCAGCGCTCGTCGCGCCGTGACTCCCGCACCCGGCGCAGCCGATTGACCGTAATCGGGTCGTGGGCGAGCGCCCGAGCGTCGTCCAGGAGTGCGTTCAGTACCTGGTAGTAGCGCACCGGGACCATGCCGAGCTCCTCACGGATGGCGCGTTCCTTCGCGCCCGGGCCCGGCCACGAGCGGCGCTCCAGGGCGAGGACGGCGCGGTCGCGCTCGGAGAGCTCCGCCGGTTCCGGAGCGCTCACTCCAGCTTCCTGAGGATCCATGCGGACACGCTATGCCTCGCCCCACTCCGCTGCTCTACTCCGCGTTCTCCTCGGTGACCGCCCGGTTCTGGATGCCCTTGAGCACCGAGTCGGGGTTGCCGCCCTCCTGGACGGTCTTGCCGATGTCCTTCTTGATCTGCGCCGAGACCTCGGCCCAGGACGTCTTGCCCACCGGGTAGAGCTCCGACGTCGGGAGCTCGTCGAGGAACTTGCCCAGGGCCGTGTGGCCGCGGTCCTTGGCCATCGCCTGCGACGCGGACGTGGTCACCGGCAGGATGTCGTACTCGTTGGAGAAGTCGAGCACGTTCTTCTTGCTGTACACGTAGTCGAGGAACTTGCCGGCCTCCTTGCGGTGACCGTTCTGCTTGAACGCCATCATCCAGTCGGCGACGCCCATCGTGGCCTGCGCTTTGCCGTTGACGCCGGGCGCCGGCACCATGCCGAACTTCACGCCCTTCTTCGCCGCCATCTTCATCAGCGTCGGGTGGCCGTTGAGCATGCCGACCTCGCCGCGCGAGAACGCCGCGAACGCCTCGGCACGGTTCATCTCGCCGGGCGCCGTCGGGCCGGTCAGGCCCTCGCCGACGAGGTTGTCCCTGAGCCAGCCGAACGTCTTCGCGTTCTGCTTGGAGTCGATGTCGTACGAGCCGACGTTGTCGGTGTAACCGCCGCCGCCGCTGAGCATCCACATCAGCGTCTCGGCGGGCGCCTCCTCCGGGCCGAGCGGCAGCGCGTACGGGATCTTCACGCCGCGCGCCTTGAGCGCCTTCGCGTCCGCCTTCAGCTCGCTCCAGCTCTGCGGCGGGGTGAGGTTGGCGTCCTTGAAGAGCTTGGTGTTGTAGAAGAGCAGCCGGGTCGAGGAGGCGAACGGCATGCCGTACTGGATGCGGTTGACCTCGCCGGCGCGGGAGAGCGGGGCCAGGAAGTCCGCCTGGGTGGCGATCGAGAGGAGCTCGTCGGCCTCGTAGAGCTTGCCCTGCGCGGCGTAGTCGGCGTACGCGCCGATCTGCGCCAGGTCGGGGGCGTCGCCCTTCTTGACGCTCTCCTTGACCTCGCGGTCCACGTCGTTCCAGGAGTGGACGGTCACGTCGACCTTGATGCCGGGGTTCTCCTTCTCGAACCCCCGGGCCAGCTGGTCCCAGTACTTCTTGGAACTGTTCTCCGCGGAGTCGCCGTAGTCCGCGGCCACCAGCTTGAGGGTGACGTCGCCCGAGTCACCGGACCCGCCGCAGCCGGCGAGAACGCCCGCCATGCCCAGTACGGCCACCGCCGCGGTCAGTCCTGTCACGCGCCGCTGCACAGCTGTCCCACCCTCATTGCTTCCGCGTTCCGAGGCTTCTCGGCCTCAATGCCCTTGAACTGCGAGTTTCCCCCGAGTCCGGACACAAGGTCTACACCACCCGCATATCACTTGTGCAACGGCCTCCACAGCGGCCCCACCGGGCGGCCCGCCATTGCCGCGTCCGCCCGGCGGCTGCTATGCACGTCACGTTCATGCACAGCACGCCGGAAACCCCGCACTGACGAGGAGCCTCGCCGCATGTCGCGTACCGCAGCAGAAATAGCCACCCAGCCCGCCTGCTGGACACGGGCGGTGGAGGCGGCCGCCTCCTTCGACGGGCTGCCGGAGCCCGGCGAGCGGGTCGCCGTCACCGGATGCGGGACATCGTGGTTCATGGCCATCGCGTACGCGGCGCTGCGCGAGGCCGCCGGTCTCGGCGAGACGGACGCCTTCGCGTCCTCCGAGTTCCCCGCCGGACGGTCCTACGACCGGGTCGTCGCGATCACCCGCTCCGGTACGACGACGGAGGTCCTGGAACTCCTCACCCGGCTCAAGGGCACGGTCCCGACCCTCGCGCTGACCGCCGACCCCAAGACCCCCGTCATGGACGCGGCGGACGCCGTCGCGGTCCTGGACTGGGCCGACGAGGAGTCGGTGGTCCAGACCCGCTTCGCCACGACCGCCCTCGCCTTCCTGCGGGCCGGGCTCGGTGACATCCCCGGCATGAAGACGGTGGCCGAGGCGGCCGTCGACGCGGAGCTCGCGGTGACCGAGCCGCTGCCCGCGGCGGTCGTCGGCGCGGAGCAGTGGACGTTCCTCGGGCGCGGCTGGACGTACGGGCTCGCGCTTGAAGCGGCACTGAAGATGCGGGAGGCCGCGGGCGCGTGGACGGAGTCCTACCCGGCGATGGAGTACCGCCACGGCCCCATCTCCATCACCGGCCCCGGCCGGGTCACCTGGATGTTCGGCACCCTGCCCGACGGTCTCGCCGGTGACGTGGCCCGCGTCGGCGGCGAACTGGTCGCCCGGCAGGAGGCCGACCCGCTGGCCGACCTCGTCCGCGCGCAGCGCCTCGCCGTGGCCCTGGCGGAGTCCCGCGGCTACGACCCGGACCGCCCCCGAAACCTCACCCGCAGCGTGATCCTGCCCTGACCTCGCGGGCTCCCCGCTAAAAGAGACACCCCGGAGTGGACTAGACCTCTCACGGGGTGACGCGCGAGACTGTCCCCCGTGAGACACGTCATCGCCCTCGATGTGGGCGGCACCGGAATGAAGGCCGCCCTGGTAGGGGCGGACGGCGCCCTGCTGCACGAGGCGCGCCGGCCCACTGGCCGCGAGCGGGGCGCCGACGCCGTCGTGGAGTCCATCCTCGACTTCGCCGCGGACCTCCGCGCACTCGGCATCGACCGCTTCGGCGAACCCGCCGCCGCGGCCGGCGTCGCCGTCCCCGGCATCGTCGACGCCGAGCACGGCATCGCGGTGTACGCGGCCAACCTCGGCTGGCACGACGTCCCCCTGCGGGAGCTCCTCAGCACCCGCCTGGAGGGCGTCCCCGTGGCCCTGGGCCACGACGTCCGCACGGGGGGCCTCGCGGAGGGGCGGCTCGGCGCGGGCAAGGACGCCGACCGGTTCCTGTTCGTCCCCCTGGGCACCGGCATCGCGGGCGCCATCGGCATCGGCGGCGCCATCGAGCCGGGCGCCCATGGCTCGGCCGGCGAGATCGGCCACATCGTCGTACGGCCCGGCGGCCCGCCCTGCGGCTGCGGCCAGTACGGCTGCCTGGAGCGCCTGGCCTCCGCGTCCGCGGTGAGCAAGGCGTGGGCCGAGGCGAGCGGCGACCCGGAGGCGGACGCCGCGGACTGCGCGAAGGCCGTGGAGTCGGGCGACCCGCGGGCCCAGGAGGTCTGGCGGAACGCCGTCGACGCCCTGGCCGACGGCCTCCTCACCGCCCTCACTCTGCTGGACCCGCACACGCTGATCATCGGTGGCGGTCTCGCCGAGGCCGGGGAAACGTTGTTCACGCCGCTGCGGGCCGCTGTCACGGCACGCATCGTGCAGTTCCAGACTCTGCCGGAGATCGTCCCCGCGGCCCTCGGCGACACCGCCGGATGCCTGGGCGCGGGCCTGCTCGCCTGGGACCTCGTCGGCGGAAAGAACGACGAAAAGAACGACGGGAAGACCGTCGACCGGAAATCCGACCCCACGGAGGTAGCCACCTGATGGCCACTAGCAAGGTTCTCGCCGGTGCCCAGGTGGTACTGCCCACCGGGACCGTCACGAACGGCCGAGTGATCGTCGACGGCGCCCGTATCGCGGGGGCTCCCGCCGCGGACGCCGAGACCGTCGACCTCACCGGCCACTGGGTCGTCCCCGGCTTCGTCGACATCCACAACCACGGCGGCGGCGGCGCGTCCTTCACGTCGGGCACCGTCGAGGACGTCCTCAAGGGCATCCACACCCACCGCCTGCACGGCACGACCACCGTCGTCGCCTCCACCGTCACCGGCGAGATGGGCTTCCTCGCCCAGCGCGCCGGAGTGCTCAGCGAACTCGCCGAGCAGGGCGACCTCGCGGGCATCCACTTCGAGGGCCCGTTCATCTCCCCGTGCCGCAAGGGCGCGCACAGCGAGGGCCTGCTGCGGCACCCCGACCCGGCCGACGTGCGCAAGCTGATGGACGCGGCGCGCGGCCAGGCGAAGATGTTCACGCTGGCCACCGAACTCCCCGGCGGCATCGACTCCGTGCGGCTCCTCGCCGAGCACGGCGTGATCGCGGCGATCGGCCACACCGACGCCACGTACGAGCAGACGGTCGAGGCCATCGACGCGGGCGCCACCGTCGCCACGCACCTGTTCAACGCCATGCCGGGCCTCGGCCACCGCGTCCCGGGGCCGATCGCCGCCCTCCTGGAGGACGAGCGGATCACCGTCGAGCTGATCAACGACGGCACCCATCTCCACCCCGCCTCCTTCGAGCTGGCCTTCCACCACGCGGGCGCGTCCCGCGTCGCGCTGATCACCGACGCGATGGACGCGGCGGGCTTCGGCGACGGCCGCTACATGCTCGGCCCGCTGGAGGTCGAGGTGAAGGACAGCGTGGCGCGGCTCGTCGAGGGCGGTTCGATCGCGGGCTCCACCCTCACCCAGGACCGCGCGTTCAAGCGCTCGGTGACCGTCGACGGTCTTTCCGTCGAGGAGACCGTCCGCGCGATCTCCGTGAACCCGGCGCGGCTCCTCGGCCAGTACGACAGGATCGGCTCCCTGGAGCCGGGCAAGGACGCGGACCTGGTGGTCCTGGACGCGGCCTTCGACCTCAAGGGCGTGATGCGCAAGGGCGAATGGGTGGTTGAGCCCTTTTAGCCCCCGTATCAGTCCCCCGTAGCCCGCGTAGACCCGTGAAACACAAGGCGGTTGGCCCTCACCCCTGGGCCAACCGCCTTCCGTTTGGCATGATCAGAATCCTGAAGAGGCCGGTGGCAACGCCGGTGGCAAGGTATTCGGCAAGGCACGCAGCAAGGTACTCGGCAAGGCACTTCTGGGGTGGCACGAATGATCATCACCGTCACACTGAACGCCGCCCTCGACCTCACCTACCGCGTCCCCGCCCTCACCCCGCACGCCTCGCACCGCGTCACCGAAGTGACCGAACGCCCCGGCGGCAAGGGCCTGAACGTCGCCCGCGTGCTCGCCGCCATCGGCCACGACGTGACGGTCACCGGCTTCGCTGGCGGCGACACCGGCCGCACCCTGCACGAGCGCCTCGCCGGTGAACCGCGCGTCACGGACGCGCTCGCCCCGGTCGCGGGCGCCACCCGCCGCACCCTCGCCGTGGTCGACGCGACGACCGGCGACACCACCCAGCTCAACGAGCCGGGGCCGACCGTCACGCCCGCCGAATGGGCCGCGTTCCTGGACTCCTACACGGAGTTGGTGCACCGAGCGGGCACGGCCGCGGTCGCGCTCTGCGGCAGCCTGCCGCCCGGCGTGCCCGTCGGGGCGTACGCCCTGCTCGTACGGGCCGCACGGACCGCCCGCGTCCCGGTCCTGCTCGACACCAGCGGCGAACCGCTGCGCCGTGGCGTCGCCGCCCGCCCCGACATCGTCAAGCCCAACGCCGACGAGCTCGCCGAGCTGACCGGCTCCCACGAGCCCGCCCAGGCCATCCGCGATGCCCGCCGCAGGGGCGCGCACGCCGTGATCGCCTCGCTCGGCGCCGAAGGGCTGGTCGCGGTGACGCCGGACGGCACCTGGCAGGCGCGGCCCCCGGAGCGGGTGCGCGGCAACCCGACCGGCGCCGGCGACTCGGCGGTCGCGGGGCTGCTCTCCGGGCTCGCCGAACACCTGCCGTGGCCCGACCGCCTGGCCCGTGCCGTGGCGCTGTCGGCGGCGACGGTGGCGGCGCCGGTGGCGGGCGAGTTCGACCCCGCCACGTACGACGAACTGCTGCCGCGGGTCGAGGTCGCCGCGACGGGGCCCGCAGCCACGTAGAGCCGTACACAGCCTCCACAGGCCCGTACGCAGAGCCGTATCCGCACCGCGCAACGGGGCGCAGCGCCCCGGGAATTGGGGAGCACGTGCCACTGGTCAGCACCGGAGAACTCGTCACGGAGGCGCGTGGGGCCGGGCACGGCGTCGCCGCGTTCAACGTCATCACCCTGGAGCACGCGGAGGCGGTCGCGCTGGGCGCGGAGCGGGCCGGGGCCCCCGCGATCCTGCAGATATCCGAGAACGCGGTGAAGTTCCACGGCGGCCGCCCGACCGCCATCGCGGCGGCGACGGCAGCGGTGGCCCGCGCATCCTCCGCACGGCTCTCCCTCCACCTCGACCACGTGACGGACCCCGAACTGCTGCGCGCCGCGCACCCGGAGGGCTTCAGCTCCGTCATGTTCGACGCGTCGAAGCTGGCGTACGGCGACAACGTGAAGGCGACGGCGGACGCGGTCCGCTGGGGGCGCGAGCGCGGCATCTGGATCGAGGCCGAGCTCGGCGAGGTGGGCGGCAAGGAGGGTGAGGCGCCGCTCGACGCGCACGCGCCGGGGGTGCGGACGGATGCCGGGGAGGCGGTCGCGTACGTCGCGGAGACGGGCGTCGACGCCCTCGCGGTGGCGGTGGGCTCCTCGCACGCGATGACGGAGCGCACGGCGGCCCTGGACCACGAGTTGATCGCGTCCCTCGCGGCCGCCGTGCCCGTACCGCTCGTGCTGCACGGCTCAAGTGGCGTACCGGACAACGAGATCCGGCGGGCCATCGCCTCCGGCATGGTGAAGATCAACGTGGGCACGGCCCTCAACACGGCGTTCACCGGCGAGGTCCGCGCCTACCTGAACGCCCATGAGAAGGGCGTCGACCCCCGGAAATACCTCGTCCCGGCTCGCGAGGCGATGGCCGGGACGGTGGCGGGTTTCCTGGGGCTGCTGAAGTAGCCCGGGTTTCCTGGGGCTGCTGAAGTAGCCCCAGGAGTGAAGGTGGCCGCAAGCCTCAAGGGGGGCGCTGGGAGCGTCAGCCCTCGCTGCCCGCCTCCTTGAGCCACATCTGGTCGATGTTCGCTCCGGTCGTCCCGCACAGGTCACTCTGGGCGCAGGTGAGCGTGACCGTGTTGGTGCCCTTGGTGAGCTGGACCAGCGCCCAGGTGTGCGTCCAGCCCTTCTCCCAGTCGCCTTCCGGCCCGCCGGAGAAGTTCTCCATGTTCAGGGGGCGGGTCTGCTTCTTGCCGTTGACGAGGATCGTGGCGTTGGAGTTCTTGCCGGGGACGCCGTAGTTGACCCACAGCTTGTACGAGCCGGCCTTGGGGATGCCGTTGACGGTCCACGTCACCTGGGCGCCGACCTTGTCGAACCCGGCCACGTACGTCCCGCCCGCGGCCTTGGCGCCTTCGACGTCGGACGCCGTGGACGTGCCGCCCTCCAGCTTGAGGGCCTTCGCGTCCGTCTGCGGCAGCTCGGCCTTCTTCTCGGGCTTCTTCTCCGGCTTCTCGCTGGGCTTGACGGACTCGGCCTGCGACGGCTTGCCGCCCGCGCCCGTGTCGCCGCCCTTGTCGTCGTCGTTGCCGGTGACCACGGCGGCGATGATGCCCACCGCGACGACCGCCACCACGGCGACCGCGCCGATCAGCAGCCCCTTGGTGTTGGGCCCCCGGCCCCGGCCGCCGCCCGCGGGCGCGTACTGCGGCGACGCGACGGGGGCGCCGCCGGGCTGGGCCTCGGGGGCGGTGTAGTGGGCGTTCGGCTGCCCGTAGCCCTGCTGACCGTGCTGGCCGTGCTGGCCTTGCTGACCCTGCTGCTGCGGGACCTGCTGGCCGTACGCCTGCTGGCCGCCGTAGGTCTGCTGGCCGTACGCCGGACGCCGGTCGCCGACCGCCCGCACGTGGTTGTACGAGGAGCGGGGACCCGGGTACCCGTATCCGCCGCCGCCGCTGGGCGGGGTCGCTCCGGCCGCCTGTCCGTCCTCATACAGGTAGCCGAACGGATCGTCGTCGCCCTGCGGCGCGCTCGGCGTGTTCTCGCCGTTATTGCCGGGCGTCATTCCCAGGTCACTCCCTCACATCGCTGACGCGGGGAGCCTACCCGGTCCACACGGGCCCAAGGGGTGGCGTCGGCCTCATCCAGGCCGCTATCCGGCCCGCCGGTGCTGTTTGGCACGGGACCGTTTCTCCACGTACATCCGCTGGTCGGCGGAGTGCAACACTTCGTCCGCCGACATCCCGCAGTGCGCCCAGCCGATGCCGAAACTGGCCCCTACGCGGACTGCCCTGCCGTCGACGCGGATCGGCGGGATGATGCCGTTCCGCAGCCGGACGGCGAGGTCCTGGGCGTCGGCGCGGCCGAGCCCGTCGGCGAGGACGACGAACTCGTCGCCGCCGAGCCGCGCCACGGTGTCCCCGTCCCTGACCGCGTGGGTGAGGCGGCGGGCGACCTCGATGAGGACGGCGTCGCCGGTGTGGTGGCCGAACCTGTCGTTGATCGACTTGAAGCCGTCGAGGTCGCAGAAGAGGACGGCGAGACCCTTGGTTCCGTCGTCCACGTCGCCGTCGCCGCCCTCGGGGGCGACGGTGTGCACGTGGTGGTCGAACCCGTCGTCCGGCTGGTGCGCGGCGGGCCCGAAGTCGAAGCCGTGCTCGTACGCGGCGTCGAGGGAGTCCACGGCGCTGGGCTGGCCCGCGTGGGGCCTGCGACAGAGACGGGCGCTGAGCCGGGCGCGCAGCTCGGCGGAGTTGGGCAGGCCGGTGAGGGAGTCGTGGCTGGCCCGGTGGGCGAGCTGGAGCTCGCGGCGCTTGCGCTCCTCGATGTCCTCGACGTGCGTGAGCAGGAAGCGGGGCCCGTCGGCGGCGTCCGCGACGACGGAGTTGCGCAGCGACACCCATACGTACGTGCCGTCGCGCCGCGCGAGCCGCAGCTCGGCGCGGCCGCCCTCGGCGGAGGTGCGCAGGAGCGTCCCGATGTCCTCGGGATGCACGAGGTCGGAGAAGGAGTAGCGCCGCATGGCGGAGGCGGGCCTGCCGAGGAGGCGGCAGAGCGCGTCGTTCGTACGCAGGATCCGCCCGTGCTGGTCGCCGCCCATCTCGGCGATGGCCATGCCGGACGGCGCGTACTCGAAGGCCTGCCGGAAGCTTTCCTCGCTGGCCCGCAGTGCCTGCTGTTCCCGCTCCAGGCGGACCAGGGCGCGCTGCATGTTGGCCCGGAGGCGGGCGTTGCTGATCGCGATGGCGGCCTGGAAGGCGTACATCTGCAGGGCCTCGCGGCCCCAGGCGCCGGGCCTGCGGCCGTTGCGCGGCCGGTCCACGGAGATCACGCCGAGCAGTTCGCCGCCGGCCGCGCCGGTCGCGTACATGGGGGCGAAGAGGCGGTCGGAGGGGTGCCACTCGTCCTCGAAGCGGGGCTCGGGTCCTTCGGTGTACCACTGCGGGACGTCGTCGTCGTCGAGGACCCAGCCCTCGGTGTACGAGATGAAGCGCAGGGCGCCCCAGGCCTCACCCATGGCGAGGCGGCGCTCCCAGGCGTCGCGCGAGCCGACGCGGCCGGTGATGAGGGCCTCGGCGGAGGAGTTGCCCGCGAAGGCGGCGACGACGAGATCGCCGTCCGGGCGCACGAGATTGACACACGCCAGCTCATAGCCAAGGCCGTTGACGACGCCGTCGGCGACGGTCTGCAGCGTGTCCGCCAGGCTCCGGGCCGTATTCAGCTCCGCTACCACCTGGTGCAGCTGCCGCAGGGTCGCAAGACGGACGTACGGCTCCGACTCGGTCTCCATGCTCGTTCTCCCCGAGACCTCGACAGCAACTCCAGGATGCGCAGCGCCCGCAGTGATTCCGTGCCCGTGCCCGTACTTCGTGCCCGTGCCCGTACTTCGTGCCCGTACTTCGTGTGGCAGTGGCTCTTCTGTGCCCTTGTGCCTTTGGTGCCCTCAGTGTCTTATTGCCACCGTCACTGAATCACAGCGAGCTGCTCACTCGGTACACAGGGTCAACAAAATATGGCTCCTGTGAGTCAAGTCACAGATGGGAAGCCGCCGTTGGTCCAGTCCCTTGGACTAGTCCACCGCGTGGGCGGCACTGCGTGCCAGGCCTGGTCGGTGGGCCCGGCGCGGGCCTGGCATTGGCCGGGCACCCGGCCGTCGGACCTTCGGACCTAGGACCGATCTGGGCCCACAGCCCGATGTTTTGGGCGGTGCGCACGGGCTAGCTTCGATGACGTGGCTCATGTACTCAAGACCTTCCCGGCCCCGCCTTCCCCACGCCACCCGTCATCGGGTGGGCATGCTGACGGTGTGAGCAACGACGAGTTCCGTGCGGCGATGTCCCGGCTGGCCGCGGGCGTGGTCCTGGTGACGGCGCGCGAGCCCGGCCTGGACCCGGACGACCCGAGCGCCCCGATGGGCGAGGACGTGGGCATGACGGCCACGGCCTTCCTCTCCGTCTCCCTCGACCCGCCCCTGGTCATGGTGAGCCTGCGCGAGGGCTCCCGCATGGACGACCTGCTCGCCGAGCAGCCGCTGTGGGCGGTCTCGGTCCTGGCCGAGAGCCAGCGCCACATCGCGGGCCGCTTCGCCATGAAGGGCCGCATCAGCGACCGCCTGCTCTTCGAGGACATCCCGTACGCGCGGGGCGCGGCGTCGGGCGCTCCGCTGGTCGGCGGCGCCCTCTCGACACTGGAGTGCCGCACGGAACAGACGGTGACGGCGGGCGACCACACGCTGGTGATCGGCCGGGTCCTGACCGCGTCGCTCCCGAGCGGGGAGGGTGGCCCCCTGCTGTACTTCCGGGGCCGCTATCGCCAGCTGGGCTGACCCCGCCCCGTCAGGGGCTCGGGGAACGGCGCGAGCAACCACGAAATGAGCCGCAGCCGCGACTGCCGGGATCCCGGCAGATGCGGCTGCGGCTTGTTCGTGGCCGGCCGCGCCCTTCCCCGCGCCCCTGACGGGGCGGGGTCAGCCCCACCCCTGCCCCGACCGCCCCCGCTTCGTCTCGCTGCGCGCCTTCTTCGTCCGCAGACGCCGCTCATTGATCCCGCGAGGGATCTTCGTGGCGCGTCGCGGCTTGGGCGGCGGGCCGGTGGCCTCGGCGAGCAGGGAGGCGAGCCGGGTGGCGGCCATCTCCCGGTTCCGCCACTGGGACCGGTGCTCGCTCGCCCGCACGCTGACGACGCCGTCGACGAGCCGGGAGGCCAGGCGCTCCAGGGCGCGCTGTTTCCACACATCGGGGAGCGCGTCGGTGTTCGCGAGGTCGAACCGCAGCTCGACCTGGGAGTCGCTGGTGTTGACGTGCTGCCCGCCCGGCCCGGACGACCGCGAGAAACGCCACATGAGCTCGGCCTCCGGCAGGGAGACCGAACCGCGGATTACATAGGGACCGGACATGCCTCCATGGTCCCGCGCCTGTCGGGCTCACGTCACGCTCTTTTTCCCGGGGCGCGAAGCCGGGCGCGAAACCGGGGCGCGAAAAGAGGCGAGTAAAGAAAGTAAAGCCAAGTGGAACCTTGGGGACCCCGGTCGGCGTTGGTAGGAGTGAAGGTAGCTTCGTCCCCAGTACGAAGCCCGTACGCACTGCCCGCACAGGGCGGCGGTGCGTCGTAACGAGGGAAGGGACTCCCAACAATGGCAGTAAGCCTGTCCAAGGGTGGCAACGTCTCGCTCACCAAGGAGGCTCCGGGCCTGACCGCCGTCACCGTGGGGCTCGGCTGGGACGTCCGCACCACCACTGGCACCGACTTCGACCTGGACGCCTCCGCGATCGCGGTGAACACGCAGGGCAAGGTCTTCTCCGACCAGCACTTCGTCTTCTTCAACAACAAGGCGACGCCGGACCAGACCATCGTCCACACCGGTGACAACGTCACCGGCCAGGGCGAGGGCGACGACGAGCAGATCAACGTGAACCTCGAGGGCCTGCCGGCCGACATCGAGAAGATCGTCTTCCCGGTCTCGATCTACGACGCCGAGAACCGCTCGCAGAACTTCGGCCAGGTCCGCAACGCGTACATCCGCATCCTCAACCAGGCGGGTGGCACGGAGATCGCGCGTTACGACCTCTCCGAGGACGCCGCCACCGAGACCGCCATGGTCTTCGGCGAGCTGTACCGCAACGGCGCGGAGTGGAAGTTCCGCGCCGTCGGCCAGGGCTACGCCTCGGGCCTGACCGGCATCGCGCAGGACTTCGGCGTGAACGTCTGACGTGAACGTCTCACGTGGACGTCTCACGTGGACGTCTCACGTGGACGTCTCACGTGGACGTCTGACGTGAACGTCTGAGACGACGTGACCGACTGACACACCGGAGGGCCCCGACGGCAGTTGCCGCCGGGGCCCTCTGTCGCACCCCCTGCCCCCTGCACCGCCCACAACCCGCCCTACGCTCACCGCATGATCGCCAACCTGCAGTGCGTGGTCCTGGACTGCCCCGCCCCCCTGCCCCTCGCGGAGTTCTACGGTGCCCTCCTGGGCGGCACGGTGAACCGCCCGGACCCCCGCTGGGCCATCAGCGCCGACTGGTCGACCCTGCACACGCCCACGGGCCTGATCCTGTCTTTCCAGCGCGTAACCCCGTACACCCCGCCGCGCTGGCCCGACCCGGCCGCACCTCAGCAGTTCCATCTCGACTTCCAGGTCACCGACTTGGAGGCCGCCCATGAGCAGGTGCTGTCGCTGGGCGCGACGGTCCTTGACGCGGAGTCCGGGGGCGGTGGGTGGCGGGTGTACGGGGACCCGGCGGGGCACCCGTTCTGCTTGGTGCGGCACTGAGGCTTCCGTGCCGCACTTGAGGCTTCCGTGCCGCACTGAGGCCTTGGTGCGGCACTGTCGCCCCGCCGACCGATGCCGCGCCCTTCAGAAGATCCTGTATTCCTCGTGCGGAACGGCCCGACCCCACACAGCTTCGAAAGCCGTGGAGCACAGCCGGGCCTGGGCAGGATCCGTCGTACGCTCCTCATCCCCGTCGGGGGAAAGCTCCCCGTCCCCGGTGAAATGCAGGAACACGACCAGGCTGTCGTCGAACAGCCAGAAATCATTCCCCGGCAGCGCCAGATCCGAGGCCCGGCGCCGGGGCAGCCACCGGACCTGCTCCCCCGCCTGAACGTTCCCGGCCGTTACGTGGTGCTCAAACCGGATGTAGTCGGTGACGGGTTCCGACACGATCCTCGCCCGGCGCACCTCGACGCCCCGGCCGGTGATCTCCCGCATGAGCGAGAGCCATGCGCTCTCCTCCCGGTCCAGGGAGCGAGACGTGTCCCTCGCGCCCTCCCGCCAAGCGATGTAGTCCGGGGCGGACTGCATGTAGCCGTCCCGCATCTCCAGGTGCACGGCGGACCGTCGCGCCAGCCGGAACAACTCCTCAAACGTGGGCGACTCCGCCACCGTTCACCTCCGGAAAGAACTGCAGCATGCGTCGGGGAATCTCCACGACAGTCTCGTGGTCCGGCAGCTCCAGCTTCGACAACCGCTCCTGGTCCAACACCTTCCAGCCTTGGGCCAGAAAGCTCCGCGTCATGCATGGAACTTGCGGATACCTGCAGGGATTTAAGGTTCACACCGTGCATGACCACGGGAAGACTCCTGGGCATGACAGCGTCCGGCAGTGAACACAAGACGTGGGACAAGGCCCGCCAGGAGGGCACCGGGCCGGTGCAGGACGCGTTCCTGGAACTCGTCCGCAGGACCCAGCACTCGCACCACTACTGTCCGAACATCATCTGGGGCAACCTCCAGACCGCCGACTACGCCAGAGCCGTCTTCCAGCGGGTCGTGGACTTCCACGAGACCCTCGACGACGTGGAGGAAGGCGTGGTGCGTCGCACCTCCCGCGCACAGTTCCTCGGGCAAGGGGAACGTACGTATCACACACTCCTGGGCGAGCAGGCGCTGCGGACGAATCTTGGTGGCGCGGAGGTCATGAGGGGACAGCTGAAGCGGCTCATCGGTGCGCTGGACGTACCGGGCCTCAGGCTCGGCATCATCCCTGCGCGGGCGGAACTGGCCCTCTACCCGGGGCATGCCTTCTCCATCTTCGACGGGCGACGGGTCGAGGTGGAGAACTTTTCGGCGGGCCTCACCATCACGGATGAGGACGAAGTCCACGCCTACGAGCGGGCGTTCCGGCTTCTTGAGCAGTCGGCGGTCTACGGACGCGAGGCCCGGGCCCTGATGGAGACGGAGCTGCACGCCGTCTCCGTCTCCTGACCGGGCGTCCAACGTTCAGCCTTGCACGTGCGTATCAGGGCGGCGAGACCGTCGGGTGTGACGGTGAGGGTCGCGTGGGGGGTATCGCTTTCGCGGACCAGGGTGTGGGGCGCGTGCCGGGCCAGCTCGACGCAGTTTTCTCCTCCGGCCCCGGAGAAGGACGACTTCTGCCACTGAACGGTCATGGGGTGGGCTCTCACAGTTCTCTCGCGATGGCGATGGCGATGGCGATGCACTCCGGGGCGGACTGCCTGTAGCCGTCCCGCATCTCCAGGTGCGCGGCGGACCGTTGCGCCAGCCGCACCATTCACCTCTCCCGTCTCCGTTGGTCGGCTAATTCGCGGCCTTGCACGTGCGTATCAGGGCGGCGAGGCCCTCGGGGGTGACGGTGAGCGTGGCGTCGGGGGTGTCGCTTTCGCGGAGCAGGTTTCGGGCCTCGTGACGGGCCACCTCCACGCAGTCCTCGTCACCCGCCCCTGAGTAGGACGACTTCTGCCACAGGGCTGCCTTGGGGAAGGTATTCACAGCGCTCTCTCGATATCGTGGATGAGTTGCCGGGACTTCTCGACGCTGAGTGCGGCTCGGTCCGCGACGTCGAGCAGCGCACGGTACTTTTCGAGCCCTGCGTCCGTGCTCAGACTGCGCCCGCCCAGAGCGCCGGCCAGGCGGACCGTGTCCAGTTCTCTCATCGGGCCACCCGCATAGAGCACGGGCTGGGTGACCTCGATGAATTGCTCGCTGGCAAAGGGGATGACGCGCACGGTTACGGTCGGCCACTCGGAGGCTTCCCGGAGGTAGCCGAGTTGCGTCCGCGCCACTTGGGCCCCACCGAACCGCATGCGCAGTGCCGCCTCGTGAATGAGCGCCTCGAACCGGGGCGGCTCGTCCCGCTCGAAAATGCGGCGCCGCTTCATCCGGAACTCCACGCGCAGATCGAGCTCCTCAGACGGGAGTTGGGGGAGGTGGCCGCCATAGATGGCCCGTACGTAGCCCTCGGCCTGTAGGAGCCCCGGCAGGGTCACCGTCTGGAGGGACCTCAGATACGTCGCGTGGTGCTCAAGTTCGGCAACGTCCAGGAACCCCGGGGCGAGCACGCTCCGGTAATCGCTCCACCATCTCTTGCCTCGCTCCTCAGCCATCGCGCACAACGCTTCGACCAGTTCGGCGTTCGATGCCTCGTAGTTCACAGCCAGCTGACGTACCCGCTCGGCACTGACACCCCAACGGCCTGCTTCGATGTGGCTGATCTGGGCTTGGTTCCCGAGCGTCACGCCTACAGCCACTCCGGACGTCAGTGAAACCGCAGAGCAGCCGCCGCAAGGCGGCCGAGCCACGGTGGCCCCGGGCAGCAACCCAGCAACGGAAAACGGGAGTTGACGACCATGGACCACCCGCACGAGTCCCCGGCCACCCCTCAGACGTACCACCTCACCACCCCCAACACCCCCCTCTCCCCCAAGATCTGCCGCGACACCATCGCCCTGCTCCTCACCCTGACCGGCAGGCCCGAGCTCGTCGACACCGCCCGCACCCTCGTCTCCGAAGTCGTCACCAACGCCGTCACGCACACCGGTTCCCCAACCACCCGCATGGACACCCGCATCCTGGCCGAACCACACGGAGGCCAGGATTTACAAACTCCCGACTATTCTGGATACTTGAATAGTCGGGAAAGCCGAGTAAGCCGAGTAGATCGAGTGAGCCGAGTAGGCCCAGCAACGGCGAAGGAGAGAGCACCGTGGCCGTTCCACCCACCGCATGGACCCGTGCCGCGCTCCCCCTCTGTCTGCTCGGCATCCTCGACGGGGAGCCGAAGAGCTACGGGTACGCCCTGCTCAGCAGGCTCGGTGACGCCGGGCTCGACGGCGTCAAGGCAGCAACCCTCTATCCAGCGCTCACCCGCCTCGAAGAGGAAGGTGCCGTGGAGGTCGAGTGGGGTGCCGGCGAGGGCGGGCCCGGGCGCAAGTACTACCGGATCACCGAGGAGGGGCGGGCGAGGCTGCGGCGTGACCAGGCCGCTTGGGGGGACTTCTCCCGAACCGTCGCCTCGCTCCTCCCGGCGCAGGTCGAAGGGGGACATTGATGAGCAAGACACATACGCCTGAACTCAGTTGGGCTCGCGACCAGGACCAGGAGTGGGCCGACGCCGTGCACGTGCGGCTCGCCCTCGACGAAGACGTGCCGGTCGGGTTCGCCGAGGAGATGCTCGCCGAGGCCCACCAGCTCGTGGCCGAGGCAGGGCAGCCCGCCGCCGACGTGCTCGGCGACCCGGCCTCGTACGCCCGTACCGTCGCCGCCGAACGCGTCAGCGAGCAGTACCGGGCCGGGATCGACACGCATGGCATGCAACCCGGGGACCGGGTCACCGCCTCCGTCGGGTCGCTCGGGTTCATCCTGCTCGGCGTCTTCGGGCTCTACTGGATCCAGGACGGCCTGTGGGTGACGGTGAGCCGGTCCTCGCTCGCGGGCTTCGCCGGGATCGCGCTGGGCGCCACGCTGGGGTGCCTGGCCTTCGTCGCCCGCGCCGCAGGGCTGCTCCGGGGCATGTGGGCGTTCCTGGCGGGCGCGGCCGCCGCGCTGGTGGGCGGGATCACCCTCGCCACCGCGCTCTCCGAGGAGCGGCTGTTCCGCGTGCCCGCGCCCGCGCTCATGCTGCTCGGCGTCGCGTGGATGGTGGCCGCCTTCCTGCTCCCCGACGAGCGCGTCAACCGCTGGTTCACCCCCGCGCGCCCGTCCGGCGGCCTCGACGACGACCGGTGGCTGGCCCGCCTGGAGAACCTGTTGCGCGGGCGGCACGGCATGACGGCCGCCGAGGCCCGCGGCCATGTGCGCGAGGTCCGGCAGCACCTCGCCGCGGCCCCGCAGGACGGACGCGCCGAGGACGTCTTCGGTGACGCCGAGATCTACGCCCTGCGTCTCTCCGAAGGCCCGCGCAGGCAACAGCGTGTCACGCGCCAGAAGTTCTACGGCGCTCTCTTCTCGTCCGTGGTCTTCGCCGTCCTCACCGCGGACCAGCTGATCGATCCGCAGGAGCGGTCGGGGTGGATCGCCTGTTACGTGGGCGCGTTCGGCTGCGCGGCCTGGGCCGCGGTCGGCGAGTGGCGCCGCCTGCGCGAGCTGCGCGCCACCGCGGCGGCGGACAGGACGTAGCAGGGCGCAGCAGGGAGTAGCAGGGGGTAGCACGGAGTAGCACTGAGTAGCAGGGGCCGTCGGACTGGGCCGTGCGAAGCGGGCCGTCAGGGGTGGTCCGGCTTTCCGTCCCCGTACAGCCAGTCGCCCCAGATGCGGCCGACCTTCCGCCGCGCCTCCTCGCCGCCCGCGTGCTGCTCGACGTACTCCGTGAAGTCCGCGGTGTCCGCGTTCTTGTGCCGGTACGTCTTCGTCCAGCCCTGCACGATGTCGTAGAACGCGTCGTCGCCGACCGCCTGGCGGATCTTGTGGATGACCATCGCGCCGCGGTCGTAGACGGGCGGGTCCGAGATGTGGGCGGCGTCCGTGGGCCTGGCGGGCGGGAAGTCCCAGATCGCCTCGTTGTCGTCGGCGTCGTCGTAGTAGTCGCCCTCGTAGAGCGCGTCGAAGGTCTCCTGCGCGCTGTCGCCGTCGTGGTCCTCCTCGTAGAGCCACTGCGCGTACGTCGCGAAGCCCTCGTTGAGCCACATGTCCCGCCACGTCTTGGGCGTGACGGAGTCGCCGAACCACTGGTGGGCCAGCTCGTGGACGAGGAGGTCGGTGTCGGGGGCGCCGGGGAAGACCGGGCGGGTCTGGGTCTCCAGGGCATAGCCCGCGTCCCCCTCGCGGTCGACGATCGCGCCCGCCGAGGAGAAGGGGTAGGGGCCGAAGTTGTACTCCTGCCACTCCAGGATGTCCGGGATCCTCGCGAGGACCTTCTCGCTCGCCTTCGCCTGGGTGGGGTCGACGGCGGTGACGACCGGCAGCCCGTCGTCCGTCGTCGACGTCTTCATCTCGAACTTCCCGATGGCCACGGTCGCCAGATAGCTCGCCATCGGTTCGGCGCTGTGCCAGGCGAAGGTGGTGCGGCCGCCCTTGGTCGACTCGCGGGTCAACTCGCCGTTGGAGATGGCCTTGAGGCCCTCGGGAACGGTGACCTCTATGTCGTACGAGGCCTTGTCGCTCGGGTGGTGGTTGCCGGGGAACCACGCCATGGACCCCGTGGGCTCGCCGAGCGCCAGCGCGCCGTCCTCGGTCTCCAGCCAGCCCTCCTCGGCGTCGTCCGCGTCGGTGATGGTCTCCGGAGTGCCCGAGTAGCGGACGCTCGCACGGAACGTCTCGCCCCGGTCGAGCTCGTCGGCCGGGCGGACCCGCAGCTCCTGACCGGCCCGCTGGAAGCGGGCCGCCTCCCCCTCGACCGTGATGCCCGAGACGTCCAGGCCCTTGAGGTCGAGGGTGAAGGAGCTGAGGTTCTTGGTGGCGCGGGCGGTGATCTCGGCGGTCCCTGTGAGGTGCCGGGAGTCGGGCTCGTAGCCGAGGGTGAGGCCGTAGTGCGTCACTTCGTACCCGCCGTTGCCCAGCTTGGGAAAGTACGGGTCGCGCACGCCGTCGGCGCCCGGGGTGCCGTCCACACCCGTGCCGCAGGCGCTGACGGTGGCGAGCAGGGCGAGGGAGCAGGTGACGGCGGCGGCTCGCACGGCCGGAGATCGCAGGTCCACCGGGTGATCTTATGCGGCAAATGTGCGGGCGGGGGCGGTATGGGTGCTCGGTGCCGGGGTCCGTACCGGGGTCCACGCCGGGCCCCATACTTACTGGGTACCTGCTAAGTACCTGCCGGGTACCTGCCGGGTACCTGCTGGTCAGAGCACCGCGATGCCCAACGGCCGCTCGCCCGCGGGGAGTCGGCGTACCGTCCCGTCGTCCGTGTCGACGACCGAGATGCCGTTCCAATAGCCGTCACGCGTGAAGCCGCCCGTGACGTACGCGGTGCGGCCGTCCCGCGACACGGCGACGTCCTCGTGCGGACCGTCCAGCGGGATCACCCGCTCCTTACCGCCCGCGGCCCGCACGGTCAGCGAGGGGCCCTCGTCGGTGTCCGGGTCGATGGGCCCCGTGCCGACCGCGAACAGCGTGCCGTCGTCGGCGACCGTCACGCCGTGCTGATGCGTGTTCGCGGTCGTCTTCTCGACGTCGTACTCGCCGGTGCGCGGATCGAGCACGACGAGCCGCTCGCCCTCGAAAGGCAGCAGGAGCCGCCCGTCGGACGGCCGCACGGCCGCGTAGTGCGGATTCAGCCAGGAGCCGAGACCGCCCTCCGTGCCGTAGGGGGCGACCTCGATGCGGCGCGGCTTCAGCGAGTCGGCGCGTACGACCGTCACGTCGAAGGAGTCGTGGCCGGTCGCGTAGACCTCGCGGCCGTCCTCGGACACGTCGACGTCGAAGGGGCGGCGCCCCACGGGCACGGTGTCGGTCACCTCGCGCTCGTCCGTATCGATGACCTCCAGCGTGCCCTTGGCGCCGGGGACGTTGACGCCCACGTACACGTGCTCGCCGTCCGGCGCGAGGGCGATGCCCATGCCGCCGCCGCGGTACTCGCCGGTGGTGGCCGACCCCGTCTCTGTCCCCGACCCTGCCTCGTATGGGATTTCCGTCTCGTACGGGATTTCCGTCTCGTACGGGATGCGGTCCACGCGTTCGCGGCGCTCCGTGTCGACGACGGCGACGCCCTCCGCGGTCGCCACCCAGGCGCGGCCGTCCTTCCCGACGACCAGGCCGTACGGTGCCTTGCCCACCTTCACCGAGTCGACGGGGCCCTTTTCGGGGTCTACGAAGGTCACCGTGTCGGAGCCGAAGTCGGCCACCAGGAGGGTGCCTTCGGGGGTCTCGGTCGCGGCGGGGAGGGCGGCGGGACCGTCCGGGCCGGTGTCGCAGCCCGCGAGGAAGCCTGCGGCGAGGAGGGCCGCGGCCCCACCGAGGGCGGCCCTGGGCGGGTGCCTCCGGTGCCTCCGGTGCCTCCTCACGACGCGTCCCTGAGCAACTCCGCGATCTCCGCGAAGCCCCGCTGTTCCGCGTGCGCGAGCGGCGTGACGCCGTCCCGGTCGGCGAGATCCGGCGTCGCGCCCGCGGCCAGCAGCAACTCCACGATCTCTTGGTGCGCGCGGCCCCCGTCGCCGAGGATCACGGCCTCCAACAGGGCCGTCCAGCCGAGGTCGTTGACGTGGTCGGCATCGGTGTCGGTGACGCGCAGCACCTCTCGTACGTACGCGACGTGGCCGCGCTCCGAGGCGGGGATCACGGAGATCCCGCCGAAGCGGTTGCGCAGCTTCAGGTCGGGCCCCGCGGGCAGCAGCACGTGCAGCATCGCGACGCTGCCCGTCACCCCGGTGACCAGCCAGGGGCTGTCGGCCCTGTGGTCCTGCGCGTTGACGTCGGCGCCGGCGGCGACCAGCACCTCGGCCGCCTCGACGTGGCCGCCCAGGGCGGCGAGCAGCAGGGGTGAGCGCAGCTCGGCGTCCCGGGCCTCGACGCGTGCGCCCGCGGCGAGGGCGGCGGTCACCTCCGCGGCGGCACCGGCCCGTGCGGCGTCGAGCAGCCGCTGATCGACGGTGGACATGTGCGTTCTCCTTGTCGTCGTACGGGCCGGGAACAGCCTCGGCACGAGCCTCAGCGGCCGAGGGCCGCCACGCCCGCCTTCGCGAACTTCTCGTCCAGGTCGCCGCTCGGGGCGCCCGCGACGCCGACGCCCGCGATGGGCGCGCCCTTGGCGGTGACCGGGGCGCCGCCCGCGAGGAACAGCGTGCCGGGGATGTCCTTCAGGTTCGGGGTCTGCTCCAGGCGCTTGGTCAGCTCGGAGGTGGGCGCGTTCCAGGAGACGGCGGTGTAGGCCTTCTTCACGGCGGACTCGGGGGACTGCGGGCCCGCGCCGTCGCCGCGCAGCTCGACGATGGTGTTGCCGTTGCGGTCGACGACGGCGACGGAGACGCGCTGGTTCTCCTTTTTCGCGGCGTCGAGGGTGGCCTGCGCGGCCTTGGTGGCGGCGGCGACGGTGAGGTGCGTCGACTGCGTGAGGTTCTTGTTGCCCGCGTCGGCGGTGACGGCGGCCTTGGGGGCGGCGGCCGGTGACTCGGCGCTCGCGGAGACGGCGCCGAAGGTACCGGCGCCGAGAACGGCGGCGGTGGCGGCGATCGTGAGGACGCGGGTGCGGCGGGAGAGCTTCTGCATGGGGGCTCCTGGTGTGAGGGTGAGGGTGAGGGTGAGGTGCGAGGCGGGTTCGGTGGGTCCGAGGGGTGTTTGGGGCTTGGGGCCTGGGGCTGATGCTTGCCTCTGCCCTCAATCCTGTGGCCGCATCCGGGGCCCACCCCTCGACGTACCGGCTCGCAGCGGCGCGCGACTCGACCGACACCCGGGTCAACCGATCGGTTGACCCCGTGGTGGTCCCGGCGGGTCACAATGAAGGTGTCTGCCCAGTTCAGCGACCGTGTGACGGCAGTACGCAAGCAGTACGGGGCCGCACAGTACGGGGCCGCACAAAATGGCCGTACGAGAAGGAGCCGCCGTGGAACAGCGCACGCCGGACCCCGACGCCCGCTGGCTCGCGACCGTCATGCACACGGCGTTCTTCCTGCTCCTGGGCTCGTCGCTCGCCCGCTTCCTCATGCGCCACCCCGGCGAACCCCGCACCCCGTGGATCATCGCGCTGTCGGTCGCCCTCGCTCTCCTCTACGTGCTCGGCCCCACCGTCGGCGCCCGCCCCTCCGCGCCGCGCCGCCTCAGCTGGCTGACCCTCGTCGTGGCCGTCTGGGTCGTCATCGTGATACTCGCGCCGAGCTTCGCCTGGTGCGCGGTGCCGCTCTTCTACACGGGCCTGCGGACCCTCCCACCGCGCGCCGCGCTCTTCCTCGTGGCCGTCCTGACCGCCTTCGTGGTCGTCGCGCAGCTGAAGCTCGCGGGCGGCTTCGACCCGATACTGCTGTTCGCGCCGCCCGCCTGGGCCGCGGTCGCCGCCGCCGTCTTCCTCTACATGCAGCGTCAGGCGGCGCGGCAGCGCGAGCTGATCGACGACCTCATCCGCACCCGCCGCGAACTCGCCGCCACCGAGCGCCGCGAGGGCACCCTCGCCGAGCGCCAGCGCCTGTCCATGGAGATCCACGACACCCTCGCGCAGGGCCTGTCCAGCCAGCAGATGCTGTTGCAGGCGGCCGACCGCGTCTGGGACACGGACCCCGCGAAGGCGCGCACGCACATCCGCACCGCCGAGTCGATCACCGAGCGCGGCCTCGCCGAGGCCCGCCGCTTCGTGCACGACCTCGCCCCCGCCGACCTCGCGGACGGCGGCGGTCTCGCCCAGGCGCTGCGGGCGCTCGCGGAACGCGAATCCGACACCGGCCTCACCGTCCGCTTCCACGCGGAGGGCACGGAGGATGCGGAGGGCGCGGAAGGCACGGAGGACACTCCCGTACGCCTCCCCGACCGGGTCAGTTCGGCGCTGCTGCGTATCGCGCAGGGCGCCCTGGCCAACGTACGGGAGCACGCCGACGCGACCACGGCGGCGCTGACCCTGACGCTCCTGGACGACCAGGTGGTCCTTGACGTCGCGGACGACGGTCGCGGTTTCACACCCCCCGACACCGCCCCCGGCGGCACCGCCTCCGATACGGCCGGTGGCGTACGGGGACACGGGCTGCCCGCGATCCGCGCCCGCGCCGGGCAGCTCGGCGGCACACTGACGATCGAGTCGGCGCCCGGCGAAGGCGCGGTCCTCTCCGTATCGATCCCGCTGGAGCCGCAGTGACGAACGTCCCCGATCGCCCCGACCGCCCCGCCCACTCCGACGGCCCCGACCACCCCGAGCACCCCGACCGCCCCACCCGCCCCGTCCGTCTGCTCGTCTGCGACGACCACGTCGTCGTACGCGCCGGACTGCTCGCCCTGCTCGGCAGCGCACCGGACATCGAGGTCGTCGGCGAGGCGGGCACGGGTGAGGAGGCACTCGCCCTCGCCACCAAGCTGACGCCCGACGTCGTCCTGATGGACCTGCAGCTCGGCGACGGCATCGACGGCGTCGAGGCGACCCGGCGCATCACGGGCCTCTCCCCCGCCCCGCACGTCCTCGTCCTCACCACGTACGACACGGACGCGGACATCACCCGCGCCATCGAGGCGGGCGCGACGGGCTACCTGCTCAAGGCGGAGCGCCCCGAAGAACTCTTCGCCGCGATCCACGCCGCGTCCCGGGGCCGCACCACGCTCTCGCCCCCCGTCGCCTCCCGCGTCATGGCCCACATGCGCGCCCCGCACCCCACGCTCACCGACCGCGAACGCGACATCCTCGGCCAGCTCTCCCGGGGGCTCGGCAACCGTGAGATCGCCCGCGCCCTGTTCATCAGCGAGGCCACGGTGAAAACGCACCTGGGCCGCATCTACGACAAGCTCGGTGTGGAGACGCGGGCGGGGGCGGTGGCGGTGGCGAAGGAGCGGCGGCTGCTGCCGTGATCCTCCGGGCGCCCGGTCGTGACACCATCGACCCCGTGCTCGACATCGGCTACGCGCTCTCCGCCCGCTTCCCGGACCCCCCTCGGCTGGACTACAGCCGGGCGGACGTCCACACCCTGCGCCACGACCTCTTCTGCGGAGACGTGTACCTGGCGGACACGAAGGCGGACCGGGAACTGTCCACAGCCTGGGGATGGGTGCCCGTCCTCGACTTCGCGTGGGCCCTGTGCGACATCGTCGAAGCGCTGGACAAGGATCCCCTCGGCAGCCGGGCCTCCCGGCCCCAGTACGCGGAGCTCGACTTCACGGAGTCGACGGACCGCATGCTGTTCGCCCGCCGCTTCGGGTGGGTGGACATCGAGGCGGACTGGATGGACCCGGACGACCCGCCGCTCTCCTTCTCCCACGCGGAACTCCGGCGCGAGGCACGGGATTTCCTCCACGATGTCGTGGCGGACCTCACCGACCTCCACGACTCCCTGGCGGACAACCCCGCGATCTGGTCACTCCTGTCCCGCTACCCGCGGAGCTAGGGCCTTCCCCCTACGGCTTAAACCGCCTAAGGCCTAAGACCTAGGTCCGCTTGCCTCGGCGGAAGGCTGGCTGCCGAGGCCGTTATGCGCGGCCGCGGGGCGCGAGGAGTTCGTGCAGGGCCGTGACGACGGCGAGGCCGATCGCCAGTACTGCGAAGAACAGGCCGACGGTGACCGCGGTGCCCACCCCCACCCGTGAGGGGAAGGGGGTACACGCGATCGTGCGCGGCCTCGGCGGCGGTTCAGGCGGTCGAAGTGATCGCTCGGGTGACGGTCGTGATCGCCGGGGCGGGGTGGCCGGGGAGGCGTGCCACGAGCACCCTGCGGATCTCGGGGGGTGCGCCGTCGATGCGCAGCAGGCTCACCCCGGGCGGCAGCACCGGTGAGAGCCGGGACGGCACCGTCGTCACGCCGAAGCCGCCGGCGACCAGCTGGAGCTTGGTCAGCCAGTCGCGCGTGGAGTGGATGACGCGGGGCCGTCCGGGCAGGCCGGGCCAGACGCCGAGCAGCGGCTCGGAGCCCGATGACGGGGTGGCGATCCACGCGGCGTCGACCAGCTCGTCGACGTGCACCGTTGTGCGCCCGGCGAACTCTCCGGTCGAGGGCGCTGCCACGACCAGTTCGGTGTCCGCGACGGTCTCGACGTGCAGGCGCGGTGAGTCGCCGTCGAAGGGCCGGTGGGGTGGGCGGGACGTCAGCACGGCGAGGTCGAGTGAGCCGGCGCGCAGCGCCCGGATCAGGGTGGGCGTGGTGCTCTCGCGGGTGGTGACCGTGGTCTGCGGGTCGGTCACCGCGAGGTGTGCGAGTACGGCGGGCAGGATCGCCGCGCCCGCGCTCGGGACGGCCCCGAGCCGCACCAGTTCGGTCCGCGGGACGGTGCCGGCGAGCTCACGCTCGGCTGCTGCGAGCGAGGCCAGGACCGTGTGGGCATGCCGCAGCAGGGTCAGACCGGAAGGAGTGAGCCGTACCCCGTCCGGGCGGCGTTCGAAGAGGGTGGTGCCGGTACTGCGTTCGAGGGCGGCGGCCTGACGTGAGACGGCCGACTGCGTGTAGCCGAGTCGCTCGGCTGCCGCGGTGAAGCTGCCGGACTCGGCGATCTGCCGCAGGACCCGCAGTCCCGTGCTGGAGATGTCCATGCGACCTACGCATACCACGGATGCCAGATCGTCGCTTCCGGCATGCTCACCCAGCTCCTAGTGTCGATCTCACGAGCACGGACGAACACGGAAACATGGAGGTCATCACGTGCGAGCAGCAGTTCTGACGCGGTTCGGCGCCCAGCTCACGGTGCGGGAGGTGCCCGACCCCAAGGCCGGCGGCGGCGAGGTGGTGGTCGAGGTTCTCGCCGCCAATGTGGGGCCCTACGCGGGCGAAGTCTTCAGCGGCGAACGGAACTACCCCCTTGTCCCGCCTGTCGTGCCCGGTGTCGGCGGCGTGGGGCGGATCGTCCACGTCGGCCCGGACACCACCCGGCTGCGCGTCGGCGATGTGGTGTGGTGCGACTCGATGGTGCGCTCGCGGGACGACGCCCTGACGCCCGACATCACGCTCCAGGGCTGGAGCTCGCGCGGCGAGGGCGGCGCGCGGCTCGCCCGGTATTGGCACGACGGTGCGTTCGCCGAGCTCATGCGGGTCCCGACGGAGAACGTCTTTCCGCTGCCCGCCGCGGCCGGGGACGATCCGGCCCGCTGGGCCGCACTCACCGTGCACGCCATCTCCTACGGCGGGCTGCTGGCAGGCGGGCTCGCAGCCGGCGAAACGCTGCTCGTCAGCGGGGCCACCGGCAACCTCGGCAGCAGCGCGGTCGCGGTCGCGCTCGCGATGGGAGCGGGCCGCGTGGTCGCCCCGGGCCGCAACAAGGCCGCCCTCGACCTCCTCGCCGACCGGTTCGGTCCGCGTCTGCGCCCGGTCCCGCTGACCGGAGACGAGGCCACCGACCGCGCGGCGATGTCCGCGGGGGCCGACGGCCCGATCGACATGGTGATCGACTTGCTGCCGCCGAGCGCACCCAGCTCGGCGTCGCGCGCGGCGGCCATGACCGTGCGCGAGTACGGCCGCATCGTCCTCATGGGCGGCGTCGGCATGCTCGGTGGCGACGACCTCGCACTCCCGTACCCATGGATCATGCGCAACTCGATCACCGTGCGCGGGCAGTGGATGTACCCGCGCACAGCCAATGTCGGCATCATCCGGCTCCTCGCCTCGGGCACTCTGGATCTCGCCCCCGAACGAGTCCGGTCGTTCGGCCTCGATGCTGTCAACGACGCCATCGCGTACGCCGCCGCGCACGGTGGCCCGTTCGACCGCACCAGCCTCACCCCATCGGCTGGCTGACAAGGCCCCCTGATCCCCACCACCCCAACAGACCGTAGGCGGCGGACCAGCGATTTCCGCCCACACCCACACCCACACCATCAGGCGATCACAGAGCCACCTAAAGAGTCACGAACCGGCCTCTAAGGGCTCAGGGCTCAGGGCTCAGGGCTCAGGGCTCAGGGCAGAAACAGCACCTGAAGAGAGCCCCCCGCTCAAGACGCCACCCGCACCCCCACCTGCGCCGCGAACACCGGCGCCAGTTCGAGGAGCTGGGCGGGGCTGATCACCGAGCCGGTCAGGCACTCGACCCCCCGCGCGATCTCCAGCTCCGAAGCCCCCCGGAAGTCCACGTCCACCATCCGCACCCCCGAGAAGTCGGCCCCCCGCACCGCGCACCCCCGGAACTCCACCCGCTCCAGCGAGGCAAGCCCGAAGTCCGGCTCCACCAGGACGCACTCCTCGAAGACGACGTCCCGCAACCGGGCCTTCCGCAGGTTCAGGTAGTCGATCTTTCCGCCCCGCACCACCACCCGCTCCAGCACGCCCCCGTGCAACTGCACGCCGCCGAGCCGCGCGTCGACCACCTCGACGTCCCGCAGCGACGCCTCCATGAGGTCGGTGCCCACGCCGCGCAGCTCCGTCAGCACGGAGTCGACGAAGCGCGCCCGGGAGAGCCTGGTCTCGCCGACCGCGCACCCCGTCACCGCGGAGTCCATGAAGAGCGCGCCCGCGCCGTCCTGTCCCCCGAGGTCCAGGCCGCGGAACTCGACCCCGTCATAGTCCCCGTCGGGCTCCAGTTCCCCGCCCTCGAAGGGCTGGAGGGGAGGCAGCCGCACCTCGGCCCGCCGAGCCGCCTTGACCACCCGCGCCGGTTTCGCTGTCCGGCCCATGCCTGCTGTCCGATCCACGCCCGCTGTCCGGCCCATGCCCGCCGTCCGATCCATGCCCGCCGTCCGACCCACGCCCGCTGTCCGATCCATGCCTCCATCGTGCACGCCACGTCTGACATCGCCCGCCCACCCGAGCAGGCCGCTTCCCGCCCCTCGATGTCACATCCGGCCCACCCCCGGGCGTCCAAGAGGTGAAGCCCACGCACCCGCCCTTAGGGAGCCCACCCCATGCCCGACACCAACGCCCACCACATCACCGTCATCGGCGGCGGCTTCGCCGGCCTCACCGCGGCCATCAGCGCCGCCGAGGCGGGCGCCCGCGTGACCCTCCGCGAGGCCCACCACACGCTCGGCGGCCGGGCCCGTACGTCCGAGGGCACGTACAAGACGAACGAGGGCCCGCACGCCCTCTACAACGGCGGCCCCCACTGGGCCTGGCTCAAGCAGCGCAACCTCATCGGCCCCCTCGCCCCCCTCCCGCCCCTCGAAGCCGCCAGGCTGCGCCTGCTGCACCACGGCGAGCTGCGTCGCACACCGCCCCTCGCCATGCTGAAGCTGCTGCGCCGCAAGGCGGAACACGCCCCGGTGGACCTCGATTTCACGAGCTGGGCGACGGACGAGGTCGGCGAGGAGGGCGCGCACGCCGCCGCGCACTACGCCGCGGTGGCCACGTTCCACCACGACCCCGGCTCGCTCTCCGCCCGCTTCGTGCACGAGCGCCTGCGCCGCGCCGCCAAGCTGCCCCCGGAGGCGCACTACCCGCGCGGCGGCTGGGGCTCGCTCATCGACCGGATGGCCGCGCGGGCCTGGAACATGGGCGTACGCACGGAGACCCTTGACCGCGTCGACAGCCTGTCCGACATCGCCCGGACCGGCCCGGTGGTCGTCGCGACGTCCCTCGATTCCGCCCGCCGCATCCTCGGGGACGAGTCCTTGTGCTGGGAGAGCGGCCGCACCGCGCTCGTCGACGTGGCGTTCCGCTCCCGCAGAGGCGACGCCTTCGTCGTGTCCGACCTTGACCGGACGGGCTGGGTCGAACGTTTCACCGCCCAGGACCGCACGCTCGCCCCCGACGGCGAACAACTCGCGCAGGCGCAGATCCCCCTCGCCCCGAACGAGACCAAGGCGGACGGCGTGGCCCGCGCCGAGCACCTGCTCGACCTGGGCTGCCCCGGTTGGCGCGAGCGCCTCACGTGGCGCCGCGCCTCGGTCGCGGGCGGCCGTACGGGCGCCCTCGACCGCCCCGGCACCACGTGGCGGGACCGCCCCGCGATCGTCCGGGGAGACGGCGTCTTCCTCGCGGGCGACCAGGTGGCGGCCCCCGGCATGCTCTCCGAGGTGTCGTTCAACAGCGCGGTGGAGGCGGTGTCGCTCGCGCTGGCCGGGTGCGCCCTTGACCTCAAGTCCACTTCAGGTTGAAGGCTGGGGGCACGTCACGGCTGGAGACCCGCGGCAGCCTCCGATCCCCTGACCCACCCTCCCCACCCCACCCCACCCCTCCCCCTTGCCACCGCCCCGATATTCGGATGCCCGCACCGCATACGGGAACTACCGTCCGTTATATGGGTATGGAATCCGTCCAGTTCTGCGACATCCCCGAGTCGGGAATCGACCGCGCGCTCTCCCTCGCCTACCTCGTCTTCCACGAGACCCCGGAGGAGGAGAAGCGCAAGCACCACCACGACCTGTTGCGCGACTGCACCCGCATCGGCGCGTATGAGAACGGCGAGCTGGTCGGCTTCCTCGCCTCGTTTCCCTTCACGGTGTCGGTGCCCGGCGGCGAACTGCCCTGCCCCTGCGTGACGTTCGTCTCCGTGGCGCCGACGCACCGGCGGCGGGGCGTGCTCTCCGGAATGATCGCGGAGCTGTTCGCGCGGGCGGCGGCGGACGGTTCGCCGATCGCCGCCCTGTGGGCGTCGGAGGACGCGATCTACGGCAGGTTCGGCTTCGGCCCGGCCACGTATGGCCACTCCGTGGAGATCGACTCGCGGCGGCCCCTGGCCCTGCGCATCACCCCGGACGACCGCCCGCTGCGCCTGGTCGACCCGGCCGACGCCCCCGCGCTGCTCTCCGAGTATTACGACCGCACCCGCTCCGAGCGCGCGGGCCGCATCGCCCGCGGTGAGGCGTGGTGGCGCGAGGAGTGGCTGGTGACGGAGGACGAGGAGGACGACGAGCTGTCGCCGCCCCGCGTGGTCGTCCTCGGCGCCCCCGAAGGACCCGTCGGTCGCGAAGGACCCGCCGCGTCCGAAGGACCCGCCGCCCCCGAGGGAGCCGTCGCCGGTTACGCGATCTATCGCACCAAGACCCGCGACGACGCCCCCGGCCTGGTCCGCCTCGACGAGCTTGAGGCGGACTCCCCGGCCGCCGAGGCCGCGCTCTGGCGCTACCTCGCATCGATCGACCTGACGGGCCTGATCCGCGCCTGGGGCCGCCCCGTGGACGACTCGCTGCACCTCTTCGCCGCCGACCGCGACCAGGTCCGCGTGACGGGCGAGTTCCCCGCGCTCCGGCTCCGCCTGATCGACGTGCGGGCCGCGCTCACCGCCCGCACGTGGGCGGCGCCGGTGGACGCGGTCCTCGACGTACGGGACGACCGCCTCCCGGCCAACGCGGGCCGCCACCGCCTGACGGCGTCCCCCGACGGCTGTACGTACGAGAGCACCGAGCGCCCCGCGGACCTCACCGTCGAGGCGCGCGACCTGGCCGCGGCCTACCTGGGCGGTACGAGGATCGACGCGCTCGTCCGCGCGGGCCTGGCGACGGAGCACACGCCGGGTACGGCGGCGGCGCTGGACGCGGCGCTGCGCACGGCCCGACTCCCGCACACCGTGGACGAGTTCTAGACGGGTTCTAGATGGGTTCTAGATGGGTTCTAGATGGGTTCTAGGCGGGTTCTAGGCGGGTTCTAGGGGGGCCAGGCGAGTTCTAGGGGGTGCCGGGCGGGCCTCAGCGTCCGAGCAGCAGGCGCGCGATCTCCATGTCGTCGGCCTCCGGCTGCCGCCCGTCCTCGGCCTCCCACACCGCGTTCTGCAGGACCCGGCCCAGCGTCCACGCGCGCGCCCGCTCCCGGTCGAGCCCCAGGACCTCGGTCAACGCGTCGAACCGCCACAGCACCTCGTCCGGCTCGAACCGGTTGTCGAGGGCGGGCCACAGATCGAACCCGGGGTCGCCCGCGAGCGGCTTCGGGTCGATGGCGAGCCACGGTTCGCGGTCGCTCGCCAGGACGTTCTCGAAGTGCAGGTCCCAGTGGAGCATCCGGTCGCCCGGCTCGCCCATGACCTCGCGCACCGCGCCCCCGCACCGTTCGACGACGGCGCGTTCGGCGGGGTCGGCGATCGCCCGCAGCGCTTTTGGCAGGCCGTCGAGCATCTCGGCGGCGATGTCACCGAGGCGGCGCATGCCGTCGGGCGCGGGCCCCGCGGTCAGCCGGGCGAGGAGTTCGGCGAGGACGAGTACGGCCTTGCGGGTGTCGGCCATCGTCGACAACATCCGCCCGGCGTCGAGGCGTTCGAGGAGCATCGTGCCGGTGGCCGCGTCGTGGTCGAGGAGGCGGACCGCGCCGTCGCCGTCCCAGACCCGCAGCGCGACCGGCTCGCCCTCGGTCTCCTCGTCCAGGACCTGGAACTTGACCGCGGCGGGCGTCCCGTCGGCGCGCACCACGGGCAGCACGAGCGCGGCCATGCCGTGCATCGGGTCGCCGTCGGGGGTCAGGCCCCAGCGCTCGGTGAACTCCCGCACCCGCGCGGGCAGCGCGGCGATGAAGGCCCGGCCCGCCTCCCCGGCGTACAGGTGCTGCGACTCGACCAGGGCGTCCGGAATGCGAATGTCGATCACGTTCGGGACCCTACCGACGTGCGTGAATCGCCGCATGAGGATTTTTCGGGACGCGGCGTGAGGGCTTCATGAGGGCTTTTCGGGAGGTGGCGGGGGCCGCCCGCAGGGGCACCGCGGCCGTCACCTCATACATCCGCTCATACATCCGCAGCGCCCCGGGAACGTACATCTGGCTGGCGGCTCTCTTCGTGACGGCCGTCGCGATGCACCACATGTCGCCGGAGTTCGAGGCCGAGTTCCTGCGCCAGCGCTCCACGAACATCCACGAACTGTCGCGGAACCCGGTGCGGGTGCTGATCTCCAGCGCGTTCTGGATCGACGGCGGCGGCTGGCTGTCGTACGCCGTCCTCTACACGGTGTTCCACGCGAGCGCCGAGCGGAGCTTCGGCACCCGGCGCTGGCTGGCGGTGGCGGCGCTCGCCCACGTCCTCGCCACGCTCGTCAGCGAGGGCGTCCTCGCGCTCGCCGTCCACCACGGGGCGGCGCCCCGTTCGGCGGTCAACACCCTTGATGTCGGGGTGAGTTACGCGCTGGCGGGCGTGGTCGCCGTCCTCACGTACCGGATTCCCGCGCCATGGCGGTACGGGTATCTCCTCGTCGTCGTCGCGGTGTACGGCACCCCGCTGATCACGGGCAGGACCTTCACCGACCTGGGCCACTTCACCGCGGTCCTGATCGGTCTGGCCTGCTATCCGCTGACGCGGGGCGCCGCACACCACGCGCGGGGACGGGTCAGGAAATGCCCGCCGCCTTGAGTTGCTCGGCGAACGCGGGCTGCTCGTACAGGGCGTTGCCGTCGGCCTTCTTCCCGTCGATGACGACGGTCGGCGTGCCCTGGACGCCGTCGCCGGAGAAGGTGTCCATCGCCTCACCGACCCACTTCTTGTACGTGCCGCCCTTGACCGCCTTGTCGAAGGCGCCGCCGCGCAAGCCGTCGACCTTGCCCGCGATCTTCAGCAGGAAGGCCGGGGTGTAGGCGTCGTCCGTCTCCTCCGCGGGCTGGTGGGCGAAGACGACGGCGTGGAACTGCGGGAACTTGCCTGCCTCAACGGACGCCCGGAGCGCGTTCGCCGCGTTCACCGAGCCGCTGCCGCCGAGGCTCTTGTCGAGGAACGAGGCGATCGTGTACTCGACCTTGACCTTGCCGTCGGCGACCGGCTTCACCAGCGCCTGCGCCCCGCCGTCCTCGAACTTCTTGCAGAACGGGCAGCGCGGGTCCTCGTACACCTTGACCGTATGCTTGGCCTTCGGGTCGCCGACGGTGATCACGCCGCCCTTCACCGACGCGGGCACGTCGGCGAGTCCGGTACCGGCGGCCGCGGACGCCGACGCCGACGGCTTGTCGCCGCCGCCACCGTTGCTGCCGTTGCCACCACTGTCACCGTTCTCGTCGGGGCCGCAGGCGGACGCGGCCACCCCGATCAGCGCCGCCGCTGCCACCGCGACGGCGACGCGCCCGGCCATGCGCCCGGCCTTGTGTACGGCCATGAGTAGAGCCCTCCAGATTTCAACACGTACCGCTCAAAGTATCGGAATCTATCCCGCGCCCCGGCCGCCGAAGGACCCACCCCTCGGGACCAAGGCCCCGACCCCTCCACAAGGCCCCCACCTGCGCAGTAACGTCCGCTCATGAGCAGCACGAGCAACACGCGGCACGGGACCGGCGCGGTCAACGGCGGCATATCGTTCTGGTACGCGGACCAGGGCCTGCCCACCGCCCGCGAGCCCCTGACCGCCGACACGACGGCAGACGTCTGCATCGTCGGCGGCGGCTACACGGGCCTGTGGACCGCGTACTACCTGAAGAAAGCCGCCCCCTTCCTGCGCGTCACCGTCCTGGAGCAGAAGTTCTGCGGCTACGGCGCCTCCGGCCGCAACGGCGGCTGGCTCTACAACGGCATCGCGGGCCGCGACCGCTACGCCAAGCTGCACGGCCACGAAGCGGCGGTCCGCCTCCAGGGCGCGATGAACGATACGGTCGACGAGGTGATCAGAGCCGCCGCCGAGGAGCAGATCGAGGCGGACATCCACCACGGCGGCGTCCTCGAAATCGCGTACACCCCGGCGCAGTTGGCCCGTCTGAAGGCATTCCACGAGACGGAACTCTCGTACGGCGAGAAGGACCGCACCCTGCACGGCGCCCGCGAGACGGCCGAGCGGGTACGGGTGGCGGGCGCCGTCGCCTCGACCTGGACCCCGCACGGCGCGCGCCTGCACCCCGTGAAGCTGGTGAAGGGCCTGGCGTCGGCCGTCGAGGCGCTCGGCGTCACGATCCACGAATCCACCCCGGTCACGGAGATCAGGCCCAAACACGCCATCACCCCGTTCGGCACCGTCCGCGCCCCCTACGTCCTGCGCTGCACGGAAGGCTTCACGGCCTCCCTCAAGGGCCAGCGCCGCACCTGGCTCCCCATGAACTCCTCAATGATCGCGACGGAGCCGCTGTCGGCCTCCCAGTGGGAGTCGATCGGCTGGGAGGGCCGCGAGACGCTAGGCGACATGGCGCACGCGTACATGTACGCCCAGCGCACCGCCGACGGCCGCATCGCGCTCGGCGGCCGCGGCGTCCCGTACCGCTACGGATCGAAGACGGACAACGACGGCCGCACGCAGCCCGCCACGATCGACTCCCTCCAGGCCATCCTCACCCGCTTCTTCCCCCAGCTCGCCGGCGTCCCGATCGCGCACGCCTGGTCCGGCGTCCTCGGCGTCCCCCGCGACTGGTGCGCCACGGTCACCCTGGACCGCGCCACGGGCCTCGGCTGGGCGGGCGGCTACGTCGGCTCGGGCGTCGCCACCGCCAACCTCGCCGCCCGCACCCTGCGCGACCTGGTCCAACAGGACTCGGGCCAGGCGGGCCCCACGGACCTGACGACCCTCCCCTGGGTCAACCACAAGGTCCGCAAATGGGAACCGGAGCCGTTCCGCTGGCTCGGCGTCCACGGCATGTACGCCACCTACTCAGCAGCCGACCACCGCGAACAAACCACCCACACGGCCACCTCATCGCGCCTGGCCCAGTGGGCGGACAGGGTGGCGGGCCGCCACTGAGCCGAGGGGGGGGAGACCTCGTAGGCGGCCTCCCCTCTCTCTCCGCCATTCGCCCTCTCCGTCATCCGACGTCTCCGTCATCCGACGTCTCCGTCATTCGACGTCGATCCCGAACTCCCTGACCAGTTCCTCCAGTCCGCCCGCATACCCCTTCCCGCCCACCACGAAGCTCCAGTCCCCGCTCGACCGCCGTCTGAACGACCCCAGGACCAGCGCGGTCTCCCCCGGCCTGCCGTCCGACACCGCCACCTGGTCCAGCTCCGCGCCGTCCGCGCCCCGCAGCCGGACGCCGGCGCCGGTGAACCCGGCGAGGTCGGCCTCGGGATCGGCCTCGGGATCCACCGCCGCCACCAGCACAAGTCGGTCGGCCGCCACCGGCAGTTCGTCGAACGCCACCCGGACCGCGGCCCGGTCCCCCGCGAAACCGCCCAGCATCCGCACCGACCCTTCGGGCGTCCGGACGTTGTTGTAGAAGACGAAGTGGCTGTCGCTCAGGACGCGGCTCCCCCGGCACACCAGCGCGCACATGTCCAGCGCCACCCGGCCCGTCCACGACATGCCCACCACGTTGTAGTCACCGCCGTTGTGGTCACCGGTGCCGTCTCCGCTCTCACCGTTCGGTTCCGTCCCGGCCCCGGCCCCGGCCCCCGACCGCGGAACCGCTGCCCCCTCGACACCACCCAACCGACCGCGCATTCCGCAGCGGTGCAGCAGGTCGACCAGATCCGAACCCGGCACCAGCGTCAGCGGTTTCCCGTTGGCGAACGTGTAGGAGCCGGGGCCGAACCCCGACGTCGTCACCAGTACTCCTTTGTTGGCGCCCGCCCCCTGGACCGTGCCGAACAGGTCCCGCACCGCGCTCGGCGGCACGGTGTTCCGGTACCGCTTCACCTGCACGACGATCTTTCCGCCACTGATCGGATCCGGGTCGACCGCGTCCACGTCGACACCCCCGTCGTGCGAGCGCTGCGTCGTCACCGCCTGCAGTCCCCGCGCGCGGAACAGATCGGCGACCAGCGCCTCGAACTCCGCCGGATCCATCTCGAGCAGGTCCGGCTCCTCCTCGCCCCCGCGGGCCACCACGCCGGAACCGACCCGTTCGGGAAGCCGCCCCGGGGGCACCGCCATCCGCTGGTCCGGCCGCACGGACAGTCGGCCGTGCAACCCGTCGACCAGGCAGTCCACCGGACTCACCGACTCCAGGCGCAGCCGGGCGAACGCCTCCGCCTCGACCATCACCGTGGCCAGGACGATGTCCGCACGCAGCCCCGTGGCCGGATCGAAGTCGTCCACGAAGCCGTTCAACGCGACCGCGGAGAGGATCCCGAACTCGTCGGCGGCGAAGAGATCGCGCAGGGCCAGCAGGACGCACTGCGCCAGCACGCTCCGGTACAGGGATCTCCGCTGCCCGACCGGTCTCGGGATCTCCCGCTGCTGGTCCGAACCGACGAAGTACCGGACGAGCCGGGCCGTCGGCACCACCTCGTACGCGGGCAGCTCCCAGTTCAGGACCAGTTGCCGCACCGCCGGGTCGAAGGCAGCGGCCACCTGCCGCGGAAACCCGTCGGGCCACCCGCTCGACGCGTACAGAGCCGCGGAGAAGTAGTCCACCACCGTCGCCGGGTCACCGTCGCGCAGCGCGCCCGTCAGCTCGGCCACGCGCGCGTTGTGTGCGCGGATCTCGCTCAGCCGCGCCGCGCTGTGCCTGTCGTAGTCGGGCCGGTGCCCGACGGGTTCCTCCCGCAGCAGCGAAGCGACGCGGAACGCCGGGGCCCGGCACCCGGCCGCCAGGAGCCCCGACAGGGACTCCACCCGCACATCCAGCTCCTCCGTGAACCGACGGGCGTCCGCCTCGCACCGCAGCCGGTACTCCGCCTGCCGCCCGCGCTGCATCCGCGCCGTGTCCCGCTCGTGGTTCCGCTGCCGTCGCAGCTCCTCGCGCTGCCGCCGCCGCTCCGTACGAAGCTCCGCTTCCCGCTGCCGCTGCTGCTGGCGCTGTGTTTCGGCCCATGCCCCTATCAGGCCACTCGAACGACCGCTCATATCGCCCGTCCCCCTTGCGCACTGCCCCGGAAACCAAGTGTGCCGGAGGGGGAAGGGCGGGGACCACAGGTCGGGCGGTAGCACTTCGGACACCACGAAGCCCAGGTCAGGATGATCCTGACCTGGGCTTTCGATCGAGCCCCCTGTCGGATTCGAACCGACGACCTACGCATTACAAGTGCGTTGCTCTGGCCATCTGAGCTAAGGAGGCACACCCGCACGGACCCGAACAGATCGTGCCCGTGCAGTGTAACCAACACCGCCCGTGCGGCCGTCGAAAATTTTGGCGAAGGTCGGCGCGCTCCGACTACTGACAGACCTGTGACCTCCGGGGTACGGTCACGAGCAGTTCACTCAGGTGGACTACACCACTCCCTCTACTCGGATCGTCCGGCACGTTCCTGCCGGTGAAGGGGGCCCTCACCATGGCCACTGTTTCGTTCGACAAGGCGACCCGCATCTACCCGGGTGGCGACAAGCCCGCCGTCGACCAGCTCGAGCTCGATGTCGCGGACGGCGAATTCCTCGTACTCGTCGGGCCGTCCGGCTGCGGCAAGTCCACCTCGCTCCGCATGCTCGCGGGGCTCGAGGACGTGAACGCAGGCGCCATCCGCATCGGCGACCGCGACGTCACGCACCTGCCGCCGAAGGACCGGGACATCGCCATGGTGTTCCAGAACTACGCGCTCTACCCGCACATGACCGTCGCCGACAACATGGGCTTCGCCCTGAAGATCGCCGGCGTCAACAAGGCCGAGATCCGCCAGAAGGTCGAGGACGCGGCGAAGATCCTCGACCTCACCGACTACCTGGCCCGCAAGCCCAAGGCCCTCTCCGGCGGTCAGCGTCAGCGTGTCGCCATGGGCCGCGCCATCGTGCGTGAGCCGCAGGTCTTCCTCATGGACGAGCCGCTGTCGAACCTCGACGCCAAGCTCCGTGTCTCGACCCGTACGCAGATCGCCTCGCTCCAGCGGCGCCTCGGCATCACCACCGTGTACGTCACCCACGACCAGGTCGAGGCCATGACCATGGGCGACCGCGTCGCCGTGCTCAAGGACGGGCTGCTCCAGCAGGTCGACTCGCCGCGCAACATGTACGACCGCCCGGCCAACCTCTTCGTCGCGGGCTTCATCGGCTCCCCCGCCATGAACCTCGTCGAGGTCCCGATCACCGACGGCGGCGTGAAGTTCGGCAACTCGGTGGTTCCCGTGAACCGCGAGGCGCTCTCCGCCGCCGCCGACCGCGGCGACCGCACCGTCACCGTCGGCGTCCGCCCGGAGCACTTCGACATCATCGAGCAGGACGGCTCCACGGCGAAGTCCCTCTCCAAGGAGACCGAGGACGCCCCGGCCGGTCTCGCCGTCTCCGTGAACGTCGTCGAGGAGCTCGGCGCCGACGGCTACGTCTACGGCAGCGCCGAGGTCGGCGGCGAGCACAAGGACCTCGTGGTCCGCGTCAACGGCCGCCGCGTCCCGGAGAAGGGCGCCCAGCTGCACGTCGTACCGCGTCCGGGTGAGACCCACGTGTTCTCGACCTCGACGGGCGAGCGCCTCACCGACTGACACCCGCTCACCAGCGACGCGCAGGGCCCCGCACTTCGGTGCGGGGCCCTGCGCGTTCACCCATGTTGTCGACAAATACCCCGGCAGACCGGTCATTTCACCGCCGCCCCGTCAACACCGCTCCAGAAAAACCTCATTCTCCGTCCCTCAACCGAGTGACTAAATGTCGCCAAATCATCACCTAGCGCTACGCTCACTCGCGTGACGCACTCCGCCAACTACACCCAGAAGCCGCGCCGATCCCATCGGGGACCCGCCCGCCGAGTCGGCCGCACGCTCGCCCTCGTCCTGCCCGTGATGCTGGTGCTCTCCGGGACCCTCGCGGTCACCAGCGTCAATTGGTCGGGGAACTCCTCGGACTCGATGCTCACCGCATCCGCCGACAACCTCTCCAAGCCCGCCAAGGCCCGCGCCCCGCACGACGTGCTGCGCGACCGGCTCCTCCTCGAACTCCAGGAGGAGAACCCGGGCGTCGCGCTCACCCACCTTCAACAGGAGGTGAACCGCCATCCCTCGCTCGCCCGGCACTGTGCCGCGCTCGCCCGCGCACTCGGCCGCGCCGCCGTGCGGGTGTACGGCCCCAGCCGCGCCCAGTCGTACGCCAGGCCCGTCTGCGACACGTCCTACGCCACGGGCGTGGCCCGGTACGCCCATTGAGTCGTCCGGTGAGTCGTCCGGCGCCCGATGACCGGGGTCCGGGGCCCGGCCCCGCGACGTCCGTTTATCGTGCAGTGCATGACTGCTGACCCGCCTCCCAGGCAAGCCGTGATCCTCGCCGGAGGCCAAGGCTCCCGGCTCCGCCCGTACACCGACGACCGGCCCAAGCCGATGGTCGAGATCCCCGGCACGGGGACCCCGATCATCGGCCATCAGCTTGCCTGGCTGGCCGCGGAGGGCGTGACGGACGCCGTCGTCTCCTGCGGCCACCTCGCCGAGGTCCTCCAGGAGTGGCTGGACTCCGCCGACCTGCCGCTGAACGTCACCACGGTCGTCGAGAAGGAACCGCTCGGCCGCGGCGGCGGCCTCAAGTACGCCGCCCGCCACCTGCCGCACGCGGACCAGCCCTGGTACGCGACGAACGGCGACATCTGGACCCGCTTCTCGCTGCGCGACATGGCGGCCTTCCACGCCGAGCGCGACGCCACCGCGACCCTCGCCCTGGCCCGCCCCCGCATCCCGTGGGGCGTCGTCGAGACGGACGCGTTCGGCCACATCACGGACTTCATCGAGGCCCCGCCGTCCCCGTACCTCATCAACGCGGGCGTGTACGTCTTCTCGGACGCCTTCACCGCGCTCCTGCCCGACCTCGGCGACCACGAGCGCACCACGTTCCCGCGGCTGGCCCGGGAGAAGCGCCTCGCGGGCTTCCCGCTGCCGCAGGGCGCCTACTGGCGGGCGATCGACACCGCAAAGGACCTCACCGAGGCCGCCAAGGAGCTTGCCGCGCAGGCCCGTTGAGGGCCCCTGCCGTACGCACGCCGACGGGGCCCCGCGCACATCTCGCGCGGGGCCCCGTCGGCGTAGGGGGAACAGCGGGGTCAAGACGCTCAGTGGCCGAGTACGCCGCCCAGCAGGCCGCCCGGCTTCTCGCCCCCGGCGCCGCCCGAAGCGGAGCCCGTACCGGCCGCGCCGCCCGCCCCGCCGGAACCGCCGCTGGACGACGGGCCCGCGGTCGTGGCCGACGGCTGCTGCGGCGCCGACTGCTGCGGCGGTGCCTGGCCCGCCGTGCCGCTGCCCCGCGGCCGGCTGGGCTGGGACGAGCCTGCCGTGGCCGACTCGCGGGTACGGGCCGCGCCCGGCGCCGTGGCGCCCTGCGTGGGGCTCGCGGAGCTGCCCTGCGTCGGGGAGGCGCCCGCCGACGCCGTGGGGCTCTGCGACTGCCGGTGCTGCCGCTTCTTCGCGGGGTCCCCGGGGAGCGGGGAGCCCGGCAGTTCGTTGCGCGGCGCCTCGCCGGGACCGGGCGCGGTGACACGGTCCGCGTCCCGCACCGCGCCGCCCAGCATCGAGCCGATGAGCAGCGTCAGACCGACCACGACAGAGCCGATCAGAGCGCCGCGCCGCAGCACGCGCCGCCGCAGGTCCCAGATGTCGACCCGCGGCCCGAGCGTGCGCCAGGCCTCGCCCGCGAGGCGTCCGTCGATGGAGTAGACGGGCGCGCCCGCGATGATCAGCGGCGACCAGGCGGCGAGGTAGATGATGTCCGGCGCGTCGTAGGCGGGGACGGTCTTCCAGCTCACGGTGACGATGAGCGCCGCCGACAGCAGCACGCCGATCGAGGCGGCGACCCGCTGCCAGAGACCGAGCACCGTCAGGACGCCGACGACGACCTGGAGGAAGGCGATGAACAGCCCGGCGCCCACCGGGTGCTGGAGGGCGAAGTCGCGCAGCGGCTCGGCGAGCGCCCAAGGGTGCAGCGAGTTCAGCCACTTGACCATGGAGCCGCGTTCGCCGCCGTCGAAGTAGACGGGGTCGCAGAGCTTGCCCATGCCGGCGTAGACGGAGATGAACCCGAGGAAGACGCGCAGCGGCAGCAGCACGACGCCGAGGTTCATGCGGCGGCCGGGGTAGTAGGCGTGCCGGACCGGGTCCGAGCCGTGCCTGCGGGTCCGCTCGCCGCCCGCGTCGTCGTCCTCGTACGCGTCGTACGCGTCGTACGCGTCGTCGTCCTCGTACGCGTTGTCGGCGTCCTGCTGGGCGAGGCGCTCGTCGTAGTCGCTGCCGGGCAGCCGCATATGGGGCAGCAGCCGGGTCCCTGGTTCGGGGGTGCGCGGCCCGATGAGAGCGGGCGTCTCGGCGGTCTCCGGGCCCTCGTCGGCCTCGATGCGCGGGATGACCTGCGTGGCGCCCGCGTCGTCGCGGGGACCCGCCTCTTCGGCCGAACGGCGCACGCTGTTGCCGCGCACGGCCTGCAGCAGTCTGATCGCGCCGGTGTCGTCCGGATCGGACTTCCCGCTCCAGACGACGGGCGCGCGACGCTTGGCGGCCGACCCGACGGCGGAAATGCGCACCGTGTCGTCGGGAGTGCCCAAGTGCCTTGAGATACGCGGGGATTGAGTGCGCCCAACGGCGGGAAGCTGCACGCGGAAACTCGCGTGATTGACGATGACCTGCGCCGGGTCGCTCGGCACCTTCACCATGCTCAGCGCGGGAGCATCGTCGAAACCTGACGAGCTTCCCCCCGTGGGAGTGCGGGGTGTTCTGGTGTCCACACTCATCTAACCGAGTGATGTGTGTTTAGGACACTGCCTTGACCTTGGGGAAATGTCCGGGCCGCGTCAAGAGATCACCGCGGCCCGGACACCTGGAACGATCAGACCGGACATCCGGAACGATCAGATCCGTCGGATCCGTCGGATCAGATCCGTCGGATCCGTCGGATCAGACCCGCCGGCGCGAGGCCTCGTACAGCACGATCCCCGCCGCCACACCGGCGTTCAGGGACTCCGCGCCACCCGGCATCGGAATCCGCACCCGGTAGTCGCAGGTCTCCCCGACGAGGCGGGACAGGCCCTTGCCCTCGCTGCCGACGACCACGACGACCGGGCCGTTGAGCGCCGGAAGGTCACCGACCTCCTTCTCCCCGTCGGCGGCGAGGCCGACGACGGCGATGCCCGCCTTCTTGTACGCCTCCAGGGCGCGCGTCAGGTTGGTGCACCGGGCGACGGGCGTCCGGGCGGCGGTGCCCGCGGACGACTTCCACGCGCCCGCCGTCATTCCGGCGGCGCGCCGCTCGGGGACGAGGACGCCGTGGCCGCCGAAGGCGGAGACGGAGCGGACGACGGCACCGAGGTTGCGCGGGTCCGTCACGCCGTCGAGCGCGACGATCAGCGGGTCCTGGCCCTCGTCGTACGCGGCGGCGGCGAGGTCCTCGGGGTGCGCGTACTCGTACGGCGGGACCTGGAGGACGAGGCCCTGGTGGTTCAGGCCGTTCGTCATGCGGTCAAGCTCGGGCCGCGGCGCCTCCATGAGGTGGATGCCGCCGCGCTCGGCCGCGAGCTGCAGCGCCTCGCGGACCCGCTCGTCGTTGTCGATGAACTGCTGGACGTAGAGCGTGGTGGCGGGGACGCCGTCGCGCAGCGCCTCGAAGACCGGGTTGCGGCCGACGACCATCTCGGACGTGCCCTTGCCACCGCGGTTCTTGGCCACGGGACGGCGTCCTGCCGCCTTCTTGGCCTTGGCGGTGGCGACGCGGTTCTTCACATGCCCCTTGCGCGCCTCGGCGGGCGGCGTCGGACCCTTGCCCTCGAGGCCGCGGCGCCGATTGCCGCCGCTGCCGACCTGCGCGCCCTTCTTGCCGGACATGCGGCGGTTGTTAGCGGCCATGACCTACCTGTCTGTTGTGATGCGTGGGCGCGTACGTGCGTACGCGCACGGGTGTACGTCTATGAAGTGTGCCGCCCGGAAGGCCGGGCGGCACATCAGCGGTGTCGCTCAGCGCGGACCGAGCGTCCAGCGGGGGCCTGTCGGGCTGTCCTCGATGACGAGGCCCGACTGGTTCAGCTGGTCGCGGATGGCGTCGGCGCTGGCGTAGTCCTTGCGGCCGCGGGCGGCCTCGCGCTGGTCGAGGACCAGGCGCACCAGGGTGTCGACCACGCCGTGCAGGTCCTCGCCCCGGTCGCTCGCTCCGCCGTCCCAGTGCGGGTCGAGCGGGTCGAGGCCGAGGACACCGAGCATGGCCCGCACCTCGGCGAGGCGCGCCACGGCGGCTTCCTTGTCGTCGGCGGCCAGCGCGCTGTTGCCCTGGCGGACCGTGGTGTGCACGATGGCGAGCGCCTGCGGGACGCCCATGTCGTCGTCCATGGCGTCGGCGAACGCGGGCGGCACCTGGGCGGCGGGTTCCACGATCCCGCCGGCCTTCTCCACCACGCGCTGTACGAAGCCCTCGATGCGGGCGAACGCGGACTCGGCCTCGCGCAGGGCCTCCGGGCTGTACTCGATCATCGAGCGGTAGTGCGGGGTGCCCAGGTAGTAGCGCAGGACGATGGGCCGCCACTGCTTGACCATCTCGCTGACGAGGACCGAGTTCCCGAGGGACTTCGACATCTTCTCGCCGCTCATGGTGACCCAGCCGTTGTGCACCCAGTAGCGCGCGAACGCGTCGCCGAAGGCCTTGGCCTGGGCGATCTCGTTCTCGTGGTGCGGGAAGATCAGGTCGATCCCGCCGCCGTGGATGTCGAACTCGCGGCCCAGGTACTTGTGGGCCATCGCCGAGCACTCCAGGTGCCAGCCGGGGCGGCCGCGGCCCCAGGGGGTCTCCCAGCTGGGCTCCCCCTCCTTGGCGGCCTTCCACATGGCGAAGTCGCGCGGGTCGCGCTTGCCGGTCTCGCCCTCGCCGGAGGGCTGGCGCAGCTCGTCGAGGTCCTGGTTGGAGAGTTCCAGGTAGCCGGGGAAGGAGCGCACGTCGAAGTAGATGTTGCCCTCGGCCTCGTACGCGTGGCCGCGCTCGATGAGGCCGCGCATCATCTCGACCATCTCGGTGATGTGGCCGGTCGCCCGCGGCTCGTACGTGGGCGGGAGGCAGCCGAGCGCGTCGTATCCGCTGTTGAAGGCGCGCTCGTTCGCGTACCCGATCGACCACCAGGGGCGGTCCTGCTCGGCCGACTTCTTGATGATCTTGTCGTCGATGTCGGTCACGTTCCGCACGAACGTCACGTCGTAGCCGCGGTAGGCGAACCAGCGGCGCATGATGTCGAAGTTCAGGCCCGAGCGGATGTGCCCGATGTGCGGGGCCGCCTGCACCGTGGCACCACAGAGGTAGATCGAGACGCAGCCGTCGTTGAGGGGGCTGAAGTCACGGATCTGCCGGGCGCTGGTGTCGTACAGGCGAATCGTCACCACTCCAGGGTAGTGGTCGCGGGGCAGTGCCCTGTGCCCCCTTGGGCGACAGGGCACCGAACTGTGACGTCACCCGCCACGCGGCGACCTTCAGATGCTGCCGACCACCTTGCGCGCGGCCACCCGCACGACCACCCGTTCGCTGTCGTCCTTGGACGACGGGTTGAACTCCGCGTACGGCTTCCCCGTGTACTTCATCGACAGCTCGTCGATGAGCTCCTGCCCGCCCTCCGTCGTCATCGTCGCCGTGCCACGGATCTCCGCGTACGTATACGGGGCGTCGAACGGCTGCACCAGCACCGTCACCCGCGGATCACGCCGCAGGTTCTTCTCCTTGCGACGGCCGACGGTGGTCGAGAACAACACCTCGTCCCCGTCCCGCTTCACCCAGACCGGCGACAGCTGCGGACTGCCGTCGGGCTGAATCGTCGCCACGGTGATGCTGCATCCATCAGCGGGCTCCGCCCGCGGGCAGGGGGACAGCCGTCCGGCCCTCCCGCGGAGCGAACGCGGCCCTCAGATGCTGCCGACCACCTTGCGCGCGGCCACCCGCACGACCACCCGTTCGCTGTCGTCCTTGGACGACGGGTTGAACTCCGCGTACGGCTTGCCCGTGTACTTCACCGACAGCTCGTCGATGAGCTCCTGCCCGCCCTCCGTCGTCATCGTCGCCGTGCCACGGATCTCCGCGTACGTATACGGGGCGTCGAACGGCTGCACCAGCACCGTCACCCGCGGATCACGCCGCAGGTTCTTCTCCTTGCGACGGCCGACGGTGGTCGAGAACAACACCTCGTCCCCGTCCCGCTTCACCCAGACCGGCGACAGCTGCGGACTGCCATCGGGCTGAATCGTCGCCACGGTGATGAAGACGGGGGTGTCGAGCAGCTCCTTGAGCTGGTCGGACAGTGCGGCGGCCATGGGGCTCACTCCTTCGAGAGGGGGGTGGTCGTAAGCCTTGTACAGGGCTTACGTACGGGGCTTACAGGTGGGGCTTATCGCCCTATTGCCCCGTACGCGGCTTATGACTACCCCGCTGCCCCTCTCAGGACGACGTACGTACGACCAACGCGGTGGCGACCGCCGCGAGCCCGTCGCCGCGGCCCGGGAACCCCAGGCCGTCGGTGGTGGCCCCGGAGACGGACACGGGCGCGCCGGCCGCCTCGGAGAGGACCTTCTGCGCCTCGTCCCTGCGCTTGCCGATCTTCGGGCGGTCGCCGATGACCTGCACGGCGACGTTGCCGACGGTGAAGCCTGCGTCCCGGACGATGCGGGCGGCCTCGGTGAGCAGTGTCAGGCCGGACGCGCCGGACCACTCCGGGCGTCCGGTGCCGAAGTGCGCGCCGAGGTCGCCGAGGCCCGCCGCGGAGAACAGCGCGTTGCAGGCGGCGTGCGCGACGACGTCGGCGTCGGAGTGCCCGGCGAGCCCGGGGCCCTCGTCCTCCCACTTCAGGCCCGCGCACCACAGCTCGCGGCCCTCTTCGAAGGCGTGGATGTCGGTGCCGATGCCGACCTGCGGGAGCAGTACGGGGGCGGGGATCTCAGAAGCGGGGGTCTCAGAAGCGGGGATCTCAGAAGCCATCGTTGGCCCTCCTGCGGGCGAGAACGGCCTCGGCGAGCACGAGGTCCAAGGGGCGCGTCACCTTGAAGGCCTCCTCGTGGCCGGGCACGACGACGACGGGCAGCCCCAGCTGCTCGACCATGCTCGCGTCGTCCGTGACGTTCTCGGTGACGCATTCGTGGGCGCGTACGAGCGTGGCCCGGTCGAAGCCCTGCGGGGTCTGCACCGCGCGCAACCGCGCACGCTCGGGCGTCGCCACGACGGGCTCGGGCCCACCCGGCTCGGAGGCGGGCTCGACCTGCTTGACGGTGTCGGTCAGCGGCAGCGCGGGGACCACGGCGGGCGCTCCGTCGCGTACCGCCCCGATGACGCCGTCGACTGTGTCGACGGGCACGAGCGGGCGGGCCGCGTCGTGCACGAGCACGATGTCGAAGCCGGGCGGCAGCGCGTCGAGACCGGCCCGCACGGAGTCCTGGCGGCTCTCCCCGCCGGGCACGACGACGAAGTCGGTCCGCTCGGGCAGCGCGTGGTCGTCGAGGAGGGTCTTGACCTCGGGGGCGCCGTCCGGCGGTGCCACCACGACGACGAGGGAGACGGCGCGGGACTCCGCCATGGCGCGCACGGCGTGGATGAGCATCGGGGTGCCGTTCAGCGCGCGAAGCGCTTTGGGGGCGCCGGGGCCGAGGCGCACGCCCCGCCCCGCCGCGGGAATGACCACCGCGGTACGGGATTCGCTAGACATCGGTTCCGTTCAGGTTTGTGTGCTCGACCGACATGGGTATGGCCACACCGTGCCGGGCGGGACGGACGCCTTGACCGGACCCTTCCGTGACATTCGGTCGAGTCAGGCCGCCCGAGCCCGGCACGTCAGCACGAAGCATGGTCCCGCCGGCACGAAGCATGGTCCTTGGGTGCGAAAGACGACCTGCGTACGAAAGAGGATCCGGGTACGAACATGCCGCAGCGCCCGGCGACTCCCAGAAGGGTCAGCGGGCACCGCGGCATTGCTGCGCCGATTCAGCGCGGAACCGCCGAGGCAGAGGTGCCTCGGGCCATCCGCGTCAGGACGCGAGGACCTCGTCCAGCAGGGCCTCGGCCTTGTCCTCGTTCGTATTCTCCGCGAGGGCGAGCTCGCTCACCAGGATCTGGCGGGCCTTGGCGAGCATGCGCTTCTCGCCGGCCGACAGTCCACGCTCCCGCTCACGACGCCACAGGTCACGTACGACTTCCGCGACCTTGATGACATCGCCGGAGGCGAGCTTCTCGAGATTTGCCTTGTAGCGACGCGACCAGTTCGTGGGCTCTTCGGCATACGGCGCGCGCAGTACTTCGAAGACCCGGTCGAGGCCGTCCTGCCCGACCACATCACGCACACCGACGAACTCCGCATTGTCCGCTGGCACACGTACCGTCAGGTCGCCCTGGGCGACCTTCAGCACCAAGTAGGTCTTGTCCACGCCTTTGATCTGGCGAGTTTCGATAGCCTCGATCAGCGCGGCCCCGTGATGGGGATAGACCACGGTGTCGCCAACCTTGAACGTCATGTGACAGGTACCCCTTCCGTGGCTATCCATCCTAACACGAGAATCGCCTCTTCTGAATGGCGTTTTCGCAGGTCAGGGCATATCTCGGGGCTTGACAACAGCAACAGGAACGTGCTGCGGAGGGCCCTCGGAACGGGGTATTCGCAGGTCGGAGCGGCTCTCCGGGGAGCCGGAAACGCGCCCGATACGCGCCCCCGAAGAGCGTCAGGGACGGCCGAACGTCCCGGTTTGCGCGGTTCCAAGCGGTGAACTTTCGATACTCCGTTCGGAGGTCGCAGAGGTGTGCCGAGCGCCGCCCGACGCGATTCCCGAATTGATCAAGCCGCCGGATGATCAATTTCCGGACTACCCCCGCATTCCTTACCGGAAATCCGCAGGACGGAGCAGAAGACGGGGCACGGGAGCTCTTGGCGGCGCTTATACGAATGCCGGGCGGCGGGGACTTTGAGGCGCGTGAGACGCGGGGCATCCGATGGGGCCCGCGCTCCCCGGCGGCGCGCCGGACGCGTCGGACTGGTCTTAAGGGGCGGGTCGGGTGCGGTGGTGCGGGAACGGCTCGGTAACCTAAGCGCGCTGACACACCCTTAGGGCGGCTTTACGGTCGCCCGACCGTCCTGTACCGCCCACGTTCAAGGAGTTGCCGCCGCCGTGAGCCGCAGCCTTCGACGCGGCGCCCTCGCCGCCACCGCCATCGCGTTCTCGCTTGCGTCGCTCTCCGCGTGCGCCGCAGGCAACAACGCTCAGACGATGGAGGTCAAGCCGGACAACGCGGCGACCTCCGTCGGCGACATCAAGATCCAGAACGCCATGGTCATCACGCAGCCGGACCCCGAGTCCAAGGGCCCGGCCGCGGTCTCCGCGACGATCTTCAACACCGGCGACAAGCCCGAGACCCTGAACGCCATCGCGGTCGACGGCTCGTCCAAGAAGGCCAAGCTCACGCCGGGCAAGGACGACAAGGCCTCCAAGCCGAACGGTCCGCTGACCATCCCGGCCGGCGGCTCCGTCGTCATCGGCGGCAAGAACAACGCCTCCGCTGTCCTGCCCGTGAGCCGCGAGTCCGTCAAGGACGGCAACGCGCAGCCGGTCACCTTCTCGTTCCGCAAGACCGGCGACGTGAAGATGGAAGCGTTCGTCGTCCCCGCGGAGAGCTACTTCAGCAAGTGGGGGCCGAGCGAGGTTCCGCAGTCGCCGGACGAGAAGCCGGAGAAGCCCATCAAGTCCGGCGAGCCGACGCCGAACGGCTCCGGCGACCCGTCCCACAAGGCGTCCGACGGCCCGGGTTCGAAGCCGTCGGGCTCCGCGTCGCACAATGCGGGCACGGGCACGGGTTCCGGCACGGGCACGGGTTCCGGCACGGACGCCGGTGACGGTGCTGACGCCGGTGCCGGTGCCGAGCACTGATCGGCGTACGTCACCCAGCACGGCAGACACGGCAGACATGACATGAAGGGCGGGACCCCGACCGGGGGTCCCGCCCTTCATGCCGTTGCGAGGCCGTGTGTGGCGGCCTACGGCTCGAACTTGTAGCCCAGGCCGCGGACGGTCACCAGATAGCGCGGCGCCCCCGGGTCCGGCTCGATCTTGGCGCGCAGGCGCTTGACGTGGACGTCGAGGGTCTTGGTGTCCCCCACGTAGTCCGCACCCCAGACGCGGTCGATGAGCTGCATACGGGTGAGGACGCGGCCCGCGTTGCGCAGGAGCATCTCCAGGAGGTCGAACTCCTTGAGGGGCAGGTCGACCTTGGAGCCGGAGACCGTCACCACGTGGCGGTCCACGTCCATGCGGACCGGGCCGGCCTCCAGGGCCTGCGGGGCGACCTCCTCCGGCTCGCCCCGGCGGCGCAGCACCGCGCGGATGCGGGCGACCAGTTCGCGCGAGGAGAAGGGCTTGGTGACGTAGTCATCGGCTCCTATCTCCAGGCCGACCACCTTGTCGATCTCGCTGTCCTTGGCGGTGACCATGATCACCGGGACGTTGGAGCGACTGCGCAGCTGACGGCAGACCTCGGTGCCGGGCAGGCCCGGCAGCATCAGGTCGAGCAGGACGAGGTCGGCGCCGTTGCGCTCGAATTCGTCGAGTCCGTCCGGGCCTGTCGCCGCGATGGCGACTTCGAAGCCCTCCTTGCGGAGCATGTAGGACAGAGCGTCGCTGAAGGATTCCTCGTCCTCGACGACGAGCACTCGGGTCACGGAAGGACCTCCGGGGCAGGAATGGGTTCGTACGTGGTGGTCGCGGCGGACTCGCCCGGTGAGGTGGTCTCTTCGTCGAGTCCGCCGCCGCCGTGGCCGTTTCCGCGGTCGCGGTGTGCGGCCGCCTCGGGCAGCCGCAGGGTGAAGGTGGAGCCCTGTCCCTCGGAGCTCCACACGGTGACCTCCCCGCCGTGCGAGGCGGCCACGTGCTTGACGATGGCGAGGCCGAGGCCGGTGCCGCCGGTGGCCCGGGAGCGGGCCGGGTCTACGCGGTAGAAGCGCTCGAAGATGCGCTCCTTGTCCTTGTCGGAGATGCCGATGCCCTGGTCGGTGACCGCGACCTCGATGAGGTCCCCGCCGGGTGCGGTGACCCGGCGGGCGGCTATGCCCACGCGGGTGCGGGCCGGACTGTAGTTCACGGCGTTCTCGACGAGGTTGCCGAGGGCCGCCGCGAGCTGGCCGCGGTTGCCCCAGATCTGCAGCTCGGCGGCGCCGCCCGCGGCCATGGTGATCTGCTTGTGGGAGGCCTGGTGACGGCTGCGGTCGATCGCCTCCGCCACCAGTTCGTCGACGCGGACGGGTTCGGCGTCCTCCAAGGGGTCGTCGTTCTGCACCCGGGAGAGGTCGATGAGCTCCTGGACGAGGCTGGTCAGGCGGGTCGCCTCTATCTGCATGCGGCCCGCGAAGCGCTCGACGGCCTCGGGGTCCTCGGAGGCGTCCATGACGGCCTCGGAGAGGAGGCTGAGGGCGCCCACGGGGGTCTTCAGCTCGTGGCTCACGTTCGCGACGAAGTCACGGCGGACGGCCTCGATGCGGCGGGCCTCCGTGAGGTCCTCGACCAGGAGGAGCACAAGGCGCGAGCCGAGCGGCGCCACCCGCGCGGAGACCGCGAGGGCCTCACCGCGGCCGGTGCCGCGCCGGGGCAGGTCCAGCTCGACCTGGCGTATCTCCCCGTCGCGGCGGGTGTCGCGGGCCATCTGCAGCATCGGCTCGACGGCGAGCTTCCCGCCGCGTACGAGCCCCAGGGCGTACGCGGCCGAGCTGGCCTTGACCACGCTGTCGGCCTCGTCGAGGACGACAGCGGAGGAGCGCAGTACGGAGAGCACCGTGTCCACGCCCGGTGGGAGTACGGGGTCGGTGTGCAGGGAGGTCCGGGTGGGGCGTTTCTGGTCGCGCTCGCTCCATCGGAACGCCAGCATGGCGATGACACCGGTGCACACTCCGGCGATCGCTGCCGCTGCGGCGACCGCCGCGTTCACGTCCATGTCTCCAGGTTATGCGCCGGTTCGGTGTCGCCCACAGCCAAACGGGTGCCGCCTCGAACACTCGTCGCCCAGAGTTCACCGTGGGGACGGTGCTGGTTCACTTCCCCCGACCGGGGCGCGGCGGGTACGGGCCGGGTCGCCGCCCTACGTCGCCCACAGTTCACCTTGATGACGGGGGTGATTCATTTGGGGTGCCGGAAACGGACGCGTCCGGCCCGCACCGTGGGAGCGTAGGGGCCAGCCCCCTGAGACGTACGAGAGAGGGACAGCCACATGCGGGACGCGTACCACGAGGAACTTGACTCGATCGGCGACAGCCTGGTCGAGATGGCCCGCCTCGTCGGGTCCGCGATCGGGCGCGCCACGACGGCCATGCTCGACGCCGACCTGAAGATGGCCGAGAGCGTGATCGCCGCCGACCAGAAGGTCGACGATCTGCAGCACGACCTGGAGGCCCGCGCGATAGCCCTGCTCGCGCGCCAGCAGCCCGTCGCCACCGATCTGCGCATCGTCGTCACCTCGCTGCGCATGAGCGCCGACCTGGAGCGCTCGGGCGACCTCGCCCAGCACGTCGCGAAGCTGGCGAGGCTCCGCTTCCCGGACTCGGCGGTGCCGCGGGACCTGCACGCCACGATCCTGGAGATGGGCCAGCTCGCGCAGCGCCTGATGGCGAAGGCGGCGGAGGTCATCATCACCAAGGACGTCGACCTCGCGCTCCAACTGGAGCAGGACGACGACGAGATGGACCAGCTGCACCGCACGCTCTTCCAGCACCTGATGGACGACCGCTGGAAGCACGGCATCGAGACGGCCGTCGACGTGACGCTGCTCGGCCGCTACTACGAGCGCTTCGCGGACCACGCGGTGTCGGTGGCGAAGCGCGTCGTGTACCTGGTCACGGGCGAGCACGCGGACGAGATCCAGTCGACGGGACCGGCGCCGGTGGAGGGCGGGGCGTAGGGCTGCTGCCGCACGGCATGTGCTCCATGCGCCTGTGCTCCACGCGCGCCTGTGCCCCGCGCGCCTGTGGCCCGCGCGCCTGTGCCCCGCCCGACGTCGTCAGGACGCCGCGCGGGGCACAGCCGTGTGCGCTCCTGCCGGTCCTTCGGTCAGCCGCAGCCGCCCCCGCACTGGCAGGGACCACCGGACTGGCAGCCACAGCCGCAGCCGGAGCCGCAGCCGCAGGCACCCAGAAGTACGAGGGCGGGCAGCCCAGGCGTGTCGACCGGCTGCTCGGGGACGGGTTCGCGCATAGGGCACTCGGCCATGGTCTCCTCCTCGAAGGCGTACGACGTACTGCCTGTTGCCCATTGCATGCCCACGCGGGCGGGGCGCATCAACGGCGCACGCGCGCGTGGTCTGTTGCGCGAAGATCAGCCATGCCAAGCCCCGCCACCTGATCCTGAGGGCGCAGGGTCACCGGAACGACGCGGGCGGCTTCGACCGCGACGCCATGGAAATCATCCGGAACTTCACCATGGAGTACCTGTTCCCTGTTCCCGTACCTGACGACGCCCTTCCACACCCTCAGGAACGACCACGAGCCGAGGATGCGGAGGGCTTCCGGTACGACGTGCGTCTCCCGGCACGGCGTGCACACACGGCGGCAGAACCGAGCCGAAGGAGCGCGGCGAGCTTCACTTCCTGGCCGCCGTACGGTTCGAGCTCCAGCACCTCTACGGGTGGGCCGACGCCGAGTTCGCGGAGATGTCCTGGGACCTGCTGCAGGAGTACCACCAGGTCCTCGACGCGGCGACGGGCAGGCACTTCGGCGTGGCGAAGAAGGTCTCCACGCACGCGTGGGCGTACCACATCGCAGGGAGGCGCCTGGCGAAGCGCAAGGGCGAGACCGGCCCGATACCGCCGGACCACCCGCGGACGGGAACATGGCCGGTCCCCTGACCTAAATCCTGCTCGAACTTCGCACCAGTCCGCGTTGTGCATCGCTTGAGCCGCGCATCGATTCGGCCCCGAGAGAGCGCATTGCTGCCAACTACAGGTAATCGGACGGACACGGGGTGGAGTTAGGGGTTACACAGGAAGGCCGGGACGTTACTCACGTGCAGGGGGCCTGGCCAATGGTGCTGACGATCAACGTAGCGGTGCTCCTGGCAGTCATCCTCTTCTTCCTGCTGCGCCGCAAAGTGCAGGCCAGGAGCCGGGGCGACCAGATGGTGACGATGGCGCTCGCAGTGGCGTTCGGAGTGGTGGTCGCCCCGACGGACTTCGGCCATAGCATCCTGAACGCGGTGGGCCAACTCGCGGAGGGCATAACGGATTCGGGGTCACCGTGAGGTGCGGCGCCCACCGCGAGGAAAGCGGCTAGGCGTCGAAGTCATACTCCAGGACGTACGAGGCGGCGTCCAGCGTCATTTCGTTGACCTCGACGGGGCGTCCTTCGGTCGTGAAGGCCGTACGGCAGATGACCATGACAGGGGTGCCCTCCGACATGCTCAAGCGCGCCCCTTCGTCCTTGGACGGCATGCGTGAGCGAATCTCTTCGCGGAAGTGCACCGGTTTGTGGCCGAGGTCGGCGAGCCTGGCGTACGTTCCGCCCTCCCCGGTGTCCTCTCGGGTGATCGCGGATCCGGCGACCAGGAGCATGGGCAGGTAGCTCGTCGCGAGCAGGACAGGCTTGCCGTCCAAGACGAAACGCCGGCGCCTCACGCACACCGGTTCCTCGGCGGCCAACTCCAAGACCGCACCAATGCGTTCGGGTGCGGCCTCCCCGGACACGGTGACCTGGTCCACTTCAAGAGAGCGGTCCTCGATGTCCGCCGACCAGATGGAGCGGCCGTTACCCCACTGCTGCTCGGCCAGCCGCTGGATGCCTCGACGCCGCAGCGGGCGAAAGGTGCGGACGAACACACCTGCACCCTTACGGGCTTCAGCGAGGCCTTCATCCCGAAGGACACCCAGGGCCTGGCGTGCCGTCATGCGGGCAACGCCGTGCGTGGTCATGAGGTCGTTCTCACCCGGCAGTCGATCACCGGGACCGTACTGGCCCGCCTGGATCGCCTCGCGCAAAGCGTCGGCGATCCGCTGGTACTTGGGCCGAGGGCCGTCTTCGGTGTGGGCCATCCCGTAGGCCTCCTCCCGCTCATCTCTAGACACCTTAGGCCACAGGTTGGGCGTTCGTTCGCTGCGAGTAGTCACCTGTGCAGGCGTCTACCCTTTCCGCATTTTCGATTGACGTCTCTAGAGATGCTGGAGAGAGTGAGATGTATAGAGAGGTCACCCTCGGGGCCTCTGGAGCGAGAGGTGCAGGACGCTGATGACCTACACGATCGACCACAATCCCTGCGAAGAGTCGCCGCGTCTCGGTGCGATGACTCTGCGCCCCGTCGCAGAGTCCGTGCCTCGGGCTCGGCGCTGGTTCCGGAAGTTCATCACTCCGTACGACCCCGCCTGCTCCGTCGACGACTGCGTCCTGCTGATCTCGGAGCTCGTGACCAACGCCGTCGTCCATGGCAGGTCGGACGAGCCCTGGGTCGTTCGGGTGGAGTGGTTCCGCAAGGGTGGTTCCCTCCAGGTCAAGGTGCACAACCCGGGACTCCCGGAGAACGTACGGCTCAGGCGCCCCGATGCCAGCGACGCGCACGGCCGCGGGCTGCTCCTCGTCGACTCTGTCGCCGACTCTTGGCACGCCGGAGCCAGCCGCTTCGGCGGAACCGTGGTCTCCTTCAGGATGGCCGACGCTTGGCCGTCCTGAGCGCGCGCTGGTCCGGCAACTACGGCCCATGGGGCGGCCGCGCCCGCGTGCAGGCCCAGGTCAGGGCAGCGCAGCGCGCAGGTTTGAGAAGCTCACCGGTGGGTGCCTCGGCGGGCCGGCATGTCGTCGAGGTCTTCGAAGTCGGAGCGCGTACGACACCGAGGGGCGGGTCGTTGAAATCTGCGGCTCCGTCATGTTCACAAGAGGCCGTAACGAGAAGCCCCTGCCTGCGGAGATCCGCAGGCAGGGGCCGCAAGCGTCCGGCTTGAAGCGTCGGAGCTACTTCTTCTTGCCCTGGTTCTTGACTGCCTCGATCGCTGCCTTCGCGGCGTCCGGGTCGAGGTAGGTGCCGCCCGGGTTCAAGGGCTTGAACTCGGCGTCCAGTTCGTAGGAGAGCGGAATGCCCGTGGGGATGTTCAGGCCCGCGATGTCCTCGTCCGAGATGCCGTCGAGGTGCTTGACGAGGGCGCGGAGGGAGTTTCCGTGGGCCGCGACCAGGACCGTCCTGCCGGTGAGGAGGTCGGGGACGATGCCGTCGAACCAGTAGGGGAGCATGCGGACGACGACGTCCTTGAGGCACTCCGTCTGGGGGCGCAGCTCGGGCGGGAGCGTCGCGTAGCGGGGGTCGGAGAACTGGGAGTACTCGGCCTCGCGGTCCAGCGCCGGGGGCGGGGTGTCGTACGAGCGGCGCCACAGCATGAACTGCTCCTCGCCGAACTCGGCGAGCGTCTGGGCCTTGTCCTTGCCCTGCAGCGCACCGTAGTGCCGCTCGTTCAGGCGCCAGCTGCGGTGGACCGGGATCCAGTGGCGGTCGGCGGACTCCAGCGCCAGCTGGGCCGTGCGGATCGCGCGCTTCTGGAGCGACGTGTGGACCACGTCGGGGAGCAGGCCGGCGTCCTTCAGCAGCTCACCGCCGCGGACCGCCTCCTTCTCGCCCTTCTCGTTGAGGTTGACGTCCACCCAGCCGGTGAACAGGTTCTTCGCGTTCCATTCGCTCTCGCCGTGGCGGAGGAGGATCAGCTTGTACGGTGCGTCGGCCATGCCTCTGAGCGTAATCCAACCGCGGGGGCCCTCGCGCGCGCGGGCGTGGGTGCATACGGCAGGGGTGACAGTTGACGGCTCCCGTCAATTGAGTGGCTGTCCGGGGCACGCGCTCGTAATGTGCGAGTGCCGCATGAGCCACTTACATGCATGAGTCACTTACGTCACTTACATGTTCCGGGGGATACCTATGCCGTTCACCGCCGTGAGACGCGCCGTCAGCGAGAGCGTCTCGGGTCTGCCCCGCGCCTTCTGGTGGCTGTGGACGAGCACCCTGGTCAACCGGCTCGGCGCCTTCGTCGCCACCTTCATGGCCCTGTACCTCACCCTGGAGCGGGGCTATTCGGCCTCGTACGCCGGTCTCGTCGCCGCCCTCCACGGACTCGGCGGCGTCGTCTCCTCGCTGGGCGCGGGGGTCATGGCCGACCGGCTCGGACGGCGTCCCACCCTGCTGATCGCCCAGGCCTCGACCGCCGTGTCGGTGGCGGTGCTCGGCTTCGTGCAGCACCCCGTCGCCATCGCGGGCGTCGCCTTCCTTGTGGGCATGGCGAGCAACGCCTCCCGCCCCGCCGTGCAGGCGATGATGGCCGACATCGTGCGCCCCGAGGACCGGGTACGGGCGTTCTCGCTCAACTACTGGGCCATCAACCTCGGATTCGCCGTCTCCTCGGCCGGCGCCGGGTTCATCGCCTCGTACAGCTACCGGGTCGGCTTCCTCATCGAGGCCGCCATGACGATGGCCTGCGCGATCGTCGTCTTCATGAAGCTGCCGGAGTCGCGGCCCGTGCGCACCGCCCTGGAGAAGGCGTCCGAGCCGGAGACCGGCCTCGGGGCCGTCCTGCGGGACGGGCGGTTCATGAGCGTCGTCGGCCTTTCCTTCGTCGTCGCGCTGATCTTCCAGCAGGGGTCGGTGGGCCTGCCGGTCGCCATGGGCGCGGCCGGATTCACGCCCGCCGACTACGGCATCGCCATCGCCGTCAACGGCGTCCTGATCGTCGCCCTGCAGATCCCCGTCACGCGGTTCATCGAACACCGCGATCCGCGACGGCTGTTGGTGATCTCCTCGGTGCTCGCCGGGTACGGCTTCGGGCTCACCGTGTTCGCCGGTTCTGTCGGCGTCTTCGCGCTCACGGTGTGCGTGTGGACGCTCGCCGAGATCGTCAACGCGCCGACCCAGACCGGCCTGGTCGTACGGCTCTCGCCCACCCACGGACGCGGGCGCTACCAGGGCATGTACACGATGTCGTGGTCCGTCGCCGCGCTCGTCGCTCCGCTGATGTCGGGCACGATGATCGACCGGTTCGGGGCGGAGTGGCTGTGGGGGGCGTGCGCGGTGCTCGGGACGGGGGCGGCGCTGGGGTACTGGGGATTGATGCGGGGGCTTCCGGCGGAGGAGGCCGTCGCGGAGGTTGTGGTGCCGGTGGTGCCGGTGGCGGCGGACCCGGCGGCGGGTTCTAACCTCGCTGCGTCAGATGCGTGAACGCGTCAAGGTTCCGCGTCGACTCCCCCCGGGAGACCCGCCACTCGTACTCCTTACGGATCGCCGAAGCGAACCCGAGTTCGAGAAGCGTGTTGAAGGAGTCGTCCGAGGCGGAGAGGACCGCCCCGAGGAGGCGGTCGAGCTCGGCGGGAGTGACCGCTGAGAGCGGCAGCTTGCTGGCGAGGTAGATGTCGCCGAGGGAGTCGATCGCGTAACTGACGCCGTAGAGGCGGAGGTTGCGCTCCAGGAGCCAGCGGTGGACCGCTTCGTGGTTCTCGTCGGGGTGCCGGATCACGAAGGCGTTCAGGGAGAGGGAGTGATTGCCGACCCGCAACGAGAGCGTCGTCGAGAGTTTCCGCGTACCCGGCAGCTTCACCACGTACGAGCCGGGCTCGGGCGCCTCCCACTCGAGCTCGGCGTCGTCCAGGGTCCGCTCGATGATCGTCGCGGTGTCTGCCTGCTCAGCCATGGTGCGAGCGTACGTGACGCCGGAAATCGTGCATGGCGGCGGTGTAGACGTCCGCCGTCGCGTTCGCCGCCGTGTCCCAGCCGAAGGACTGCGCGTGCCGGGCCGCGGCCGCCCCCATCCGGTCCACGAGGTGGGGCCGGTCGGCGAAATCGCGCAGCACGCGCGCGTAGTGGGCCGGTTCGTGGCCGGAGATCAGGAAGCCGGTCTCCCCGTCGCGCACGGCGACGGGCAGGCCGCCCACCGAGGCCGCGAGGACCGGCGTGCCCGCGGCCTGCGCCTCTATGGCGACGAGACCGAAGGACTCGCTGTAGGAGGGCATGACCAGGACCGAGGCCGCCCTGAACCAGTCCGCCAACTGCTCCTGGCCGACCGGCGGCTGGAAGCGGACGACGTCCGCGATGCCCAGCTTCGCGGCCAGCTTCTGCAGCCCTTCCGGCTTCGCGAGGCCGCTGCCGCTCGGGCCGCCGACGATCGGGACGACGATGTTCGAACGCAGTGCGGGCCGCTCGTCCAGGAGCACGGCGACCGCGCGGAGCAGCAGGTCCGGAGCCTTCAGGGGCTGGATGCGGCCCGCGAAGAGCGGTACGAGGGCGTTCTGCGGCAGGCCGAGGCGGTGCCGGGCGGCGGCGCGGCCGTCGGCGGGGCGGAACCGGTCGAGGTTCACGCCGGGGTGGACGACGGCGACCTTGCCGGGCTCGGCCTCGTAGTGGCGTACGAGCTCGTCGGCCTCTTCGGCGGTGTTGGCGATGAGGCGGTCGGCGGCGCGGACGATCTGTGTCTCGCCTATGACGCGGGCGGCGGGCTCGGGGGTGTCGCCCGTGGCGAGCGCCGCGTTCTTGACCTTCGCCATGGTGTGCATGGCGTGGACGAGGGGGACGCCCCACCGTTCGGCCGCGAGCCAGCCGACGTGGCCCGAGAGCCAGTAGTGGGAGTGGACCAGGTCGTAGTAGCCGGGGCGGTGGCCCGCCCAGGCCTGCATCACGCCGTGGGTGAAGGCGCAGAGCTGGGCGGGCAGCTCTTCCTTGGCGAGCCCTTCGTAGGGGCCCGCGTCGACGTGCCGCACGAGGACGCCGGGCGCCATCTCCACGGCGGGCGGGAGCCCTCCGGTGGTGGCGCGCGTGAAGATCTCGACCTCGATGTTGATCGCGGCGAGGCGCTTGGCGAGCTCGACGATGTAGACGTTCATGCCGCCCGCGTCGCCCGTGCCGGGCTGGTGCAGGGGTGAGGTGTGCACGCTGAGCATGGCCACGCGGCGCGGACGCCGGTGGGCGCCGGGGATGCGGAGCCGGGAGGGTGCCGCCGGGGAGCGACGCCCGAGCCTGGACACGTACTGGCTCACGTGGCGTTCCTCCTCGTGTACGGGCATGACAACACGGAGGGCGTACGGTCCTCCGCAGGGAGAACACCGGAGGTCGCTGCTCCATTTCCGCCCCGGCTCTTTTTGCCAAAGCATTACGTGGAGTTCTCAACCGTTGCCCCCGCATACCCTTCTCCCATGGCCCCACGCACCCCTCCCCGCCCCGTGGGAACGGTGACGCGCGGGACCACGAACCCGAACCGGCTGCGCCGCATGGACCGCTGGATCGCCGCCACGCACGGCGCCGCGCTGCGCCGCTCCCCGGACCCCGTCGCCGTCGACCTCGGCTACGGCGCCTCCCCTTGGACGGCGGTCGAACTGCTCCTCAGGTTGCGCACCGTCGCGCCCCACGCGCGCGTGGTCGGCATCGAGATCGACCCGGCGCGGGTCGCGGCGGCCGCGCCGTACGCGCGCGAGGGCCTCTCCTTCCGGCACGGCGGCTTCGAGGTGCCGCTGCCGGGCGCCTCCCCCGTCCTGATCCGGGCCGCGAACGTCCTGCGGCAGTACGACGAGGAGCAGGTCGCCGACGTCTGGGAGCGGCTCCGCGCCCGCCTCTCGCCCGGCGGGCTCCTCGTCGAGGGGACCTGCGACGAGATCGGGCGCCGGCACGTGTGGGTCGCGCTCGGGCCCGAGGGGCCGCGCACGGTGACCTTCGCGACGCGGCTCGGCTCCCTGGAACACCCCTCCGACCTCGCCGAACGGCTGCCGAAGGCGCTGATCCACCGGAACGTGCCGGGTGAGCCGGTGCACGCGTTCCTACGGGACTTCGACCGGGCCTGGGCGGCCGCGGCGCCGTACGCCTCGTACGGGGCACGGCAGCGGTGGATCAGGGCGGTCCGGGATCTGACCGCCGACTGGCCGGTGGCCGACGGGGTGACGCGGTGGCGGCAGGGGGAAGTGACGGTGCGGTGGGAGGCGTTGGCACCGCGGCGTCCCTGAGCCGACCCGCACGGCAACTCCGGGTCGCCCCCCACGGCGCCCCTGATCCCGACCCGCACGGCACCCCAGAGCCGACCCCCACGGCGCCCCAGAGCCGACCCCCACCGCGCCCCTGACGCCACGCCACCCGGCGCGCACCGCACTCCATTTCGCCCCCCCCCGCACCCTCACGCCCCCACGTGACCAGCGGGGAACGATCTCCGCGTGCTGTTCGTCACATGGGGCGGGCGGAGGGATTCAAGTGTCCGCCGGGCTCTGTCCTATCGGGCTCCGGCATGGCACCATCCCGATGGCGAACCATAAGTTACTGACGGTAAATCAGTTTTCGGGGGTGGCGGGGCGTGACTGGCAAGCGATACTCGACGGCGACGGCCGTGGCGCTGATCTGCGCGGCGACGGTGCTGGCCGCACCGGGGACAGCCTTCGCGAGTCCGGCGAAGCCACCGCCCGGCCCGACTCCCCGCACCGACACGTCACTTGAACAGGTCCGCAAGGAGATCGACGACCTCTACCACGACGCGGGCGTGGCCACGGATGCGTACAACGCCGCCGAGGAGAAGGCCGACAAGCAGTCCGAGCAAATCGTGAAGCTGGCCAAGGACATCGCCGACGGCCAGGCGAAGCTCAAGAGACTGCAGGCCCACGCGGGCGCCGCGGCCCGCGCGCAGTACCGCGGCGGCGGCATGCCGGACGAGGCCAAGCTGGTGCTCAGCGAGGACCCGGGCGAGTTCCTGGACGGCGCCGGACGCATGCGGCAGGGCCAGAAGGCCACCAAGGGCATGCTGACCGAGCTGGAGCGCACCCAGGACGACCTGCGGATCTACGCCAAGGACGCCACCGCCCGCTGGAAGAAGCTGGAAGCCAACCGCAAGGCGAAGGCCGCGTCGAAGAAGCAGATCAAGAAGAAGATCGCGGCCGCCGAGAAGATCGAGTCGACGCTGGAGAAGAAGGAGCGGGACCGGCTGCGCACGCTGGAGGAGAACGCCGCCCTCAAGAAGCAGTCCGCGTGGGTGAGTTCGGGTGTCCTCAAGGACATCAACGGCAAGGCGTCGCCGCAGGGCAAGAAGGCCATCGAGTTCGCCACCGCGCAGATCGGCAAGCCGTACGTGTGGGGAGCCGAGGGCCCGGGATCGTACGACTGCTCAGGGCTCACCTCCAAGGCCTGGTCGGCCGCGGGCCGCGGCATTCCGCGGACGTCGCAGGAGCAGTGGAAGCAGCTGCCGCACGTGGACGTCAAGAACATGCGCCCCGGCGACCTGATCATCTACCACTCGGACGCGAGCCACGTCGGGATGTATCTGGGCGACGGCGCGATCGTGCACGCCCCGCGGCCGGGCCGGGACGTGACGATCACGGGAGCGGGCTCGATGCAGATCCTCGGGGTCGTACGCCCGGACAAATAGCCTCGACAGCTGCCCCCGCCCCCTATCCGCGCCTCCCCCTCCGACGCGCGGGCCCGAAGCAGCCGCGCGCGGGTGACCCACGTGTGACCCCCGTGTGACCCCCCGTGTGACCCACTCCACCCCGCCCCGCCCCTCTCAACCTCCGCGGCGTGATGTTCGTCATCCCTGGCGGGGGCCTGCCGTGCCCAATTGCGTTCCTGGATGCGGCATATGACGGTGGCCGTCTGCCGCGCGGCATTCCAATGGAGGCTCGGCTACCGCTATGGTCCCCGTCGGTGCTGCGTCGACCTGCGCGGCACCACGCCCTCGGGGGGAGGGAAGGAAACCAAGCGATGCCCGTACCCATACCGCGGCAGAGAGCGATCCCGGCCGCGGAAGGCGGTCAGGCTCATCCGGCGCCTCCGTACGCCCCGGCGCCCCCCGCACCCGAACACGCACCCACACCCGCCCACGAGCGCCCCACGACCGACAAGGACACCGGCAACGGCTCCGGCCTCACCCTCCTGGTGATCGAGGACGACCCGACCGGCTCCCTGAGCGTTCCCGAACTCCTCGACTCCGCCGGCAAGCCCATCCGCATCCGCACCGCCCGCAACCTCACCGAGGCCGAGCGGCTGCTCACGGACGACGTGCACTGCATCCTGCTCGACCTGGCCCTGCCCGCGCCGGGCGCCACGGAGACGGACGAGGACGAGCTCGTCGCCCTCCAGCACGTGCTGCGCCTCGCGCCCCGGCACGCCGTCCTCGCGCTCACCGCGGACGACGAGTCCGAGCGCGGCGCCGAGGCCGTACGGGTCGGCGCCCAGGACTACCTGTTCCGGGACGAGCTGGACGGGCGGCTGCTGAGCCGCACGATCCGGTACGCGGTGGAGCGCAAGCGCGCCGACGTCGCCCAGCGCCAGCTGACCGAGTCACGGCTGCACGCACAGGAGAACGCCCGTCTGGAGCGCGGCCTGCTGCCCACGCCCCTCCTGGACGGCTCCCCGCTCCGCTTCGCCGCCCGTTACCGCCCCGGCCGCTCCCGCGCGCTGCTCGGCGGCGACTTCTACGACACCGTGCGCACCCCGGACGGCTCCGTGCACGCGATGATCGGCGACGTCTGCGGTCACGGCCCCGACGAGGCCGCGCTCGGCGTGGAGCTGCGGATCGCCTGGCGCGCGCTGACCTTCGCGGGGCTGTGCGGCGACGAGCTGCTGTCGACGCTCCAGAAGGTCCTGGAGCACGAGCGCGCGGACGACGAGATCTTCGCGACGCTCTGCACGGTCGACATCGCCCCCGACGGCCGCCGGGCCGGACTGTGCCTCGCCGGGCACCCGGCGCCGCTGATCGCACGCGAGGGCCGCCTCGCCGAGCTGCTTCCGTACGAGGACGGCGGCCCGGCGCTCGGCCTCCTGCCGCGGGCCCGCTGGCCGCGCCGCCAGGTGGAGCTCGGCGGCGCGTGGAGCCTGATGCTCTACACGGACGGCCTGATCGAGGGCCGCATCGGCCGGGGGAACCAGCGTCTGGGGCAGGACGGCATGGTGGAGATGGTCCGCCGCCAGATCGCCGAGGGCCTCTGGGGCGACGAGCTGCTCGAAGCGGCCGTGAACGAGGTGCGCGAGCTCAACGGCGGAGATCTGACGGACGACGTGGCGGTACTGCTTCTGGACCGGTACCGGTCACCCGGCGGACGGTGAAGGAACGTTCCTCGCCTTGCCTCGCCGCGGTATCGGTCACGGCCCCGCGGTATCGGCTACGGCTACCGGCCGCCGTTGTAGGGACCGTACGGGCCGTCGCTGCTGGAGCCGCCGCGTCGGCCGCCCCGTCCACCGCCGGTGATCTGCTGGATCGCGGGGCGCACGTCGACCATGTACACGATGGTGGCGACGAGCCCGATGATCGGCAGGAACGACAGGATCGGGAAGAGCAGGTTCACCACGAAGGCGATGCCGAGGATGATCAGCCAGAACGGCTTGGTCTTCTTGTCCGCCGCGCGATAGGCGTCCTCGCGCCGGACGGCGGCGTCGATGAGCGCGAATCCGCTGAAGACGATCAGGGCCAGCGACAGCAGCCACATGAAGTTCGCGAACCCTTGCATCAGCACAACGTCCACCACCAGTCTCGGCTCATCGATTACGCGGACACGGTACCCGCTACCCCGTCAACGGGGCGGGCACCTCGGGAGTGCCCGCCCCGTACCCGCCTCGTACCCGCCCCGTACACACGGCGGAATCTCGGCAGGCGACTACTTCGCGGGCGGCGTGGGCTTCTTGGCCGCCGTCTTGCGCGTCGTGGTCTTCTTCGCGACGGGCTTCTTCGCCGGGGCGGCGGCCATGGTCTTCGGCTCGGCGGGCGCGGTCGACTGCTGACCGATCTTGGGAGCGGTGGCCGCACCGGCCTCCGGCTCCGCGTCGGGCTCGACCGTCTCGGCCAGGTCGAGGATCTCCTCGGCGGCCTCGCCGCGCCACGACTTCACGGCCTGCTCACCGTGCTCGGCGACCTCGTCGTACCGCTCGCGCGCCTTGACCGCGAACTCGGCGGCCACGCCGACGCTGCGCAGCGCGATGTCCTGCGCGGTCTCGCCGAGCTTCTTCAGATCGGCGTCGAACGCGCCGAAGGCCTCGGTGACCTTGGTCCGGAGGACTTCCTGCGCCTCTTTGGCGCGGGCGGCGGCCTTGTCCTGCACGGCCTTGGGGTCGGTGTTGCGCACCGCGTCGATACGGCCCGGCGCCTCGGCGATCAGCTGCTCGACGAGCCCCGGCACCTTCTTCGCCTGCTGGAACGCGAGGTCCGCGGACCCGGCGACGAAGTACGCGGGCGTGGGGTTGCTGAGGGTCTTGCGCAGGTCATCGGTGATGGCCATGACGATGGTCCTCCCGGAGTCGCATCAGCTTGTCACTTGAGGGTGTGAGGGTGTGCTTCTGGTGGGCATCACGTGCCGTCGGCGGCGCGGGGCTCTTTACCGGTGTCACCGGCGTCCCCGGTGGCGTCCTGGTCCTCGTCCTGATCCGTGTCCTGATCCGCGTACGACGAGGTCTCGAAGCCGTTCTCCTTGCGGAACGACTCGTAGATCTGCAGCAGCACCTGCTTCTGGCGCTCGTTGAGGGAGGGGTCGGCGAGGATGACGGCGCGCGTCTCCAGCTCGTCCCGCTCCTTCTCGTCGAGGATCCCGGCCCGCACGTACAGCGTCTCCGCGGAGATCCGCAGGGCCTTGGCGACCTGCTGCAGAACCTCGGCGCTCGGCTTGCGCAGGCCGCGCTCGATCTGGCTCAGATACGGATTGGACACCCCGGCGGCGTCGGCGAGTTGCCGCAACGACAGCTGCGCGTTGCGCCGCTGGTCGCGCAGGTACTCACCGAGATTGCCGACGTTGAGCGATGCCATGCGTCGATGGTGCAGCATCGTTGCTAACTTTTGCAAGCACCTGCTTGCAAAAGTGCGCCACGCCACGTGGCCCCGGCCGCGGCGCGCTCAACTCTCGTACTTGGCAGTCAGGGTGGAGTCAGGATGGCTGGACTTCGTCGAAGAGAGCGAGGGCTTCGGTGGGGTCCGGGCTCACGAGGCGGTCCAGACCGGCCGTCGTGATCTTCGCCCACCTGCCTGCCCGTGCCCACATCTGTTCCTCGAAGGTGCGGACGACTTCGTCCAGGTCTCCGGGGGCGGTGACTGTGGCGGTGGCGGTGGCGATGGACTCGGCGAGTTCGGCGCCTTCCAGCATCGCGAGGTTCGCACCCGCCCCCAGCGGGGGCATCAGATGGGCGGCGTCGCCCAGGAGCGTCACTCCGGAGACGTGGGTCCAGGTGTGGGACACGGGCAGGACGTAGAGGGGGCGACGGACGAAAGCGGTGCCGTGGCGGAGGAGGTCGAGGACAGGGGCGGCCCAGCCGTCGAACAGGGCCAGCAGGTGCGATCGCAAGGCCTCGCCGTCGGCCAGGTCCAGGTTCATCTGTCGGTCCGGGTTCGTCTCTCGGTCCGGGTTCATCTGTCGGTCCGGGTTCGTCTCTCGGTCCGGGTTCGTCTGCCAGTCCAGCGCCGCGCGGAACGTGGCATACACCTTCGCGTGGCCGCCGCTGGTGCGCTGGGCGACGAGGGAGCGGTTCACGCCGTACACAGCCACGGAACCGTCGCCGATCAACCGGGCGAGGCCGGGGTGGCGGATGTCGATGTCGGTGAGGGAGGCCTCGACCGAGGTGACGCCGGTGTAGTGCGGCGTCACGGGCGAGATGGCCGGGCGGACTCGGGACCAGGCGCCGTCCGCGCCGACCACGAGGTCGAATGCCTCCTGCCGCCCGTCCGCGAAGTGGACCACTACGCCGTCCCGGGCCCCCGGCACCACCCGCGTCACGCCCCGGCCCCATTGCACGCCGAGAGGGCCGAGCAGCAGGTCACGGAGTTGTCCGCGGTCGATCTCGGGATTGGCCCGGTCATCCGGACGGGGACGCCAGTCGCGCAGGACGGTCCCGTCCGCGTCCAGGATGCGCATGGCCTGCCCCTCGGAGCGGGACAGCGCCCGGAAGTCCGCCAGCAGCCCCGCCTTGTGCAGCGCGAGCTGACCCAGCCCTTCGTGGAGGTCCAGCGTGCCGCCCGGGGGGCGGGCGTCGGGGGCGGGATCGCGTTCGAGGACGGTGACGGGGTGGCCGTGACGGTGCAGGACGCGGGCGAAGGTGAGGCCGGCGGGACCGCCCCCGACCACTGCAATACGATGTCTCATGGCGATACACCGTATTGCTCGGATACGGTGTATCGCAACGGTACGGTGTGAGCATGACTGTCTGGGACCGGCCCGAGCCGCCGACTGACCCCGTGCCGCTCGACCGGGAACGGATCGTCGCCGCCGCCATCGCGCTGGCCGACGAGGGCGGCCTTGAGGCGGTGTCGGTGCGCAAGGTCGCGGCTCGCCTGGACGCCGGTCCGATGCGGCTGTACAGGTACATCTCCACCAAGGAGGAACTCTTCGACCTCATGGTGGACGAGGTCCAGGCCGAAATCCTCCCCACGGAGCAGCCCGGTGACTGGCGGGAGGCCCTGCGCGGCCTCGCCCAGCGCACCAGGCAGGCCGCCGTCCGCCACGCATGGCTGGCCGACCTGCTCGGCGGTCGTCCGACCCTGGGTCCGAACGGCCTCGCCGTGACCGAGGCCACGCTGTCCGCCTTCGACGGCCTCGCCGATGTCGACACCGTCATGCGTGCCGTGGAGACGGTCAGCGCCTACTTCATCGGCGCGATCAGGCGCGAGACCGCGAACCTGCGGGCCGAGCGCGCCACGGGCCTGTCCAAGCACGACTGGCAGCGCGCCCACGGCCCGCACATGACGAAGCTGCTGGCCACGGGCCGCTTTCCGGCGCTGGCCAGGGCCGTGTACGACGGCACGGACGTGGACGCCGAGACATCCTTCGCGACCGGCCTGGACTGGGTCCTCGACGCCGTGGCCGACAAACTCGCCCGGCCGTCGGCGTGACGCTCAGCTCTTGCCGACGCCGTCCAGCTGGAGCGCGAAGCGGCGTACCGCGTCGGTGAAAGCGGCCGGGTCGTCGAAGTTCGCGAGATGCCTTGCCCGGGGGATCAGTTCGACGCGGGCGTGCGGGTGCGCGCGGGCGAAGGCCGTCTCGCCGGAGCGGAAGACCGTGTCCTTCTCGCCGTTCAGGATCAGCACCGGAGCCTTGACCTGACGCATCGCGCCCGCGTCGAAGCGTCCCCGTACCTCGCTCCAGGCCGCGGGCAGCGTGTGGAAGGAGTAGCCGGAGCGGATGGTCGCCTCCACCACGTCCGGCGGGTAGAGGCGTCGCAGCAGCCGGTCGTTCCACCGGGCGAGGCGGTCCGCCGGGACGCGGGGGACAAGCCCGGCGACCCACTGGTACGGCGCCGTCCAGAGGCCGCGGGTGGAGGCGCTGGCGCCCGCGAGGATCAGGCCGCGCAACCGTTCCGGGCAGCGGCGCGCGAACTCCAGCGAGGCGTATCCGCCGAGCGAGTGCCCGACGACCAGCGCAGGGCCGCGGCCGAGCGAGTCCACCGCCGAAGCGATGATCTCCGTCGCGGCTGCGAGGCTCCAGGGCTGGGCCGAGCGCTCGCCATGTCCTGGCAGGTCGACGGCGGTCACCGGGAATTCGTCCCCTAGCGCGGCGAGCTGGCTGCTCCACTGTCCCGCGCTGAAGCGCGTCCCGTGGACGAAGACCATGGGCACCGCATCCGCCGCCGTCATCAGTTCCCCCCGTCAGATCTGTCGGACATCGACACCGACACCGACACCACCTTTCGGCGGACCCTAGCGCTCGACCGCGGCGCATCGGGTCACCGGGTCATCGGGTCACCAGGTCACCAGGTCACCGGGTCAAGGCGCCTGCTCCGTCGGAGACTTGGGTTCCGGAAATTGATCAGGAATCGAGAAGCGACGGCCCCGCGCCCCGGCTAGCGTGGCCGAGATGGACCGCGGGCCGGTCCGAGGCCCGACGGACGGAGACCACCGTGAGCAAGCCAAAGCCCAGAAATACGGAGCCGCAGGCGGCAGCCGCGGCCCACGCCGCCGACCGGCACGACCTGATCCGTGTGCACGGCGCCCGCGAGAACAACCTCAAGGACGTCAGCATCGAGATCCCGAAGCGGCGCCTGACCGTGTTCACCGGCGTATCGGGATCGGGCAAGAGCTCGCTGGTCTTCGACACGATCGCCGCCGAGTCGCAGCGGCTGATCAACGAGACGTACAGCGCGTTCGTGCAGGGCTTCATGCCGACGCAGGCGCGCCCCGAGGTCGACGTGCTCGACGGTCTTACCACCGCGATCACCGTCGGCCAGCAGCGGATGGGCGGCGACCCGCGCTCCACGGTCGGCACCGCCACCGACGCCAACGCCATGCTGCGCATCCTCTTCAGCCGCCTCGGCGACCCGCACATCGGCCCGCCCAGCGCGTACTCCTTCAACACCGCATCGGTCCGGGCCAGCGGCGCGATCACCGTCGAGCGGGGCGGCAGGACCAAGGCGGAGAAGGCGACCTACCAGCGCACCGGCGGCATGTGCACGCGCTGCGAGGGCCGCGGCGCGGTCTCCGACATCGACCTCACCCAGCTCTACGACGACTCCAAGTCGCTCTCCGAGGGCGCGTTCACCATCCCCGGCTGGAAGTCCGACAGCCAGTGGACCGTGCAGGTCTACGCCCAGTCCGGCTTCGTCGACCCGGACAAGCCGATCCGCCGCTACACCAAGAAGGAGCTGCGCGACTTCCTCTACGGCGAGCCGGTCAAGGTGAAGGTCAACGGCGTGAACCTCACCTACGAAGGGCTCATCCCCAAGATCCAGAAGTCGTTCCTGGCCAAGGACAAGGAGTCGCTGCAGCCGCACATCCGGGCCTTCGTCGAGCGCGCCGTCACCTTCACCACCTGCCCCGAGTGCGACGGCACCCGGCTCAGCGAGGGGGCCCGCTCCTCGAAGATCGAGGGGAAGAGCATCGCCGACCTCTGCGCGATGGAGATCCGGGACCTGGCCGAGTGGGTACGCGGCCGTACGGACCCTTCGGTGGCGCCGCTGCTCAGCGCGTTGCGGCAGACCCTCGACTCGTTCGTGGAGATCGGGCTCGGCTACCTCGCGCTCGACCGCCCCGCGGGCACCCTGTCGGGCGGCGAGGCGCAGCGCGTCAAGATGATCCGCCACCTCGGCTCCTCCCTCACCGACGTCACGTACGTCTTCGACGAGCCCACCGTCGGCCTGCACCCCCACGACATCCAGCGGATGAACGACCTGCTGCTGCGGCTGCGGGACAAGGGCAACACCGTGCTCGTCGTGGAGCACAAGCCCGAGACGATCGTGATCGGCGACCACGTCGTCGACCTCGGCCCCGGTGCCGGTACGGCGGGCGGCACGGTCTGCTTCGAGGGCACCGTCGAGGGCCTGCGGGCCTCCGGCACCGTCACCGGACGCCACTTCGACGACCGGGCCGCGCTGAAGGAGTCGGTGCGCGAGCCCACCGGGGCGCTGGAGATCCGCGGCGCGAGCGCGCACAACCTGCGCGGCGTCGACGTCGACATCCCGCTCGGCGTGCTCACCGTCGTGACCGGCGTCGCAGGCTCCGGCAAGAGTTCGCTCGTGCATAAGTCGATGCCCGCCGACGCGGACGTCGTGACCGTCGACCAGGCCCCGATCCGCGGGTCCCGGCGCAGCAATCCGGCGACGTACACCGGACTGCTCGACCCGGTCCGCAAGGCGTTCGCGAAAGCCAACGGCGTGAAGCCCGCGCTGTTCAGCGCCAACTCCGAGGGCGCCTGCCCGACCTGCAACGGCGCCGGAGTCATCTACTCCGACCTGGCGATGATGGCGGGCGTGGCCACCCCGTGCGAGGAGTGCGAGGGCAGGCGGTACCAGGCGTCGGTCCTGGAGTACCGGCTCGGCGGCCGCGACATCAGCGAGGTCCTCGCGATGTCGGTGGACGAGGCCGAGGAGTTCTTCGGCGGCGGCGAGGCGCAGACACCCGCGGCCCACCGGATCCTGCGGCGCCTCGCGGACGTCGGGCTCGGCTACCTCAGCCTCGGCCAGCCGCTCACCACGCTGTCCGGCGGCGAGCGGCAGCGGCTCAAGCTGGCCACCCACATGGCCGACAAGGGCGGCGTCTACGTCCTCGACGAGCCGACCACCGGCCTCCACCTCGCGGACGTCGAGCAGCTGCTCGGCCTTCTCGACCGGCTCGTCGATACGGGCAAGTCGGTCATCGTCGTCGAGCACCACCAGGCAGTCATGGCCCACGCCGACTGGATCATCGACCTCGGCCCCGGCGCGGGCCACGACGGCGGAAAGATCGTCTTCGAGGGAACGCCCGCCGACCTCGTCGCCGCCCGCTCCACCCTCACCGCCGAGCACCTCGCGAAGTACGTCGGTGTGTGATCACGGGGGGCGGCGCCGTGCCGCCCCCCTCGGTAACGTGGACCTCGTGCCGCCCGCGTCCCGTGTCTCCCTCCCCGACCTCGTCCGGCTGCGCCAGGCCCGCGACCGGATGGACCGCGACTACGCGCAGCCCCTGGACGTTCCCGCGCTGGCGCGCGGCGCCCTCATGTCGGCGGGCCACTTCTCGCGCAGCTTCCGCGCCGCCTATGGAGAGACCCCGTACAGCTACCTCATGACCCGCCGTATCGAGCGTGCCAAAGCGCTGCTGCGCCGCGGCGACCTCAGCGTCACCGACGTCTGTTTCGAGGTGGGCTGTACGTCGCTCGGCTCGTTCAGCTCGCGCTTCACCGAGCTGGTCGGCGAGAGCCCGAGCGCCTACCGGGCCCGCGACCACGCCGACGGCGCCGCCGTCCCCGCCTGCGTCGCCAAGCTCCGCACCCGGCCCGTGCGGAACCCCGAGCGGAACCCCGAGCGGAACCCCGTGCGGAACGGGGAAGCGAAGGCCGGTCCCAGTGCATAGCTTGGTGTGCATGGACATCGAACTCGCACAGTGCTTCATCGCCGTCGACGACCACGACAAGGCCCTCGCCTTCTACCGTGACGTGCTGGGCTTCGAGGTGCGCAACGACGTCGGTTTCGAGGGCATGCGCTGGGTGACCGTGGGGATCCCCGGGCAGCCGGGCGTGGAGATCGTCCTGGAGCCCCCGCTCGCGGACCCGAACGCCCCGGCCGCCGACCGGCAGGCGGCCGCCGAACTGATGGCCAAGGGCATGCTCCGGGGCGTCAACTTCCGCACCGGCGACTGCGACGCCGCGTTCGAGCGGATCCGTGCCGCGGGCGGCGAGGTCCTTCAGGAGCCGGTGGACCAGCCGTACGGCGTGCGCGACTGCGCGTTCCGCGACCCGGCGGGGAACATGCTGCGCTTCGTCCAGCCGCGCGCGCAGTAGCAGTTCCGAAGTGGGTGGTTGACCTTCACCTCAGGGGAAGCCGCAGCATCGGTCGTGCCGGGCGACCTGCCCGGCACGAGGGAGGGACGGGGACGGGCATGACGGGCATGACGGGCATGACGGGCATGGGGCTGCTGACCATCGGGGCGTTCGCGAAGGCGTCCCGGCTTTCGCCGAAGGCGCTGCGCCTCTACGACGAACTCGGCTTGCTGCCCCCGGCCCGCGTCGACCCGGTGACCGGCTACCGCTTCTACGCCCCGGACCAGCTGGAACAGGCCCGGCTCGTCGCCTGGCTGCGCCGTCTCGGCATGCCGCTCGCCCGCATCCGGCACGTCTGCGCGCTCGACGCGGAGACGGGCGCGGGTACGGGTGCGGGTACGGGTGCGGGTGCGGCGGCCCAGGAAGTACGGGCCTACTGGGCACAGGTCGAGGCCGACACCGCCGCACGACGGGACCTGGCCGCCTTCCTCATAGACCACCTGTCAGGGAAGGACCCCAGCATGTCCCCCACCACCCAGCACCTGAGCATCCGATACGCCGCTCTCTCCGACACCGGACGCGTCCGGGAGAGCAACCAGGACACCGCGTACGCCGGTGCCCGGCTGCTCGCCGTCGCCGACGGTTTCGGCCGCGCGGGCGCACCCGCGAGCGCCGCTGCCGTCGACACGTTCAAGCGCCTGGAGCGCCTGGAGCTCCTGGAGTCCGGGGGCGTTCCTGCGGGCAGCCTCCTCAACCTCCTCGAAGAAACGGTCGAGCAGGCCGGACGGGCCGTACAGGCCGTACACGGCGCCACGACGACCGGGACCGGACCGGCGGACGAGGCGGGCACGACGCTCACCGCCATGCTCTGGACCGGCTCTCAGCTCGCCCTCGTCCACATCGGCGACTCCCGCGCCTGCCTCCTGCGCGACGGGGAGTTCTTCCGGATCACCCACGACCACACGCTGGTGCAGTCCCTGCTCGACGAGGGCCGCATCACGGCGGAGGAGGCGTCCTCACACCCGCAGCGCTCGCTGCTGATGCGCGCCCTCACCCACGGCGGCGACGCCACCCCCGACGTACGGCTGCACGACGCCCGGCCCGGGGACCGCTATCTGCTCTGCTCCGACGGCCTGTCCACCGTCGTCCCCGACGAGGAGGTGCAGCGGGTTCTCGGCACGGTCGCCGACCCCGAGCAGGCCGTACGGGAACTCGTCGAGCTGGCCAATGCGCTGGGCGGTCCCGACAACGTGAGCTGTGTCGTCGCCGACGTGGTGGAGGCCCCGGCCTCCGGACCGCGCGGATAGCCACCTTTAGCGGATAGCCACCTTTAAGTGGGTACTTGGCGGGCCGTGGACGAGCGGCGAAGCTGAGGGGGAAGCGCCCGGGCAGGGCGTGCGACTACGGAGGGGGTGCCGAGTGACAGGAAGAGCGACTGAACGAGTGACGGACCATCAAGATGCTTGCTGTGTACGGGACTCCGCCTCTTCCGCAGCCGTCATCCTGTCCAGACGCCGGTGGCCCCAGTCCGACAGCGGGGCCAGCGCCTCGGCGAGGTCGCGGCCGAACTCCGTGAGGGAGTAGACGGTCTTCAACGGCCGCACCTCGTGCACCTCCCGGTGCACGAGGCCGTCCTCCTCCATCTCGCGCAGCGCCTGAGTCAGCACCTTCTCCGTCAGCCCCGGCAGCATCCGGCGCATCTCACCCGGGCGGCGCGGACCGCTTTCGAGGGTCCAGAGCAGCGCGGTCTTCCACTTGCCGTCGATCACGGAGATCGCGGCGGTCACCCCGCACACGTTCGGGTCCTGGGCACGGCTGCGCGTCATCTTCCTCGTCCCCTCGTATCCACAGGAGTTGCATCATGTCCTCGTACAACGACCAGTCTGCCGTCACCGATTCCGCCACCGATTCCGTCACCGTCCTTGGGCTCGGGCCGATGGGCCGGGCCCTCGCCGGTGCCTTCCTCGCCGCCGGAGTTCGGACCACCGTGTGGAACCGGACCGCCGGGCGGGACGGTGAGCTGGTCGCGCAAGGGGCGATCAGCGCCGCCACGGCCGAAGAAGCCGTCGCAGCGAGCCCGTTGACCGTGGTCTGCGTCGTCAATTACGACGCGTCCGACGCCGTACTGCACCGCCCCGAGGTCACCCGGGCGCTCAAGGGCCGCACAGTCGTGAACCTCAGCGCCGACACCCCCGACCGCGCCAGAGCCGCCGGGAGCTGGGCGGCCGAGCACGGCATCCGCTATCTGGACGGCGCGATCATGACGCCGACCCCGACCATCGGTACCCCGCAGGGAGTGTTCATCCACAGCGGGGATGCCTCGCTCTACGAGGAGCACCGCGCCGTCCTCGAAGCGCTGGGCGGCACCCACACGCACCTCGGCGAGGAGATCGGGCGGGCGGCGGCGTACGACGTCGCGCTGCTCGACATCTTCTGGACCGCGATGACCGGCTACCTGCACGCGATGGCCCTGGCGAAGGCCGAGGGCATCACCGCGCGCGAGCTGGCCCCCTTCGCGACGGGTATCGGCGCGATCCTGCCGGAGCTCTTCGAGGAGTTCGCGGGGGACGTGGACGACGGCACGTACTCGGGTGAGATCAACCCGATCACGTCGGCGGCCTCGACCATGACCCACGTCATCCACGCCTCCGAGTTCCACGGAATCGACGCGAGCGTCATGCGTGCCGCCGAGGGTCTCGCCCGCCGGGTCATCGACGAGGGCCACGGCGCCGACGGCTCGACCCGGATGACCGAGCTGCTCAGCCGCCGCTGATCAGGAGCTGGGGGCGGGGCTGGGGACGGCGCAGGGTGGGGTAGTCGGTGTGAGGTCACCGAGGCGGGTGGGCTGGAGGAGGGGAGAGACGGATGCGGCGGCGGTGACGGTGGTGACAGTGGTGACGGCTGTCGTGGCCGGGGCTGCGGTGGCGGTGGCGGTCCGCTGACGCCCGCCCTCGTCCCCCAGCCCCCGGATCCCCGGTTCTCCCCCGCACCCGGGCGAAAGTGAACAGAATGGTTGTCCGCACCGTTCTCGCTGTCCGCACCGTTCGTCGTCCGCACCGTTCGTTCGTCGGCACCGGGGGGGCGCCACCCATGAACCGTCCGCTGCGTCACATAGCCGTCTTCTGCGGCATCCTCACGCTCGCCCTGCTCCTGCGGGCGACCTGGGTGCAGTTCGCGCGGAACGACGAGCTGTCGAACCAGAAGCAGAACCGGCGCGTGCAGATCGAGGCCTTCTCCCACCCCCGCGGCGACATCATCGTCGGCGGCAAGCCGATCACCGGCTCGAAGGACACCTCCGGCACCGACTTCAAGTACAAGCGGGTCTTCAAGGACGGCCCGATGTACGCGCCCGTGACGGGATACTTCTCGCAGGCCCAGGGCGCCACCTTCCTGGAGGGCGTCCACAACGGCATCCTCAGCGGCAGCGACGACCGGCTCTTCATCAGGCGCACCCTGGACATGCTGACCGGCAAGAAGCAGCAGGGCGGCGACGTCGTCACGACCATCGACCCCGAGGCGCAGAAGGCCGCTTACCGGGGCCTCGTGAACCTCGACGCCAAGGGGGCGGTGGTCGCCCTCGACCCCCGCTCCGGGAAGGTGCTCGCGCTGGCCAGCACCCCCTCGTACGATCCGTCGGTCTTCGCGGGCATCTCGCAGGAGGAGGGGCGGGCTTTCGAGCGGCTCGCCGACCGCAAGGACAAGCCGCTGAACAACCGCGCGCTGCGCGAGAGCTACCCGCCGGGCTCCACCTTCAAGATTCTCACCGCGGCCGCCGCCCTGGAACACGGCGTGGTGACGGACATCGACGAGCCGACCGGCGCCGAGACCCCGTACAAGCTCCCTCTCAGCTCCACCCGTATCGGCAACGACGTGCCCGACGCGAACTGCGACAAGGTCTCGATGAAGACCGGCATGCAGTGGTCCTGCAACAACGTCTTCCTCGACCTCGCGCTGAAGGTGGGCAAGGACAGGATGCGCGAGACAGCGGAGAAGTTCGGGTTCAACGACGAGCACTTCCTCCCCGTACGCGCCGTCGCCAGCAGCTATCCGGAGAAGCTCGACAAGCCGCAGACCGCGCTGACCGGCATGGGCCAGGGCAGTCTGACCAGCACCCCGTTGCAGATGGCGATGGTCACCGCGGGGCTCGCCAACGGCGGCAAGGTCATGAAGCCGTACCTGGTCGAGGAGTTGCGCGGTCCGGACCTCTCGGCGGTCGAGAAGGGCGAGCCGCACGAGCTCGACCGGGCCGTATCCGAGAAGACCGCGAGGACCGTGCAGGAAATGATGGAGAACACCGTCGAGAACGGCACCGCGAACAAGGCGCGCATCGACGGTGTGACGGTCGGCGGCAAGACCGGCACGGCCCAGCACGGCGCGAACGTCAACGACGAGCGTCCGTACGCGTGGTTCGTCTCCTACGCCAAGGCCCCCGGCAATGACGACGGTGGCGATGGGGGCGACGGGGGCGACGGCGAATCGCCGGTCGCCGTCGCGGTCTTCGTCGACCCCTCCAACATGAACATCGCCCGCTCGGAGATCGCGGGCGGCAAGCTGGGTGCGCCGATCGCGAAGGCGGTGATGGAGGCGGTGCTGGAACGCTGAGCCCTACCCTCATTTCTCCCTACGCCTGCGCCTCCGCCTGCCCCTACCAAGGCAGCGGCCTGGCGTGCAGCACATCCAGGCGGGACACCGCCCTGGTCAGCACCACATACAGCCGGTGCAGCCCGCGCCGCTCCGCCTCCGCGATCGCGGCCGGTTCCACGGCGACGACATGGTCGTACTCCAGGCCCTTGGCGACCGAGGCGGGCAGCAGGGTCACCCGAGCGCCGAGCTGGTCGGGGCCCGCGGCCTCGATACCGGCTGCCGTGAGGGCGACGCGCAGCCCCTCGACGTCCCGGTCGGCCGCGATGACCCCGATCGAACCCTCCCGACCGAGCCCGTCCCGCACCGCGTCGACGGCGGCGGCGGCGACCATGTCACCCGGTCCCGTCTCGATTACGTTCAACTCACCGTCGGCGCGCAGCGATTCGGCGGGCGGCACGTCCACGTCGAGCCGTCCGAGCAGCTGGTTGGCGAGCCCGACGATGGCCCGCGGCACTCGGAAACCGGTGGTCAGCGGGGCGACCGTGGCATCGGGTTTCCCCAGGTGGACGAGGAGGTCGGGCCAACTCCGAGCGGCCCAGGGGGTGGTGGCCTGCGCGAGGTCGCCGAGCACGGTGAGCGAGCCGAAGTCGGCGCGGCGGGCGATGGCACGGCACTCCATCGGCGAGAGGTCCTGCGCCTCGTCGACGACGATGTGGCCGTAGCCCGCGGGGCGCTCCAGAAGCCCCTCCACCTCGTCGAGGAGCACGAGATCGGCGGGGCTCCACTTCGCGGACTTGTGGGAGCGCGGCGGCCTGGCCCACAGGAGGGCGCGCTGCTCGGCGCCGTCGAGGATCCCGTCGGCCGCGGCGGCGAGCGCGTCCGCGTCACCGAGCAGCCCCGCCAGCACCTCGTCCGCCCGGACCTTGGGCCAGGCGGCCTCGACGAAGGCGCCGACGGGCCGGGAGCGGGCGATCTTCTGCAGCCAGGTGTTGTTCTGCGGTCCTGCCCGCCGCTCGGCCTGCTCCTGGATCGCCCGGACGGCCCGGCTGCGCACCCGCTCACGTCCGACGGCGTACGGGGGTTCCTCCCCTCGTACGTCCTCGATGATCTGCGCAAGCTCGCCGAGCGGCACCCGCCAGCGGTACGAACCGTCGGGCACGGCAAGGGAGTCGGCGGGCGCTGTGACCCGCGCGTACAGGGCGCGGCGCAGCACCTCGGCCATCCGGGCGTCGTGCTTGACGGCGGCGGCGGCCTCGTCGTCGACGGCGCGCACCGGGTGCCGGGCGATCTCGTCCTGGACGGTGGACTGCCGTACGCCGGTCTCGCCGAGGGAGGGCAGGACCTCGGCGATGTAGCGCAGGAAGGTGCGGTTGGGCCCGAGGATGAGGAGGCCGGAGCGCTGCACGCGGCGGGGGTGGGTGTAGAGGAGGTACGCGGCGCGGTGCAGGCCCACGGCGGTCTTGCCGGTGCCGGGCGCGCCCTGCACACAGAGGGAGGCGGCGAGTTCACCGCGTACGAGGTCGTCCTGCTCGGGCTGGATGGTGGCGGCGATGTCGCGCATGGGGCCGACGCGGGGCCGCTCGATCTCCCCGGCGAGGATCCCGCTCACGGGCCTGCCCGCACCCGCATGCTCGCCCTCCCCCAGGGGTTGGCCCTCCCCCAGGGGCTCGTCCTCCAGGCCGGTGAGGTCGGTGGAGTCGCCCTTGCTGCCGGGCGCCCAGCCGAACCGGCGGCGGACGGCGACGCCCTGTGGGTCGCGGGCGCCCGCCTGGTAGAAGGCGCGGGAGACGGGGGCGCGCCAGTCGACGACCAGGGGCGGGGCCGAGGGGTGTTCGGTGATGCGCAGCCGTCCGACGTGGTAGCACTGCCCGCGGTGTTCGCCGGCCCGTTCGCCCTCGGTCCCGTCGTCGGCGAAGTCGAGGCGGCCGAAGAAGAGGGGGGCTTCGGGGAGCTCGCGCATGGCTTTGGCGTGGCTGCGGAACTGGTAGCCGAGCACTTCGGCGTCGGCGCCCGACGCGGAGACGTCCGCTCCGCCGGTCACCAGTTCCTCGGCGCCTTCGACCATGCCGGTCAGGGCGGCGCGGCAGGCGTCGTGGTAGCTGCGTTCCTGGGTGAGTGCATCGGAGGTCGAGGTCGTCGTCATACCGACCAGAATAATGTAACCGAGTTAAATTTGTAACCGAGTATTGCTCGTCCGCTACACTTCCCCTCATGAGCAGCGCCAGCACGAACAGCAGCCGCCCGCACGCGCAGCCGGAAGCCGGGGGCCTGCGCGCACGCAAGAAGCAGCGCAGATACGAGGAGATCTCCGAGGCCGCGATCACCCTCTTCCTGGAGAAGGGGTTCGAGAAGGTGTCGGTGGCGGAGGTGGCGGAGGCCGCGGAGATCTCCAAGCCGACCCTGTTCCGCTACTTCGCGTCGAAGGAGGACCTTGTACTCCACCGCTTCGCCGACCACGAGGACGAGGCGGCCCGCGTGGTCGCCGCCCGCCCCTCGGGGGCCACCGCGCTCGACGCCCTGCGCCAGAACTTCCTGACCGGCCTCGACCACCGCGACCCGGTGACGGGCCTCAACGACCACCCCGGCGTCCTCGCCTTCCACCGCCTCCTCTACGGCACGCCGTCCCTGGTCGCCCGCCTCTTCGGCTACCAGGACCGTTCCGAACAGGCCCTGGCCGCCGCCCTGTCGAAGGCCCACGGTGGCACCCCCCTCGAGGCCCGCCTGGCCGCCGCCCAGATCGTCGCCGTCCAGCGGATCCTCGCCGAGGAGAACTGGCGCCGCGTCGCGGGGGGCGAGAGCGTGGACGACGTGGCCCGGGACGCGACGACGGCCGCGGACGAGGCGTTCACGCAGCTGCGCCAAGGCCTGCCTCGGTACGCGTGAGCCCCGCCTCGGTACGCGTGAACCCTGCCTTAGTACGCGTGAACCCCGCCTCAGTACGCGAGAACCCCGCCTCAGTACGCGTGAACTCGGGCCCCGCCCACCCGTCCTGCCGCACCGCGCGCGAGCCCGGACCTCAGCTCTCCGACTGCCGCCCCACCAGCACGGCCACCCCGTCGAGCACCCGCTCCAGCCCGAACTCGAATTCCGCGTCCCCGGCGTCCGCCTCCCCGAGCGCTCCCGTGGCCAGCAGCCGCCGCAGCTCGGGGTAGCGGTCGGGGTCGGCCGAGGTCAGCGCGCCGACCGTACGCGCGTACCGCCGCATGACCTCGTCCGGCGTCAGCCCCTCCGCGCGCATCGCGGCGTCCAGGTCGGACATGAGGGAGACCTCGTTGCGGACATAGCCGCCGACCAGCATCATCACGGAGATCCGCCGCCCCCCGTCGAGCCCGCTGCCGTCGAGGACTTCAAGCCCCCGTTCCATCCACGCGAGCCCGTGCGGCGTCGCGGGCGGCGAGCTGACAGGGATGCGCAGCAGCCACAGGTTCCGCCGGAAGAGGGCGCGCTGCTCCCGCGCCCACCACGCGAGGCCCGCGCGCCAGCCGACGGCGGACGCGGGCCGCACCGGCGGCGGCCCCGTCGCCGTGTCCTGCATCAGGACGTACAACTCGTCCTTGGCGGAGACGTACCGGTAGAGGGACATCGTCGAGACGCCGAGCTCCTTGGCGACGCGCCCCATGGAGACCGCCCCGATGCCCTCGCTGTCCGCGACGGCGATGCCCGTGGCGACGATGCGGTCCACGCTGAGCCCGCGTTTCGGGCCCTTCGAGGGCCGCTCACGCAACCCCCAGGCCGCTTCCAGGCTGGCGGGCAGCCCCGTGCCCCCGCCGTCGTCCGCCGCCATGCGCAGCCACCTTCCTCGCCCGTGCCGTCACCCGCGCCACGCACCCGGGCCGCTCACGCGCTTGACGTACATGGTAGTTCTGCGTAACCCTTACGCAGTAATGCGTAGGGCATACGCAGAACTGTGAGCAGCCAGGCAGAACTGTGCGCAGCCGGCACGCACGCCCCAGGCCAGACCAAGGAGCCACGCCATGCCCATGCCCCCGTCCGCACCTCCGCCCGCACCTCCGCCCGCGCCCCCGCCCGTGACGCCGTCCATCACCCCGCCCACCGGCCCTCCAGCCATCGAGGCGACCGCCCTCACCAAGTCGTACGGCTCCCCGACCGCCGCCTCCCCCGCCGTGCACGTCCTGCGCGGCATCGACCTGAACGTCCCGCGTGGCAGCGTCTTCGCCCTGCTCGGCGCGAACGGCGCCGGGAAGACCACCACCGTCCGCATCCTGGCGACGCTCACCGAGCCCGACGCGGGCACCGCACGGATCGCGGGCCACGACATCCGCACGCAGCGCCGCGAGGCGAGACGCGCGCTCAGCCTCACCGGCCAGTTCGCGGCGGTCGACGAGAAGCAGACCGGCGCGGAGAACCTCCGCATGATGGCGCGCCTCGCGGGCCTGTCCCGGCCCGCCGCCCGCGCACGGGCCACCGAACTCCTCGCCGCCTTCGGCCTCGGCGACGCCGCGGACCGCCTTGTCGCCACGTACTCGGGAGGCATGCGCCGCCGCGTCGACCTGGCGGCGGGGCTCGTCGGCGACCCCGAGGTGATCTTCCTGGACGAGCCGACGACGGGCCTGGACCCGCGCGGCAGGCGCCGGATGTGGGAGGCGGTGCGCGACCTCACGGGCCGCGGGACGACGGTGTTCCTCACCACCCAGTACCTGGAGGAAGCCGACCAACTGGCCGACCACATCGCGGTGTTGCACACGGGTCGGGTGGCTGCCGAGGGCACGGCCGCCGAGCTCAAGTCGCGCGTGGCGGGCCACCGCCTCGACCTCACGCTCACCACCCGGGACGCCTACCTCCGCCTGACGGGCCGGGCGGTCCACCACTCCCCCGACTCCCTCACCCTCGGCATCCCGACGGACGGCACGGCCCCGCACGTACGGGAACTCCTCGACGAACTCGACCCGCACCGCACGGACATCGCGACGTTCGCCCTCCGCACGACGACGCTCGACGACGTGTTCCTGACCCTGACGCGCCCGACGCCTCCCTCGCCGCCCAAGGACCGCGCCCATGCCTGACACCGCCGCACCGCACGCCCTGCCGCAGCCCCTGCCACCGCCCCTGCCGCAGCAGCTCTCGCAGCCCTTCCCCCTCTCGCGCGCCCTGACCATGGCGGGCCGCTGCCTGCGCCTGAGCCGCCGCAACACCGACGCGCTGATCACGGCGCTCGCGCTGCCGGTGATGATGCTGCTGATCTTCGTGTACTTCTTCGGCGGCGCGATCAACACCGGTACGGAGTACGTCACTTACGTGGTCCCGGGCGTCCTCCTGCTGTGCGCCGGATTCGGCTCCTCGAACACGGCCATCGCTGTCACCGAGGACCTCAAGGGCGGCATCATCGACCGTTTCCGCTCCCTGGACATCGGCGGCACCCCGATCCTGACAGGCCACGTCCTCGCCTCCACGGCCCGCAACCTCGTCGCCACCGCACTCGTCCTGGGCCTCGCCCTCGCGATCGGCTTCCGCCCGACGGCCACCCCGGCGGGCTGGCTCGCCGCCCTCGCCGTACTCCTCGCCTTCGTCCTCGCCCTGTCCTGGCTCTCCGCGACGGCGGGCCTCCTGACCACGTCACCCGAGGCGGCGGGCGGCTTCACCTTCTTCGTGAGCTTCCTGCCCTACCCCAGCAGCGCCTTCGTCCCCACCGACACGATGCCGTCCTGGCTCCACGCCTTCGCCGACCACCAGCCGGTGACCCCCGTGATCGAATCCCTGCGCGGCCTCCTCCTGAACCAGCCGGTGGGGAACACGCCGTGGGTGGCATTGGCGTGGTGCGCGGGGATCCTCGCGGTGTCGACGGCGCTCTCGGGAGTGCTGTTCGCGAAGCGGGCCCGTTAGTTCGCGCCCGTGCCCCCTTCCGCGTCCCGGCGGGCCCACCCCCGCAGCGCCTCCATGACCTGCCACTGACTCGGTACGTCGCGCAGGTCCAGGGCGGTACGGGCGCGGGTGAGGACGCCGTGGACCTTGCGGCCCGCGTGGATCAGGGGCCACCAGGAGAGGCCCGGGCGCGTGTCGAGGGTGAGGGCGGCGCGGATGACGTCCGTGAAGACCGACTGCGCCCGCTTGTAGTCGAGGATGACGGGGAGGTCGTCCTCCCATCCGTCGGAGCTGCCCGGCCTGACCTGTTCCACGGCCTCGCACCAGCGCCGCGCCATGTCCCGCTCCTGTTCGGGGCGGTACCGCATCAAATACAGGTGGGTCGCCAGGTCGTACAGCGGGTCCCCCACCATCGCCAGCTCCCAGTCGATCGTCCAGAGACGGCCTTCGGGGTCGACGATGAAGTTCTCCCGGTGCAGATCACCGTGCAGGAGACCGAATGGTCTCGGCGTCATGTCCGAGACGTTTCTCCTCAGTCGGCCCAAGCAGTCCTCGTCGATCCCGAGCGCCCGGAAGAGCTCGCCGAACCGCCCCTCGTTCCGCCGGTGGACCTGCTCTTCGGTGAAGCAGATCAGCCGCTCCAGGAAGCCTCTGGTGTCGCGGTCCGCCGGACGGTCCTCCCGCACGCAGCTGCGTTCCACGGAGAGCTTCTCGGGGTCGACCGCGGCCAGCTCCTCGAACAGCTCGACGATCTGCGCGATCAGCGGTTCCGGTACGACGTCGCCGACCTTGTGGCGCGAGCCGAGCGTGCGGCCTTCGATGAACTTCTGCAGGCCGATCTCGCCGACGTCGATGACCTCCGGGATCCGCGTGACGTACCCGGCCAGGGCACGCACCAGTTCCTCCTCGGACGCGAAGCAGCGCCGGTCGAACCAGAGCAGGTTCCTGCGGGGCTCCCGGCACTTCCAGCGGGACAGGACCGGGGCCGTCGGGTCCGCCGCAGGCAGCGGGAAGACGTACGTCTCGTGGTGGTACCCCTTGAGGGGGCCGACGAGGGCTTGCTCGCCGCCACTCACCAGAGCGGCGCGCTCCCGGGCCAAGGAAGTCGGTTCGGATGTCATGGTCCGTCTTTCAGCCTGGGACTGATCCGATGAGTCAGGAGGATGAGTAAGGAGGATGAGTAAGGAGAAGCCGGAGAAGGAGAAGCAGGAGTCAGCGTCAGGAGTCAGGAGTGGAGCAGGATACTTGGGCGCACTTGAGCCCCACGCCCTCGGTCGCTCGAGTGCCGCCCAATGACACCCCCAGGGGCGAACCCGCGCTCTCCAGTACGAGAAGACCCCCCGTACGGCGCTGACTTCGGGAAGTGGCCGAACGGCGGACCGTGGTCCACACTTGCTGAGATGACTTCCCGGAGGCCCGCTGGCAGCTCCCGCTCCCCCGGCCCGGACGCCCCGGCCGGTCCCCTCGCGGACGCCCGCGCGATCCTCTTCGACTTCGACGGGCCGGTCACCCGCTTCTTCGACGGCTATCCCACGGAGCCGATCGCCGACGAGATCAAGATCCTGCTACGGGAACGCGGCGTGCCGCTGCCCGCCACCGTGCTGGACACCCACGACCCGCACCGCATCCTGCAACTCCTCAGGAGCGACGTGTTCCGCGACGGGACGCCGGGCCACGAGGACCAGAAGACGCTCGAACTCGCCGAGGCCGTCGTGACGGACCACGAGTACCGTGCCGTCGCCGACGCGCCCCTCGACGAGCACATCGAGAGCCTCCTGACCACGCTGCGGCGGCTCGGGAAACGGCTCGTGGTCGTCAGCAACAACGCCGAGGGCCCGGTCCGCGCCCACCTCGAACGCCAGCACCTGGACACCCGCTTCGAGCGCGTCTTCGGCCGCGACCCTCTCGAACTGCGCCACCTGAAGCCCGACCCCCACTGTGTGCTCCGCGCCCTCGACCACCTCGGCGCCGCCCCTCGGGAGTGCCTCCTGATCGGCGACCAGCTCACCGACCTGGCCGCGGCGGACGCCGTCGGCATGCCCTTCCTCGGGTACGCGCGCAGCGCCGCCGAAGCAGCACAGATGTGGCGGGAGGGAGCCGTGTGGGCGGGCGCGTCCCTGGCGCCCCTGAGGCGCGCCGCGGACGGACTCCTGTGTCGTAACTGAGCCCTGGTGCACCGGAGTTGGCGCGGCAATGATGGGGCGTCATCATCCGGAGAAACCACAGGACTCGGGGGAGGCAGGGGTTGCCCACACGCCGCGCGGGGAGAGGCCACGGACGGTCGGCGCTGGAAGAACTGAAGAATCGCCTCGCGGACATGAAGTCCGGACTCATCAAGGGACTCCTGGCCGCCATCGCCGTCGTCGGCGTCGCCGCGGAAATCATCGGCCCTGTGGGGGACGCGTTGCGGGACCGGGAGTTCCTGGGCGGCTCGTTCGCCGCGGTCGTCGCCCTCATCCTCTTCGACGCGATCGGCGACTCCTCGGACCGGGAGGTCTCCGGCGTCGACGTGTTCGGCACCCTGAGCGACCTCAGCGAGCCCGCCAAGGAGGCCTTCGACGCCAGGCACGTGCGGGTCTATTTCTCCGGCTTCACGATGCAGACGCTGCACGACGTCGTCCGGGACCGCCTCATCGAGGTCGCCGACGGCTCCCTGCGGCCGAAGCGGATCACGCTGCACATCATCGTCGTCCACCTCAACTCGCCGATGAACCTGCCCGGCGCCCTGGCCCCGGCGACGGCCGACGGGAAACGCACCTTCGACGACTCACCCGTGAACCGCGAGCGCATGCGCGAGGACTTCACCCTCAAGTACTGGGACGGCCTGCGCGCGCTCCTGGACGAGATACGGCGCCGTCACCCCCGTATCGCCATCGAGTGCGAGGTACGCGAGTCACCGCACGGCCCTCAGTCCAAGCTGTACATCCTCAACGAGGAGCGGGCCATCTACGGGACGTACGGGATCAGGAAGGGCTCGTTCGTGCGGGGCGGCAGAACCCACGAGATCCTCGACGCGGAAGGCTTCGGCATCAAGCACGGTGACGCCCGGTTCGTGGGCTGGGACGTGCGCTCGCGCACCAAGTCGACGCGCCAGCTGGCCAATTACCACATGGCCTGGTTCCAGAACCTCTGGGACGTCCTGGACGAGGTCAAGCCCGCGGCGCCCGTGATCCCCGACCCCGTCTGGCGGCCACCACCCTCACCGGGCGGCCCGGCCCGCTGACCCGTGCCAGCGGATCAGGGCCTCCGTCGCCTCTTCCTCGTCCGGCACCGACCGCAGACCCAGCGGCTCCGCGGCCCGCCGCACGGACCGGCACATCCGCCACGCCGCGGCCGCGAAGTCGACGCCCCCGGGTGTCGCGGGCAGGGTGAGCGCCGCCCGCATGAGGTCGGGGTAGACCGACTGCGCGTACTCGAAGGCCAGGTGGACGGGCAGGTCGTCGTCGAGGCCCGCCGTCATGCCGCCGAGGCCCGCACCGTTCATCGCCTCCGACCACAGCTTCACCATCCGCTCCCGCTCCTCCTCGTCGTACTCCATGCGTACGAGGTGGGTGGCGAGGTCGTGCACCGGGTCGCCGTACAGGGCCAGCTCCCAGTCGATGACGGTGATGCGTGAGCCGTCGACGACCATGTTGGCCCGGTGCACGTCGGTGTGCAGCAGGCAGAACGGGCGTGCCGTCAGGCCGGTGTGCCGCCGCTTGAACTCCTCCAGGGCGTCCCGCGGTATGCCGAAGGCGTCGAAGAGCCCGCCGAAGCGGTTCTCGTTGGCGCGCCGGACCCGCCGCTCGGTCCAGTCGGCGCGCCAGTGGAGGAAGGCCGTGCTGTCACCGGCCGCAGGTCCGTCGGCGGCCACGGGCGGCAGCTCGGACACCGGCACGGACGCGAGGCGGGAGAAGAACTCGGCGAGCTCCACCATGAGTTCGTGCCGCACCGGGTGCCCGTACGGGGCCAGGTCGGCGAGGCACTCCCCCGACCTGTACTCGTGCATCGACGTCGACCCGAAGTCCGCGAGCCAGCGCGGGACTTCGGGCAGGTGACGGGCGACGACCTCCAGGACATCGGCCTCTCTGGGCCAGGCCCTCGGGCAGACCTCCGGGGCGGGCAGCGGGGTGCGGAACTTGGCGTGGGCGCCGAAGGGCGGTCGGCCCAGGAGCAGGGCCAGTGGCCAGTTGATCGGCACGATGTGGTTGCGGTTGTGGTGGCCGGTGATGAAGTGGCCGCCGGGGTTGCTTCGCAGGGAAGCCCCCAGCCGACGGACCAACGCCGCACGGGCTCGGCGCCGCAGAGGTGACGACATGAGGCGAGAGGGTACTGGCCCCGGATGGCCGTCCTCACCAGAAGCCACCCATCGACATGGATGTCACGCTCGGACGGGTGTCCCGTTATCTCTCAGGAACCCCAGTACCGAATCCCACGACGCCACGAGGCACTCGTCCGGCGCCCCCACCTCCCGCAACAGCCCCGCCTTGCGCTCGTTGCGCGCGAACCCGAGGAACGCCACGCCCGCCGCCCGTGCCGCGAGGTAGTCGGAGGGCGCGTCGCCGACCATGACCGTTTCGGACGGGTCCGCGCCCATCGCCGTCAGCGCCCTGAGCAGCACGCTCGGGTGGGGTTTCAGCAGGTGGAGGTCGTGGGTGCGTCCGTAGACGTGCGGCGCGAAGCAGCCCGTCAGGCGGCGTGATTCCAGGTAGCGGTCCACGGTTCTGGCGGAGTTGTTCGTGGTGATGGCGAGTCTGGCGCCGACCGCCGTCCAGGTGCGGATGACCACGTCGGCGTACTCCGTGGGCCAGGCGCTCGGCACCGCGCTCAGCTCGTGCTGCGTGAGCCGTTCCTCCAGCTCCGCGACCAGGTCACTGTTGGGGCGTCGGTGCTCGACGGCGCGCAGCACGGCGAACGGGTCCGTCTCGTCGCGCACGTCCTTCGTCAGCAGTCCGTGCAGGCCCCGGGACGCGAGCCAGCGGATCTGCTCGTCCGCGATCTGTGCGGCCGAGAGTCCCGCGAAGAGCCTGCAGATGGGGCCGTCGAAGTCGAAGAGCACGAAGCGTGCCCGCTTGATCGTTTCGCGCACGTAGTCGATCTCATCCGGCGCTCGCTGAACGCTCGTTGTGTCGGATTGCGTCGAGTCAGGGGTCATCTAAGAGAGTGTCAGGTCAGTCGTGATGGTTGCCCAGAGCGCGTCGAACCAGTTCTGCGACTCGTCCACGAACATGGAGTCGCGTGCGGCGGTTCCGCTCCCGCCCTTCTCGAAGGAGAAGAGCGGTGCCTTGATGCCCCCGGCGTCCCAGATGTCCATGACCTCGGGGTTGCTGCCGTTCTCCCCCATCTCCACGGAGTTCGCCGTCAGCGTGTAGTAGGCGAGGAGCGTCTCGGTGCCGTTCAGCAGATACAGCTTGACCGGCGTGGTGAACGGCAGCGCGCGGAACGTCACCTCCACGTCGATGCCGTGGGAGGAGCGCAGGGCCCGGAGGTTGTGGCGGAGCACCTGGCCCTGGGCGTTGCGCTGGGTGTGCCACCGCTGGTGGAGCCGCTCCCTGGTCGATTCGTCGCCGTCGTCCTGCCTCGGCACCGGGAACGCCAGCTTGATGTCGCTGCTCGGCAGCAGGATCCGTACCCTGATCGACTCCGGCCTGATCCGGCCCTCATGGATCAGCCGCACCGGTTCCCCGAGCGCGATCATCAACGTCTCCGCGGTGTAGGAGACCACGTCGATCGTCACGTGCGGCTGCGCGAACGCCTCGGCGAGGCGGGGCGCGAGCGCGACCATCGACGGCTGCGGGCCCTCGCTCGCGGCGGTCGGGAGGCCCGCCTCGGCGACCCGTGGCGGGCTTCCCTTGCTGACGTTGGACAGGAGGCCTTCGCTCTGGAGCAGCTTCATCGCCTGCCGCACCGTTCCGCGTTCGACGCCGAACTCCTCGGCCAGTTCGGCCTGGGTCGGCAGGCGCTCCCCCGCCCTGAGCCGGCCCGCCCTGATGCGGTCGCGGAGGGTGTCGGCGATGTCCTGGGGTGAGAGTTTCCTGCTGCCGTTCACTGCCACGTTCTCCTGAGTCACCATCGGACGATACAACTGACCGCCAGCTTCCGGCAGTTGCTGGAAAGTTGTTTATCTACTCCAGCCAAGTGGGGACAACCACAGCAGAGTTGGTTGCCAACCTACTCAAGATGGCAGAAGGAGGAACCACCATGCCCGCCATAGCCCTCCTCGCAGCCGTGGTCGCCGTCACCCTTGAGCAAGTCGTGCAGTGGAAGTACGGCCCGATGGGCATCGTGGGCCTCCTCCTGCTGACCGTGGGAGTCAAGGCGAAGAACCCCACCTGCAGCTCCATCGGCGCCGTCGTCCTCGCCCTGATGGTGACGGGACCGGCCGGCTGACCGGCCCGGCGGCGGAGCGTCTCAGCCCGCCGCCAGGTGAAGGTCCTGGCTGATCGTGTTCCAGAGTGCGTTGAACCACAAGTGGGACTGCTCCACGAAGGTCGTGTCCCGCAGCCCGTCACCCTCCTTGAACGGGAAGAGCATCGACTGCGTGCCCTGTGCGTCGTACATCTCCAGGGATTCCTTGCCGATCTCCTCGTCGCGCTTGGTGAGCGTGTAGTAGGCGAAGAGCGCCTCGGTGTTGTTGATCAGGTACAGCTTCACCGGCGGGGTGAACGGCAGCGCGCGGAACTGCACCGATACGTCGATGCCGTGCGAGGTCCGCAGCGCGAGCAGGTTGTGGCGCAACACCTGCCCCTGTGCGTTGCGCTGGTCCAGCCAGCGCCGGTGGACCTGGCTCGACCCGTCCTCCCCGCTGTCGACCGGCGCCGGGAAGGCGAGGTCGATGTCGCGGCTCGGCAGCAGCACGCGGACGTCGACCTTGGCCGGTTTCCGCTGTCCGGCGTGGATCTGCCGCAGCGGTTCACCGATGGCCATGGTGAGGGAGATGGACGTCAGGCACAGCGCGTCTATCTCTACGTGCGGGGTCTCGAAGGCGGCCGCGATGCGTGGGGCGAGACCGACCATGGTCGGCTGCGGGCGCACCTCGCCGGGGTGGACGGGGCCGCGCTCCGCGGCGTCCGCGACCGTGGCGGGGCTGCCCTTGGACACATTGGACAGCAAATGCTCGCCCTGCAGGATGCGCAGCGCCTCGCGCACCGCCCCGCGCTCCACACCGAACTCATCGGCCAGCTCGGCCTGCGTGGGCATGCGCTGCCCCGGCCGGAGCGACCCGGACCTGATCCGGTCGCGCAGCGCGTCCGCCACCTCGCGGTGGGACCGCTGCGTCCGCTTCCGCCCGTTGACGGCGGCGTGTTCGGTGCTCACAACCAAACAGTACAACTTCGCGCCATCTTAGGGGAGTTGCAGGAAAGGTGGTTATGAGTCGTCTCCTAGCGGAGATAAGTCAGTTGAAGTTGGTAGCCAACTTCGGCGACATGGTCAGACCCTCCCGGGGTTGGCCACCAGCCGTCGGCCGTCACCCCGAAGCACCGCACGGTGGCAGCCAGTTGGTCATCGACTGAACGGGGTCCGCCGCCCCGATCCCGAAGGAGGGAACGTCATGCCGCTCATCGCCATCGTCGTCGCCGCCCTCGCCATCGGATTCGAGCAGCTCGTCCAGTGGAAGTACGGCCCGCTCGGCATCATCGCCTTCGTCCTGCTGACCATCGGCATCAAGGCCCAGAACGTCAAGCTCAGCGGCTTGGGCGCGGGCCTCCTCGTCCTGCTCCTCGCCCAGTCGGGCTGAACGGGGCAGGACCCACGGGTCCGGCTGGCCGGGCTCCCATCCGGAGGGGAGCCGGGAGTCCGGCCAGTCGTAGCAGAACAGAGCCCCGGCTCCCGGCTACGGGGGAGCCGGGGCTCGCCCCGCTGTCGGCTCCGCGTCAGAACATGTCCGGGCACCACGGGCGCCGGGACGTACGGAAGAGGCCGTCGGCCACCGCGGCGGCACCCGCCCGCTCCTCCACCACCTGCCCCAGCGCCACAAGCCGCGCGACGGACGCGTCCCCGAGCCAGAGCTGGCTCAACTCCGCTATGCCCATGGTCAGTTCCGGTGCCATCGTGGTCGGTGCGCAGACTGCCGCCGCGCCCGGCGCCGCCTCCAGCGCGAAGCGCCCGCCGGAGAGCCCGGCCCCGTCGACGACCTCCACGACGAGGGCCCCCACCCCGTCGTACGTACGCGACTCAAGGGCCCGCACGACGTCCAGGATCCGCACCCAGAGCCAGTCCGCGTGCCGGGTCACCCTGGCTGCCCGAGGGTCGGGCAGGAGCTGCGGAAGCAGATCGTCGGGGGCCAGCCAGCCGGTCTCGACCTCGGTGACCTGGTCGATCGCGCACAGGAAGTGCCACAGGGCGCGCTCAGCGGCGGGGGTGACGGCGGTCGTCCCGAGCACCGTCACCTTGTTCCCCGGCAGCCGGGACTCCCCCATCGCCCCGCTCGTCGCCCGGTACGCGACGAGACCGTCGACGCGGCCCGAGGGTGCGCGGTAGAGGGCGTAGAACGGCTCCTCCCACGGGTGTTCGCGGGTGGCCTGCAGTCCGGTGTTGCGCAGCCACCACTCCTCGGCGCGGTCGATCGCGCCGTGCCGGGCGGCCCGGAACCGCTCGTACAACTCCGGCCCGTGCTTGCGCACGTCGTCGCCGTCGACGAGGTCGATACGGGCGCCGGACTCCTCGGGAGCCGACCAGCGCGGGTCGAGACCGGCGCGCGGCACGTCGATCGTCCACTCGGTGGCCCAGGTCGCGGGGCCGAAGCCGAACCGGCCGTAGATCGGGTACTCGGCGGCGTTGAGGGTGGCGAGCACGTCGCCGCGCTCCTTCGCACCGGCGAGGTCCCGGTCCATCATCCGGCTGAGGATGCCCCGGCGGCGGTGGGTGGGCGCCACGGTCACCCCCGAGACCGCGTTGGCCACCACGGGGGCGCCGCCCACCGCGGTGACCTCTTGCCGGAAGGAGCGGTAGGTGCCCACGCAGCGGTCGCCGTCGTAGGCCCCCAGAGTGCGGGACGGGGCGGTGCGGGACCGCAGATGGGCGACGGTCTCTTCCGACAGGGTGGCGAAGGGCTTCAGGAACCCGGCGTTCAGCGCCCGCAGCCAGCCGGGCAACTCGGCGTCGGAGACCGCTCTTACGTCGACATCGCTCATGCGCCCACGCTAGGCAGCGCGCCGCCCGCGCCGCACCGGTATTTCGCCCCGCAGGCCCCGCAGGCCCCGCACGCCGCTGGCGTCCCGCTCACGCCAGCAAGTCGTCCACCTGTGCCTCGCCGACCCGGTACCGCCGTGCGATCTCCGCGCTGCAGTCGTCCGCCGTCCGCTGCAGCAGTTGCCGCCTGCGCGACACCTGCTGTTCGTGGCGGACGAGGCGGCCCATCGCCGCGTGCAGCTCGTCGTCCGTGCGTGCCGCCAGGTCGGAGAGCTCGACCTCGGCGAGCATCTCCGTGGCGAGCAGGCGGTACTCCTCGCCGAGCGGCGTGCCGAGCGTGACGTGCCGGGCCGATGAGCGGTGGCGGGCCGGGGCGTCCGTGAGGATCTCCGGGAGCCGACTCACGACCGTGCCCACCCCCGTCCCCGTCCCCGCCGGGCGGTGCGCGAGCTCGGCCCGCAGGATGTCGATGCGGCCCTGAAGGAGCCGCCGCAGATAGCTGAGGTCCGCCTCGTCCTGCTGCGCCGACCTGCGCAGTTCACGGAGGGCCGGCAGGCGAAGCGCGGGCAGGTCGTGCTCGGGCACCTCGGGCAGCAGCCGGGCCCCGCCCGTGCGCTGCGCGGGTGGCCGCGGCACCTGCGTACGCCGCAGGGAGACGCGGCCCGGCGACTGCCCCGTACTTGGTGTGCTCATGTGGCTCTACCCGTCCCCTCGACCGGCCGACGCGGGTGCACCGCGTGTGAGCATGGTGCCACCCCAAGTGGCCGCTATGGGAGCGAGTGCCCGGAATCGGCCCCGGATGGGGGGATCGGATCCCCGTCCCGAGCGCCCCGTACGCCCCGCGCGGCACGGCATGATGGCCGTATGCGAGCAGTGGTGCAGAGGGTGGACGGCGCGAGCGTGGTCGTCGAGGGCGAGACGGTCGGCGAGATCAGCGGTGAGGGGCTGTGCGTCCTGGTGGGCGTCACGCACGACGACACCAAGGAGAAGGCGGCCCAACTGGCCCGCAAGCTCTGGTCGTTGCGGATGCTGGCCGAGGAGAGGTCGTGCAGCGACATCGACGCCCCGCTCCTGGTCATCAGCCAGTTCACGCTCTACGGAGACGCCCGTAAGGGCCGCCGCCCCACGTGGAACGCGGCGGCCCCCGGTGCTGTGGCCGAACCCCTGGTCGACGAGGTCGTCTCACAGCTCCGCGCCCTGGGCGCGACGGTGGCGACGGGCCGCTTCGGGGCGCAGATGCGGGTCGGCCTGACGAACGACGGCCCGTTCACGGTGCTTCTGGAGATGTGACGTTTCTGGTGATGTGACGCTTCTGGAGATGTGATCGCCCGGCCGGGGACACGGCACAGGCTCTTACGGCTCGACCACGGCCTCCTGCGCGGCGGCCGTGTCACCGGCGATCAGCTTCGCGTCCAGGGGCACGTTGCGCTTGACGAGGGCCAGGGCGATCGGGCCGAGCTCGTGATGGCGTACGGCCGTGGTGATGAACCCCAGCTTGCGGCCGTCGAGCCCCTCGCTCGCGAGGTGCAGCGGCGTACCGGCCGCGGGCAGGTGCACCTCGCTGCCGTCCAGGTGCAGGAAGACCAGGCGGCGCGGCGGCTTCCCCAGGTTGTGGACGCGGGCGACCGTCTCCTGCCCGCGGTAGCAGCCCTTCTGCAGGTGGACGGCGGTGCCGATCCAGCCCAGCTCGTGCGGGATGGTGCGGTGGTCGGTCTCGAAGCCGAGGCGCGGCCGGTGGGACTCCACCCGCAGCGCCTCGTACGCCAGGAGCCCGGCCGCGGGGCCGTTCTCGGCGGCGTACGACGCCAGGTCCATGCGGGGCAGGAACAGGTCGCGGCCGTGCGGGGTCTCGCGTACGACGACGCCGTCCGGGACGGCGGCGATGGAGCCGGCCGGCAGGTGGACGACGGCGAACGCGTCCGTGCGGTCCTCGACCTCGACGCGGTAGAAGAACTTCATGCTCTCCAGGTACGCGATGAGGGCGTCCTGGGTGCCGGGCTCGACGTGCGCCCAGACGGTCTCGCCGTCGTCGACGAGGTACAGGGCGTGCTCGATGTGGCCGTTGGCGGAGAGGATCAGCGCCTCGGTGGCCTGGCCGGTCGGCAGCTCGCTGACGTGTTGGGTGATCAGAAGGTGCAGCCAGCTCAGCCGGTCGGAGCCGGTGACGGCGATCACGCCGCGGTGCGAGAGGTCGACGAATCCGGTGCCGTCGGCGAGGGCGCGCTGCTCCCGGAACAGTTCTCCGTAGTGAGCGGCTACGCCTTCGTCCACGCCCTCGGCGGGGACGGCGCCGGGCAGGGACAACAGGGGGCTCTTCATGTTCACACAGACTACGACCTGCCCACCGCCGCGCTTATTCCGCGTCCCCGCTATTCCGCGTCCCGGCACTTCCCGCACTGTCCGAAGATCGCGAAGTGCTTCAGGTCGGTGTCGAAGCCGAAGGTCTCGCGCAGCTTGTCGGTGAACTCCGCCGCGACCGAGGTGTCGGCCTCGATGACGTCCGTGCAGTCCCGGCAGACCAGGTGCATGTGGTGATGGCGGTCCGCGAGGTGGTACGTCGGCGCGCCGTGCCCGAGGTGGGCGTGGCTGACCAGGCCCAGCTCCTCCAGGAGCTCCAGGGTGCGGTAGACGGTGGAGATGTTGACCCCCGACGCCGTCTTGCGCACTTCGCAGAGGATGTCGTCGGGGGTCGCGTGTTCCAGGGCGTCGACGGCTTCGAGGACAAGCTGACGCTGCGGCGTCAGCCGGTAGCCGCGCTGACGCAGGTCGCTCTTCCAGTCGGAGTCGGTGCTCGCCACACCGTGAAGTCTAGAGCCTCGCGTCCGAGGCCATCCGGGTCTACTTGAAGAAGGCGATGCCGTCGTCGGGCAGGTCGCCGAGGTTGCGCGCCATGTCGGCGACGTCCTCGGGCGTGACGACCTTCTTCAGCTGGGCCGACATGTAGGGCCGCAGCGGGATCTCGGGGGTCTGCTTCTCGCCGACCCACATCAGGTCGCCCTTCACGTAGCCGTAGAGGCGCTTGCCGCCGGTGTAGGGGCCGGAGGCGGCGGTGCGCGCGACGGCGTCCGTGGCCAGGTCGATCTGCGGCTTCTTGTCGGCGAGCTCGCCGTACCAGACCTCGACGACGCCGTCGTCGCGGACCATCACGACCTCGACCTTGCGGTCCTTGTCGATCCGCCAGAAGCCGGACTCGGACTCCAGGGGCTTCACCTTGTTGCCCTCGGCGTCGAGCACCCAGGTGTACGAGCGGTACTCGATGAAGTCGCGCCCGTCGTGCGTGAAGGAGACCTCCTGGCCGAAATTCGCCTTCTCGGCGCCGGGGAAGTCGGTGACGCCCGCGCCGGCCCAGTTGCCGAGGAGGAAGGCGAGGGGGACGAGGTCGGGGTTCAGGTCGGACGGAATCTCGATCATGGGAAGCTCAGGCGATCTGTGGAGGGGCGATCTGCGGAGGGCGATCTGTGGAGGAGGGGGTGGGGGTCAGCGCTGGCCCTGGTACAGCTTCTTCACGGTCAGTCCGGCGAAGGCGAGAACGCCGACGCAGACGAGAACCAGCAGGGCGGAGAAGAAGGCCTCAAGCACGGGGTGCTCCTCGGTGAGCGGTGGGGGCAGGTATCAGAGCCGGTCCCACTGTAGTCGGGCGGCGCCCGTCCCTCTCTGTGAGGTCCCTCGCGACGTACGCTGGGTGTATGTACGCGCGAAGGCGCCGTCTGTACTTCGCCATGATGGGGACCTGCATCGGTCTGTTCGTCCTGGCCTGGGGTGTCGTGCGGCTCTGGTCGATTCCCGTGGCCGTCGGGATGTGTGTCGTGGCGATGGTGATCCCGCCCCTCGCCGCGATGACGGCGAACCGGCGCGGGCCCGACGACCGCTGGTGGGACGACCCCAGCGGGGACCGTAAGTCCGACGACTGGTGGGACGAGCTCGACGGCAAACGGCGCCGCCCTTAGGCAGCCGAAGGGCCGCACCCCGTTCCAGTGGCGTCCAACCCCCTGGGGTGCGGCCCTTCAGCCGTTCTCGGTGCGGTGCGAACCGCGACGCGCGATCTAGACCGCGATCGCGACCTCCGCCAGACCGCCCGTCTGGGCGACGACCGTACGGTCCGCCGTGCCGCCGGGGATCAGCGCCCGGACGGTCCACGTGCCCTCGGCTGCGTAGAAGCGGAACTGTCCGGTGGCCGAGGTGGGGACCTCGGCGGTGAACTCGCCGGTCGAGTCGAGCAGGCGCACGTAACCGGTGACGGGCTCGCCGTCGCGGGTCACCTGGCCCTGGATCGTCGTCTCACCGGGCTTGATCGTCGAAGCGTCGGGGCCGCCGGCCTTTGCTCCACACATGGGTACTCCTGAGGGGATGGGAAGAGGGAAGGTCGGGCGGGCTTACTTGTTGGCGCCGAGCTCGATCGGCACGCCGACGAGGGAGCCGTACTCGGTCCACGAGCCGTCGTAGTTCTTGACGTTGGTCTGGCCGAGCAGCTCGTGCAGGACGAACCAGGTCAGGGCCGAACGCTCACCGATGCGGCAGTACGCGATGGTGTCCTTGGCCAGGTCGACCTGCTCGTCCTCGTAGAGGGCCTTGAGCTCGTCGTCCGACTTGAACGTGCCGTCGTCGTTGGCGTTCTTCGACCACGGGATGTTGCGGGCGCTCGGCACGTGGCCGGGGCGCTGCGACTGCTCCTGCGGGAGGTGGGCCGGGGCGAGCAGCTTGCCGCTGAACTCGTCGGGCGAGCGCACGTCGACCAGGTTCTGCGAGCCGATCGCGTTGACGACGTCGTCGCGGAAGGCGCGGATCGAGGAGTCCTGCGGCTTGGCCTTGTAGTCGGTGGCGGGGCGGCTGGGGACCTCGGCGCCGTCGACCAGGTCGCGGGAGTCGAGCTCCCACTTCTTGCGGCCGCCGTCGAGGAGCTTCACGTCCTGGTGGCCGTAGAGCTTGAAGTACCAGAAGGCGTACGACGCGAACCAGTTGTTGTTGCCGCCGTAGAGGACGACGGTGGTGTCGTTCGCGATGCCCTTGCCGGAGAGGAGCTTCTCGAAGCCCTCCTGGTCGATGAAGTCACGGCGGACCGGGTCCTGGAGGTCCTTGGTCCAGTCGATGCGGATCGCGTTCTTGATGTGGTTCTTGTCGTACGCGGAGGTGTCCTCGTCGACCTCGACGATGGCGACCTTCGGGTCCTCGATGTGGGCCTCGACCCAGTCGGCGTCTACCAGGACGTCGCTGCGGCTCATGTGTCTCTCCTCCGGGGCAGTTACGGCGGTGCGGTGCTGTGCTGCGGTGCACGAGGGGGGCGGCCGGTACGGGCCGGTGGTGCGGGGAGGCACGGGTGGCGTACGTACGGCGCGGGGCGGCCCGCCGGATGGGCGGCGGACAGGCCTGGGGGAACGAGGGTGTGGCCCTCGTCAGAAGGTGCGACAGAGCATGGCGGCGACGCGGCACAGGTCGACTGCCCGCCGCTTCGTGAGGTCCGCCTGTCGTTGCATGCGTCCGATCGTAGGGACGGAGGGGCGGCCGTGTCACCGGCGCTCCGCATGGTGAGACACGATCGTCCACGATGTGGGAATCGTTGAAGTCCGGAGCCGCCCCGGCGGGGCTCCGGGACTGGTGTAGCCCCCGTCACATCCGCCCGCCGGACGGCCGCGTCTCGTACTGCGGACGCGGCGCTCCGAGGGGCGCCCGCGTCAGCCCACCAGCCGCACGTTCGAGCCGGTCACGGACATGTCCACGCCGTCCGGCGCCGCCTCGACCTTCTCCAGCTTGATGCCGGCCGGCAGGTCGTCGATCTTCTGGTTGAAGTCGGTGACGTCGCGGACCATGCCCTCGGGCAGCGGGATGGCGACGCCGAGCACGTCGAGGCTCTTCGGGATCTCGTCCGCGTGCACCTTGATGTCGTCGCCCTCGACCCGCACCGAGCTGAGCACGTGCACGGGCTTCGGCAGCTTCGCGCCGCCCTTGCTGACCTCGACCTCGACCTTGACCTTGCCGTTGCCGCCGTCGGAGAGGCCGACGACCTTGCCGGTGGCGCCGAGCGGCAGCTCGACCGGTTCGGACTTGGTGGCCTTCAGGAGCTCGTCGTACGAGACGTGCGCGGTGCCCGTGGCGGTCGCGGCGGTCGCGGAGCTGTAGTCGCCGGAGAACTCCACGCCCTTCATGTGGGCCGTCAGGTCGGCGATGCGGATGGAGTCGGAGCCCGACTTGGCGTCGTAGTTCTTGATGCCGACCTCCACGTCGTCGAGCTCACCCCCCGCGACCTGGGTGAGGAAGGGGAAGCCCTTGATGGAGACGTCGGGCGTCTCGCTCAGCCCCTCGCTGGTGCGCATCTTGTCCGCCGCCTCGCTCTCGGCGAAGTTCACGGCAAGCCGGTCGGCCGCCACGAAGAGCCCTCCGAGAATGACGACGACGATCAGGAGTATGCGTACGGCTCGCTTGCTCATGTCCGGTGTTCCCCCACCTTGTCCCCCGTCTCAACTGTCGTTCCGGCGAGCCTAAAGGACAGGTCCCCGGCCGAAGAGCTCGGCGGGGGACCTGTCGATCAGCTGTGACGATCGCCGGTGGCGAGGGTCTGGGCTTCAGCCGGTGGCTCAGCCTGTGGCTGCCAGTGGCTGCCAGTGGCTCAGCCGATGGCGCGGCCGAGCACGTAGACGACCGGGGCGGCGGCCGCGAGCGGCAGCGCGACGCCCGCCGTCATGTGCACGAAGCGGGACGGATAGTCGTAGCTGGCGACGCGGTGCCCGATCAGCGCGCAGACCCCGGCGCCGAGGCCGAGCAGCGCGCCCTGGTTGCCGTAGTCCGTGGTGCCGCCGACGGCGATCCCGGCACCGGCCGCCGCGAGCAGCGCGACGACGACGGAGGCGGCCGTGGGCAGCGGCAGCGCGCGGGCGAGGATCGCGACGGCGACCGCGATGCCGCCCACGGTGACGGCGTCGGAGGCGGCCGCGAGGTGCCCGGCGGTGACGATCGCGAGCGCGGACGAGGCCACGGTCGCCATCAGCCCGTACATCCGCTCGTCGGCGCCCGCACGGCTGCGGAGCTGCAGCACGAGGACGAGCAGCACCCACACGCCGAGGGTGCCGAGGATCGCGGCGGGCCCGTTCTCCTTGCCTGCGGCGAGCAGTGCGACGTCCGCGACGACACCGCCGAGGAAGGCGAGCGCGATGCCCTGCCGGGCCGGCCACATCCCGTTGAGCCTGAACCACCCTGCGGCGGTCACGGCCTGCAGCAGCACGAGCGGCACGAGCAGCGCGTACTGCCCGACGGCCGCGCCCGCGGCGAGGAGCAGCCCGAGCAGGGCGGTCAGCGCGGCGGGCTGCATCCCGGGCTCTATGACCGGCGACCGCCCTTCGGCGCGGGCCCGCTGGGCGTCGGTGACGCGGGGGTTGCCGGTGGTGGTGGCGGGGCCGTAGGTGGTGGTGGTGTCGGTGGCGGTGTCGTCGGAGGCTGCCTCCGCCGCGGCCTGCGGGGGCAGGTACGCGGTCTCCGTCACGTTCACCGCGGCGATGGGCGGCTGCACCTGTGTCTCCCAGGTCTGCCCTTCCCACTGCTGGGTGTGCTGATCCTGGGCGTACTGCTGCTGCGGCTCGGCGTAGTACGGGGGCTGGGGCTGGGCGTAGTACCCCTGCTGCTCCGGATACTGCTGATACTCCGGGTACTGCTGATACTCCGGATACGGCTGTTGCTGCTGTTGCTGTTGCTGTTCCGGATACGGCTGCTGCTGCCCGGCGTACCGCTGCTGCGCGTACGGGTCGTACGGGTCGTACCCCTCGTACCCCTCATAGGGCTGATCGGACATGGTGCTCATCCTCCTGCGAACGGCGGGAGCACCTCGACCGTGCCGCCCTCGGCCAGCCGTACGGTCTCATGCCTGCGGGTCCCGACGGGGTTGCCGTCGACGAGAAAAGAGCAGCGCCGCAGGACCCGGACCAGTTCACCGGGGTGCCGCTCGCGGGCGGCGTCCAGCGCTTCGGCGAGCGTCACCGCCGCGTACGGCTCCTCGGCGATGCCCGCGGCCGCCTTGGCAGCGGCCCAGTAACGAATGGTGCCGTTCACCATGCGACTCCCCTTTCAGTCGGCAGTTGACGACGTCCATGATGCCGTGACCCACGAGGCGATCCGGCCGACGAGCTCGTCCGTGGCCGCGTGCTCGGCGTGCCCCATGCCCTCCTCCAGCCACAGCTCGGCCCCGCCCTCGGCGGCGGCCGCGAGCATCCTCGGGTGATCGACCGGAAAGTACGGGTCCCGGTCGCCGTGGACGATGAGCAACGGCGTCGGGGCGATGAGCGGGACGGACTCGACCGGGGAGAGGGGGACGGGGTCCCACTCGTGCGGGTGGATTCGCGTCCGCAGACCGAGACGGCCGACCGTGCGGCCCGCGCGCCGGGTGACCACCCAGTGCAGCCGCCTCATCGGCGCCGTCCCCCGGTAGTACCAGCGTGCGGGGGCACTCACCGCGACCACTGCGTCGGTGCGCGCTTCCGTGCGCCCCCTGTGCAACGCGGCGTGGCGCAGCACGACCGAGCCGCCCATCGAGAAACCGACGGTGACCACGCGCGCGTGCCCGAGGGAGCGTGCCCACGCGACGGCCGCCGCCAGATCGAGCACCTCGCGGTCGCCGACCGTGGAGTGCCCGCCGGAGCCGCCGTGCCCCCGGAACGAGAACGTGATCACGGCCGCACGCTGGGCGAAGACGCCCGCGATGCGCTGTACGTGAGGTCGGGAGAGGTCGCCCGTGAAGCCGTGCGCGAGGACGACGGCGACCTCGCCCTCGGGGTCAGGGCCGGGATCGTACGCGGCCTCGATGGCCACTCCGTCATGTGTACGAAGCGTTGCCCGCCGCTGAACGCCACGCTGACCGTGAGTGAGCGGCGGCACAGAAGATCGCGCCGTTTGACCTGCCGGACCGGAACTCATGTGGGCTATTCTCCTTGGCAGAGGATCCGGGCAGCGCAGCCCCCGGGTCCTTTCGTGCTTTCCGGAAGGCTCCGGGCGCGGGCCCCGCCGGACAGTACGAAGCTAGTACGAAGCAGTGCCGCATACGTCCTCGCAGGGACCGAGGAGGAACCAGACGTTATGGGCGAGCGAAACGTGCACGAAAGTCGGACGACCCGGGCAGGTGGTCGGCGGTGAGTTCTCTGCTGCTCCTGACCAATGCCCTCCAGCCGTCGACGGAGGTGCTCCCCGCTCTCGGCCTGCTCCTTCATCACGTGCGCGTCGCCCCCGCGGAGGGGCCCGCTCTCGTCGACACCCCCGGCGCCGACGTCATCCTCATCGACGGCCGCCGTGACCTGCCGCAGGTCCGCAGCCTCTGCCAGCTCCTCCGCTCCACGGGGCCCGGCTGTCCGCTGGTCCTCGTCGTGACGGAGGGCGGCCTCGCGGCCGTCACCGCGGACTGGGGCATCGACGACGTGCTCCTCGACACGGCGGGCCCCGCCGAGGTCGAGGCGCGGCTCCGGCTCGCGATGGGCCGCCAGCAGATCACCTGCGACGACTCCCCCATGGAGATCCGCAACGGTGATCTCTCCGTGGACGAGGCGACGTACAGCGCGAAGCTGAAGGGCCGGGTCCTGGACCTGACCTTCAAGGAGTTCGAGCTGATCAAGTACCTGGCGCAGCACCCTGGCCGGGTCTTCACCCGCGCCCAGCTGCTCCAGGAGGTGTGGGGCTACGACTACTTCGGCGGGACGCGCACCGTGGACGTGCACGTGCGGCGGCTGCGGGCGAAGCTCGGCGTCGAGCACGAGTCGCTCATCGGCACCGTCCGCAACGTCGGCTACCGCTTCGTCGTACCGGAGAAGGTGGAGCGCGCGGCCGAGGAGGAGAAGGCGAAGGCGAAGGTGAAGGCCGCCGCGGAGGCCGCCGCCAAGGAAGCTGCCGTACGCCCTGCCCAGCGGTAGTTCCATCCGCGTAGACTCCGCGCGTGGCCAAGGTGACTCGGGATGACGTGGCAAGACTTGCGGGTACTTCGACCGCGGTCGTCAGTTACGTCATCAACAACGGACCCAGGCCGGTCGCCCCGGCCACGCGCGAGCGGGTACTCGCAGCGATCAAGGAGCTGGGCTACCGGCCCGACCGGGTTGCCCAGGCCATGGCCTCGCGGCGCACGGACCTCATAGGCATGATCGTGCCGGACGCGCGTCAGCCGTTCTTCGCGGAGATGACGCACGCCGTCGAACAGGCGGCGTCCGAGCGCGGAAAGATGGTCCTCGTCGGCAACTCCGACTACGTGGAGGAGCGCGAGACGCACTACCTCCGCGCCTTCCTCGGCATGCGGGTCTCCGGCCTCATCCTCGTCAGCCACGGCCTGACCGACCAGGCGGCCGCCGAGATCGACGCGTGGGACGCCCGCGTGGTGCTCCTGCACGAGCGGCCCGAGGCCATCGACGACGTCGCGGTCGTCACGGACGACGTCGGCGGCGCGCAGCTCGCCACCCGCCACCTCCTGGAGCACGGCCACGCGTACGTCGCCTGCGTCGGCGGCACCGCAGACACCCCGACCATCGGCGACCCCGTCTCCGACCACGTCGAGGGCTGGCGGCGCGCGATGCGGGAGGCCGGTCTGCCGGTCGAGGGACGCCTCTTCGAGGCCCCGTACAACCGCTACGACGCGTATCAGGTGGGCCTGGAGCTGCTTGCCCGCCCCGACCGGCCCACCGCGATCTTCTGCTCCACGGACGACCAGGCCATCGGCATCCTGCGGGCGGCGCGGGAGCTGCGCATCGACGTGCCGGGGGAGCTGGCCGTGACCGGCTTCGACGACGTCAAGGAGGCGGGCCTCACGGATCCGCCGCTGACGACGGTGGCCTCGGACCGGCCCGCGATGGCGCGCGCCGCGGTGGACCTCGTCCTGGACGACGGGCTGCGGGTCGCCGGGTCGCGCAGGGAGCGGCTGAAGCTGTTCCCGTCCCGCCTCGTCGTGCGGCAGTCCTGCGGCTGCGCGTAACCGCCTCGCCGCCCGCCTCGCCGCCCGCCTCGCCGCCCGGCTCACCGCCCCACCCGCCCGGCTTTATATCGGGCATACGCACTTCTGCCGGGCTTCTCAGGACGTACTCAGGCAGCTCTCATGTACGGCCGACAACCTCATAGTCATGACCGAGACCTTCCGCCACAGCGGCGAGTACCCCCAGCAGCAGTCGGCAGCGCCTGTTCATCACGGCGGTACGCAGGGCGCGTACGCGCACGGTGCGTACCCGCCCCCGCCCGCTCATGCGCCGGAAGCCCCGCAGCTGCCTCCGCAGGTGCCGCAGCAGGTGCCTCCGCGGCGGCGCCGCGCCAGGGGCCCCGCGGCGCTGCTCGCCGCCGTCGCCATCGCGGCGGCCGCGGTCGGCGGCGGCACCGCGTACGCCGTGCAGACGCTCACCGACCGGGACGGCGGCTCCTCCGCCACCTCCACGGACGTCGTGCCGACGAGCAAGAAGGGCACCGTCTCCGGGGTCGCGGAGGCGGTCAGCCCCAGCATCGTCGAGATCAGCGCCACCACGGGCCAGGGCAAGTCGACGGGCTCCGGCGTGATCACCAAGAGCGACGGCGAGATCGTCACCAACAACCACGTGGTCGCGGGCGCTTCGTCGATCAAGGTGCGGACGAACGACGGCAAGACGTACGAGGCCGAGGTCGTCGGCACCGACAGCAAGAAGGACCTCGCGCTCATCCAGCTGAAGGACGCCGCCGGTCTCAAGCCCGCGACGTTCGGCAACTCCGCCAACGTCAAGGTCGGCGACGAGGTCGTCGCCATCGGCTCCCCCGAGGGCCTCACCGGCACCGTCACCAGCGGCATCGTCTCCGCTCTCGAACGCGACGTCACGGTGTCCACGGGCGACGGCCAGGAGCAGCAGCAGAACCCGCGGGGCGAGTGGCCGTTCGAGTTCGGCGGGAAGGAGTTCAACGGCGAGACCGGCTCCTCGAAGACCACGTACAAGGCGCTGCAGACCGACGCCTCGCTCAACCCCGGCAACTCCGGCGGCGCCCTCATCGACATGAACGGCAACATCATCGGCATCAACTCCGCGATGTACGCGCCCAGTTCGGCCGGGAGCCAGGGCACCGGCGAGTCCGGCTCGGGCAGCGTCGGCCTCGGCTTCGCCATACCCATCGACACCGTCAAGCAGGACCTCGGCAAGCTGCGGTCCGGCTCCCAGACCTGATCCCGGTCCCGGTCCCAGGAGGCCGCCGTGGCGCGGGACCTGTACGGCGCGCGCACGCCCCGCGCCCGCGTGCGAGGCTGATAGCGGCCCCGTCCACCCCGTACCCGAGGAAGTCCAGAGCCCATGAGCCCCGCCGAAGGCGACCGCACCGGTGACCGCGAGCAGCTGCGCATCCTGATCGTGGACGACGAACCCGCCGTGCGGGAGGCGCTGCGGCGCAGCCTCGCCTTCGAGGGGTACGGCACGGAGGTCGCCGTCGACGGCGCCGACGCCCTGGAGAAGGCCGCCGTCTACCGCCCCGACCTCGTCGTGCTCGACATCCAGATGCCCCGCATGGACGGCCTCACCGCCGCGCGCCGGCTCCGCGCCACCGGTTCGACCACGCCGATCCTGATGCTGACCGCGCGGGACACCGTCGGCGACCGCGTCACGGGACTCGACGCGGGCGCCGACGACTACCTGGTCAAGCCCTTCGAACTGGACGAGCTCTTCGCCCGCATCCGGGCACTGCTGCGCCGCAGTTCGTACGCTCCGGCCGGGCAGGCCGCCGACGGCGACGTCCTCGCCTTCGCCGATCTGCGGATGGACCTGGCGACGCGCGAGGTCACGCGGGGCACGCGGACCGTGGAGCTGACCCGCACGGAGTTCACGCTCCTTGAGATGTTCCTGGCGCACCCCCGTCAGGTCCTCACCCGCGAGCAGATCCTCAAGTCGGTGTGGGGCTTCGACTTCGAGCCGTCGTCCAACTCCCTCGACGTGTACGTCATGTACCTGCGGCGCAAGACGGAGGCGGGCGGCGAACCGCGTCTGGTGCACACGGTGCGGGGCGTGGGCTATGTGCTGCGGGGCGGCGAGTGACCGGGCCTGTGCGGCGCTTCCGCGGTCTTCCGCTGCGGTCGCGCCTTGCGCTGCTTGTGGCGACCGCGGTGGCGGTGGCGGTCGCTGCGGCGGCGGTGACCTGCTGGTTCGTGGTGCGCGGCACGCTGCGGGACTCGCTGGACGACGCGCTGAACAGCAACCGGCCGAAGCCCGGCACGGTGCTTCAGCAGATCGACATCGACGCGGGGGCGGGCGGGGCGCGGTGCCTGCGCGAGATCCCCGGCCGCGGCGACCCCGACCTGTACAACCAGACCATCCAGATCGTCGCCAAGAACGGCACGAACTGCGTCATCCTGGGCCGTCAGTCGATCAAGGTGACCGACGCGGACACGGCGGTGGCGGGCCGCGACAAGTCCGCGAACTACCACAACACCACCGCGGCCAACGGCGAGCAGTACCGGGTCTACACGTATCCCCTCGAGGAGTACCCCCAGCTCTCGCTCGCCGTCTCCGTGGCCCGGCCCCTCAGCGAGGTGGACGACACCCTCGACAACCTCGCCCTGATCCTCCTGTTCGTCGCAGGCATCGGCGTCGTGGGCGCCGGAGCGGCGGGGCTCTGGGTGGCCCGCACCGGGCTTCGCCCGGTCGACCGGCTCACCGCCGCCGTCGAGCACGTGGCCCGCACAGAGGACCTCGACCTCCGCATCCCCGTCGAGGGCGACGACGAGATCGCCCGGCTTTCGGAGTCCTTCAACTCCATGACCGCCTCGCTGGCCTCCTCGCGCGACCTCCAGCAGCAGCTGATCGCCGACGCGGGCCACGAACTGCGCACGCCGCTCACCTCGCTGCGCACCAACATCGAGCTCCTCGCCCGCAGCGAGGAGACGGGCCGGGCCATTCCGCCCGACGACCGCAAGGCGCTGCTCGCCTCGGTCACCGCGCAGATGACCGAACTGGCGGCGCTCATCGGCGATCTGCAGGAGCTCTCCCGCCCGGACGCCCGGGACGGCGGCGGCAAGATCCAGGTGGTCGCCCTGCACGAGCTCACCAGGGCGGCCATCGAGCGGGCCAGGCTGCGCGGCCCCGAGCTGACCGTCACCGCGGAGCTGGCGCCCTGGTACGTACGGGCGGAGCCGCCCGCCCTGGAGCGTGCCGTCGTCAACATTCTCGACAACGCGGTGAAGTTCAGCCCGCCGCACGGCACGGTGGAGGTCGCGCTCGACCGCGGCCACCTGACGGTGCGGGACCACGGCCCCGGCATCCCCGCGGACGAACTGCCGCACGTCTTCGACCGGTTCTGGCGCTCCCCGTCCGCGCGCTCCCTGCCGGGTTCGGGGCTCGGCCTGTCCATCGTGGCGCGCACGGTGCAGAGCTGCGGCGGCGAGGTGGCGCTGCGCGCGGCGGACGGCGGTGGCACGGAGGCTTCGGTGCGGCTGCCGGGGGCGCCGACGCCGCCTCCCGGGACACCGTCGGCGCCGGAGGCCTTCGCTCAGTAACCGGTACGGGCCGGGCCCGCGAGCCCCGCGAGCCCCGCGAGCCCCGCGAGCCCCTCAGAAGCCGTCGCTCAGTGGCCGAGCCCGATCCCGGACCCCGCGATCCGCACCCGGATGCCCTCCTTCTCGACCTTCACGTCCTGCAGCGCCATCGTCCCGGCCCCCGGCAGCTTCGGCAGCTGGAAGGCGAGGGTGAGGCGGTCGGCGAGGATGGGGCGGGTGAGGCCCGCGAGGCCTTCGAGGAGGGCGGGGTCGAGGCCGAGCTTCTTGAGGAGCTCGGGGTGGCCCATCGCGACGTCGATGAGGTTGAGGCCCATCACGTCGTTCACGAACTTCGGCGAGCCGGTGAGCTCGTTCAGCTTGGCGTCGCTCTTCAGGGCCCCCCGGACCACCTTCGGCGGCACGCCGAGCCGCTGGACGATCGCCGGGACGGACAGCAGCGCCTTCGCCTTCGACGTCTCCTCGGCGACGCGGTCCGCGGAGTCCTTCGACAGGTGCAGGCCCTCCTTCTCGCGCGTGCCGGGACGGTAGGTCGCCAGGTCGCCGAGTTGCAGGCGCATGCCGCCGATGTCGGTGGAGATGCCGCGGTCGCCGTTGCGCTGGATGCGGGCGTCGGCGCGGACCTTCAGGTCGTGGCCTGCGACGGGCAGCGTGCCGCGCGCGAGGACCTGGTCGTGGCCGTGGCCGCTGAACGTGACCTGGGAGGCGCCCAGTTCGCGGTTGAGGTCCTCGAAGGAGAGCAGCACCTCGCCCTTCATCTCGCCGATGCTCGCGCCCGTGATCGAGGTGGGCCCGTCGCCGTCGATCGTCACGTCCGTGGCGGTCGCGGAGACCTTGGCGAGCGAGACGCGGTCGGCCGCGACGTCCGGGACGGTCACCTTCACCTTGTCGACGCGCTTGTCGAAGACCTGGGTGAGGAAGGGGAACCCCTCGATGTCGACCTCGGGCGCCGCGCTCAGGTGCATCTGGTCCTTGAGCTTCTCCGCCGCCTCGTGCTCGGCGTAGAGGAGCGCCCAGCGGTCGCCGAGTCCGAGGAACGCGGTGGCGACGAGGACGGCGACCAGGGCCTTCGCGGCGAGCGGCAGGCCCGCGAACCGGCTGCGACGACGGCTCCGGCCGCGGTTCCGGCTGCCGCGGCGGTGGTTCGGCGGCGTCCAGGGGGCTTCCGCGCGGGGCTCGTCCTTCTCCTCGTGGAGGAACTCCTCCAGCGGGTTCGGCGCGAGCGCGGCCAGTTCGTCGTACGGATTCGCGTACGTGGCGGCGGGGAGCTCAGCGGTGTCGTTCTGGCGATCGTTGCGGACGTCGGGTGAGGCATCCGAAGGATGCGTGGCTATGCGGTGGGGGGAACGCATCAAGTGATCTCACCATACGTTCACACCCCACCCCAAGCCTTACATCCGGTAACACCCGGTTTCGACTGGTTGTTTTAACGCGGTGTTTTCAAGCTCACGCCACGTCAGCGCCACCGCGCGGACACCCACGTGACATCCGTTACTTCACGGCCTGCTTCCGGCCTGCTTCCGACCTACTTCACGACCGTGATCCGGTCCGCCTTCGGCGGCGCGATCGGCTTGTCCGCCGAGGAGTTGGCGCTCATGTAGTCGCTGAACGCCTTCAGGTCATCGCTGCCGACCAGCGGCTTCGTGCCCTTGCCGAGCTCACCGAATCCGTCGCCGCCGCCCGCGAGGAAGGAGTTCATCGCGACGCGGTAGGTGGCGGCGGGGTCGATCGCCTTGCCGTTCAGCTTGATGGAGTCGGCCACGACCCGGTCCGCGCCGGTCTTGGTCATGTCCAACGTGTACGTCAGCCCTTCGGAGACCTGAAGGATCTTCGGCGAGGCCTCGTTGCCCCCGCTGACCTGCTGCTTCAGCCCGGCGACGAGCTGCGCGCCGGTCAGGTCGACCAGGTTGACCGTATTGCTGAACGGCTGCACGGTGAACGCCTCGCCGTACGTGACCACGCCGTCACCCTCGCCGCCGCTCGCCTTGAACACGATGTCGGAGCGGATGCCGCCCGGGTTCATCAGCGCGAGGTCGGCCTCCGGGTCGACGGACTTGGCGTGCGCGAGCTGCGCGTCGGAGATGAGGTCGCCGAGCGGCGACTCGGGCACGCCCGCGCCGCGGCCCGGAATGTCCCCGGAGATGTAGCCGACGGGCTTGTTGGCAACGGGTGCGGCGAGCTTGTCCCAGCGCCCGATGAGCGAGGTCATGTCGGGGGCCTTGGCCTGCTCCCGGCTGACCACGTGGTTCGCGGACCGCACGCTCGTACGGACGATGTCCTTGGTCCTGCGGTCGTACGTCAGCGTGGTGTCGGTGTAGAGCTTCCCGAAGGAGGACGCCGAGGTCACCATGCGCGGCTTGCCCGCCGGGTCGGGGATCGTGCAGACGTACGCGTTGTGGGTGTGGCCGGTGACGAGGGCGTCGACCTTGGGCGTGATGCCCTTGGCGATGGTGGTGATCGGCCCCGAGATGCCGTCGCCCGCGCCCGGGGAGTCGCAGTCGTAGTTGTACGTCTGGCTCTTCGGCACGCCGCCCTCGTGGATGAGGGTGACGATGGACTTCACGCCCTGCTTGTCGAGGATCTTCGCGTACTTGTTGACGGTCTCGATCTCGTCGTGGAACTTCAGCCCCTTGACGCCCTCGGCCGAGACGATGTCCGGGGTGCCTTCGAGCGTGACGCCGATGAAGCCGACCTTGACGCCCTTGTGCTTCCACACCCAGTACGGCTTGAGGATCGGCTTGCCGGTCTTCTCGCTCGTGACGTTCGCGGCGAGGTAGGGGTAGTCGGCGCCCTTGAACTTCTTGCCCTTGCCGCGCTTGTCCTTCTCGAAGCAGCCGTCCTTGGGGTGGCAGCCGCCGTTCTGCATGCGGGCCAGCTCCGTGGCGCCCTCGTCGAACTCGTGGTTGCCGACGCCGGTGACGTCCAGGTCCAGCTTGTTCATCGCCTCGACGGTCGGCTCGTCGTGGAAGAGCCCGGAGAGCAGCGGGCTCGCGCCGATGAGGTCGCCCGCGGCGGCGGTGACGCTGTACGGGTGGGCCTTGCGCGCGGTCCGCAGGGAGGTGGCGAGGTACTCGACCCCACCGGCGTCGATCTTCTTCTCGGTCCCGTCGGCCTGCTTCTCCGTGACCTGCCCGGAGGAGCCCGCGGGCGGCTGCAGGTTGCCGTGGAAGTCGTTGAAGGACAGCAACTGCACGTCGACGGTGCGGCTCTTGGCGCCCCTGCCGTCCTTGCCGTCCCCGCCGTCTTTGCCGTTTCCGTGGTCCTGCCCGGCCCCCGCGGGCAGTGCGACGGCCATCGCTCCGACGGTGGCGAGCCCCGCCGCCACGGCGAGGACGCGGCCGGCCCGGCGCCTGGGCCTTCGGTGCTTCGGTATGGCGGACACGCGTTCCCCCGGGATGGTGTGAGACGGATGGGACCGTTCGGCAGCCTATGGTCAACGCGCGTAGCGCAACAGAGGATCGCGGGTCACATCCTGATTGCGCGCGGCCCACCGGCAGGAGGCCGCGCGGTTACGCTCGACTCATGACTGACGACCGGCCCGCCGAGGCACCCGCGCCACTCCGGAAGATCGACACTCTCGCCGCCCTCTCGCCCGCGCAGGCCGAGGCCGTCCTCGGGCTGCTCGCCGAGGCCGCCCGCACGGACGGGCAGCAGGCGGTGTCCGAGCAGGGGCGGCTGCAACTCAGGGGAGGCGCACGCGAGGGCATCCGGCATCTGCTGCTCAGCGTCGGCGACGAGCTCGTCGGGTACGCGCAGCTGGAGGACACCGACCCCGTGGAGGCACCGGCCGCCGAACTCGTCGTGCATCCCGCGCGCCGGGGGCACGGGCACGGCAGGGCGCTCGGCTCCGCGCTGCTCGCCGAGTCGGGGCGGCGCCTGCGCGTCTGGGCGCACGGCGGGCACTCCGCCGCCCGGCACCTGGCGCAGGTGCTCGGCCTCGCGCTCTTCCGCGAACTGCGGCAGATGCGGCGCCCGTTGGCGGAGCTCGACCTGCCGGAGCCGGTGCTTCCCGAGGGCGTGCGCATCCGTACGTTCGTGCCGGGGCAGGACGACGCGGCCTGGCTCGCGGTGAACGCCGAGGCCTTCGCCCACCACCCCGAGCAGGGCTCCCTCACCCAGCGCGATCTGGACGACCGCAAGGCGGAGCCGTGGTTCGACCCGGCGGGCTTCTTCCTGGCGGAGCGCGAGAGCGACGGCGAGCTGGTCGGCTTCCACTGGACGAAGGTGCACGACCAGGAGCGCCTCGGCGAGGTGTACGTGGTCGGCGTGCGGCCCGGCGCGCAGGGCGGCGGCCTCGGCAAGGCCCTGACCACGACGGGCCTGCGCCATCTCGCGGAGTCCGGCCTGCCGACCGCGATGCTGTACGTGGACGCGGACAACAAGGCCGCCGTGAGCGTGTACGAACGACTCGGCTTCGTCACGCACGAGACGGACCTGATGTACCGCACGGAGTCCTGATGTACCGCACGGAGTCCTGACCTGCGCCTTCCCGCCAATAGGCGGGATATGAGCGGACCTTGAGGGGCGGCGTCACTTGACGCCGCCCCTCTCTTGCACCACCCTTTCACTACTCAATTAGTGAAAGGGTGGTGGAAGGCGGTGTTCGAGTACCGCATCGACCGGCGCAGCGGCGTCGCCACCTATCTCCAGATCGTCCAGCAGACCCAACAGGCGCTCCGCATGGGCCTGCTGGAGCCCGGCGACAAGCTGCCCACGGCCCGCGAGGTGGTCGAGGCCACCGCCATCAACCCGAACACCGTCCTCAAGGCCTACCGCGAGCTGGAGCGGGAGGGCCTGGTCGAGGCGCGGCGCGGGCTCGGCACCTTCGTGCGCCGGACGCTGGGCGGCGCACCGGCCGACTCGCCGCTGCGGGGAGAGCTCGCCGAGTGGGCCGTACGGGCGCGCCGTGCGGGCCTGGAGAGGGACGACGTGGCCGCACTGTTCCACGCCGTACTGGACGAGCAGTTCGGCGAACGGCAGGGCCAGGCCCGGGGAGCCCCTCGGGGAGCCAAGGGAACCAAAGAAAGCAAGCAGCAGCGCACCAAGGGGGACTTCGCATGACCGGCACCGCCATCGAGGCGTCCGCACTGACCAAACGCCACGGGCGGCGCCCCGCCCTGGACGCCTGCTCGTTCCGCCTGCCCACCGGGCGCGTCTGCGCGGTCGTCGGCCCGAACGGCGCCGGCAAGTCCACCCTGCTCGCCCTCGCCGCAGGCCTCGACCGCCCCACCGAAGGCACCCTCACCGTCCTCGGCACCAACCCCGCGAAGGCCCGCGCCCGCGTCGCGTACGTCGCCCAGGACAAGCCGCTCCACCCGCAGCTGACCATCGCGGACACCCTGCGGCTCGGCGCCGAACTCAACCCCGGCCGCTGGGACGCGGGCACCGCCGCACGCGTCGTCGGCGGCGGCGACCTGGACCTGAACGCCCGAGTCCGTACGCTCTCCGGCGGCCAGCGCACCCGCGTCGCGCTCGCCCTCGCCCTCGGCAAGCGCGCCGAACTGCTGCTCCTCGACGAGCCGATGGCCGACCTTGACCCCCTCGCCCGGCACCAGCTCATGGGCACGCTCATGGCGGAGGCCGCCGAGCACGGCACGACCGTCGTGATGTCCTCGCACATCGTCACCGAACTCGCCGACTCCTGCGACTACTTGCTGCTCGTCTCCGGGGGCCGGATCCGTCTCGGCGGCGGCATTGACGACCTGGTCGGCGCCCACCGCCTGGTCACCGGGCGCGGCCCGGAGAGCCGCCTGTTCCCGCACACCGTCGTCGAGTCCCGCACCACCGGACGCGGCCTGTCGGCCCTGATCCGCCCCGAGGGCCCGGTCGGCGACGACTGGGGCGTCGAAGAACCCTCCCTGGAGGAGCTGTTGCTCGCCCATCTCCGTTCGCCGGACACGCCCGCGCTCCTGACCCCCGCCACGACGGCCCGCTCCACGGCCGGGGTGACCGCATGAGCATGCTCACCCTGCGCGGCCTCCGCTGGGCCGACGTCCGCCTGCACCGCACCGCCCTGCTGACCGGCGGCGGCATCCTCCTCGCCGCCCTGGCCTACACCGGCTGGCTGCGCTGGGCCGCCCACACCTATCCTCAGCCCCGCTGTTACGCCGACGCGGGCTGCGATACGTTCCTCGGCTTCACCAGCGCCCGCGACCTGCTCTACATCAGCATGGAGAACGGCTCCCTCGGCCTGCTCCTGCTGCCCCTGCTCATCGGCGCCTTCGTCGCGGGCCCGATGGTCGCGCGCGAGCTCGAGTCCGGTGTCTACAAGGTGTCCTGGACCCAGTCGGTCTCCCCCGCGCGCTGGCTCGCCTCGAAGCTGACCACCGCCGCCGCGTGTGCCGTCGGCGCGACGCTCTTCCTCATGGCGGTCCTCAAGCTCGGCGCCTCCCAGGCCAACGGCGGCCGCTGGCAGCTGAACTGGGCCGACCGCGGCGTCTACGAGGCCACCGGACCGGCCCTCGCCGCCTACGGCCTGCTCGCGGTGGCCGTGGGGGCGGCCGTCGGCCTCCTGGTGCGCCGCACGCTGTTCGCCGTGTCGCTCACGACAGCGATCACCGGGGCGGTGATCCTGCTCATGGGCCAGGTCCGCTGGCATCTGTTCCCGGCCCGCGCGGTCTCGGGGGCCTCCCCCGACGGCGACTGGTGGCCCGCGAGTCAGCCCGTCGACTCCTTCGTCATGGACCAGGGCGTCACCAACGCCGCGGGCGACCACTTCGTCGCGGGCCAGTGCCTCCCGACGCCGGAGCCCGGCTTCTCCTGCCCCACGGACACCAGGGTCACCGGCTGGTTCATGGACTACCACCCCCGATCGCACTTCTGGTACATCCAGTTGATCGAGACCGGCATCGTGCTCGCCCTCACGGCCGCCGCCGCGTACGTCGCGTTCCGGCTGCTGCGGCGCAGCGTGGCCTGAACCGTACGATCTGGGAAGGTCCCCGGCGCGTGGACGCCCGGGGGCCTTCGGCCGATGTCCTGCACGTCATGTCGCCGTAACCACTCATTCAGACAGGCTTGCGACGCTCGCTCAATGCAGCCCGCCGCGCCCGACCCCGCCCCGGAGAACGGGAAGCCCCGTCCGGAGAACGGAAAGCACCGCCCGGAGATCGGAAAGCACCGCCCGGCCAACGGAAGGTTCCGTATCGCTCCCGCGCTCTCCGACGCGCCCATCGGCGTCCCCGCGCGGAAGAATGGCCGTATGAGCCAGCAGAACACGCAGGGACCGGTCCAGCACGCCCAGCCTTCCGTAGGTTCCATCGCCGCGCACCGCCCCGCCACCATCGCCGCCACCGTCTCCGACCTCGACCCCGACATCGACGCCGACCTCGACGCGTACGACGGGGACGCGGCGGTCGGCCACGACGGCGCCGAGCTGCCGCAGGGCCGCTTCCTGGACCGGGAGCGCAGCTGGCTCGCCTTCAACGAACGGGTCCTCGAACTCGCCGAGGACCCCCAGACGCCCCTCCTCGAACGGGCCAACTTCCTGGCGATCTTCGCCTCGAACCTGGACGAGTTCTTCATGGTCCGCGTCGCCGGTCTCAAGCGCCGCATCGCGACCGGCGTCGCCACCCGTTCGGCCTCTGGCCTGCAACCCCGTGAGGTCCTCGAACTCATCTGGAACCGCTCCCGCGAGCTCATGGCCCGGCACGCCGCCTGCTACCAGGACGACGTGGCGCCCGGCCTCTCCGACGAGGGCATCCACCTGGTGCGCTGGCACGAGCTGACCGAGAAGGAGCAGTCCCGGCTCTTCACGCTCTTCCGGCAGCAGATCTTCCCCGTCCTGACCCCGCTGGCCGTGGACCCCGCGCACCCCTTCCCGTACATCTCGGGCCTCTCCCTGAACCTCGCCGTGGTCGTGCGCAACCCGGTCTCGGGGCATCAGCACTTCGCACGCGTGAAGGTCCCTCCGCTGCTCTCCCGCTTCCTGGAGGCCTCCCCTCAGCGGTACGTGCCCATCGAGGACGTCATCGCCGCGCCCGCGCACCTCCAGGAGCTCTTCCCCGGCATGGAGATCCAGGAGCACCACATGTTCCGGCTCACCAGGAACGAGGATCTTGAGGTCGAGGAGGACGACGCGGAGAACCTTCTCCAGGCCCTGGAGAAGGAGCTCATGCGGCGCCGCTTCGGACCGCCCGTGCGCCTGGAGGTCGAGGAGTCCATCGCCCCGAACGTCCTCAGCCTGCTGGTGCGCGAGCTGAAGATCAGCGAGGCCGAGGTGTATCCGCTGCCGGGCCCGCTCGACCTCACCGGCCTCTTCAGCATCGCCAAGCTGGACCGGCCCGAGCTGAAGTACCCCAAGTTCGTGGCGGGCACCCACCGTGACCTCGCCGAGGTCGAGTCGGCGTCCGCGCCCGACATCTTCGCGGCCCTTCGCGAACGCGACGTACTCCTGCACCACCCGTACGACTCGTTCTCCACGTCCGTGCAGGCGTTCCTGGAGCAGGCGGCGTCCGACCCGGACGTCCTCGCCATCAAGCAGACGCTGTACCGCACCTCGGGCGACTCCCCGATAGTCGACGCGCTGATCGACGCCGCCGAGTCCGGCAAGCAGGTCCTCGTCCTCGTCGAGATCAAGGCCCGCTTCGACGAGCAGGCCAACATCAAGTGGGCGCGCAAGCTGGAGGAGGCGGGCTGCCACGTCGTCTACGGCCTCGTCGGCCTGAAGACCCACTGCAAGCTCTCCCTCGTCGTGCGCCAGGAGGGCGAGGCCCTCGTCCGCTACTCGCACGTGGGCACCGGCAACTACCACCCCAAAACCGCCCGCCTCTACGAGGACCTGGGCCTGCTCACCTCGAACGCGGAGGTCGGCGCGGACCTCTCCGACCTCTTCAACCGGCTCTCCGGCTACTCCCGCCGCGAGACCTACCGTCGGCTGCTCGTGGCCCCCAAGTCCCTGCGCGACGGCCTCATCTCCCGCATAGACAAGGAGATGCAGCACCACAGGGCGGGCCGCCCCGCCTACGTCCGCATCAAGGTCAACTCGATGGTCGACGAGGCCGTCGTCGACGCGCTGTACCGCGCGTCGCAGGCCGGCGTCGAGGTGGACGTGTGGGTGCGCGGCATCTGCGCGGTGCGCCCCGGCGTCGCCGGGCTCTCGGAGAACATCCGCGTGCGCTCCGTCCTCGGCCGCTTCCTGGAGCACTCCCGCGTCTTCGCCTTCGGCAACGGCGGCGAGCCCGAGGTGTGGATCGGCAGCGCCGACATGATGCACCGCAATCTCGACCGCCGTATCGAGGCGCTGGTCAGGGTCCAGGACCCGGCGCACCGAACGGCCCTCAGCCGGCTCCTGGAGACCGGCATGTCGGACACCACCGCCTCCTGGCACCTGGGCGCGGACGGCAACTGGACCCGCCACTCGGCGGATCCGGACGGCCAGCCCCTGCGGAACGTCCAGGAGATGCTCATAGACGCCCGGAGGCGCCGGCGTGGCACAGCAACACCATGAGACGACGACGGGCACGGGGACCGCGGGCGAGGCCCTGACGGCCTACCTCCAGGACCAGGCGACGGAGTTCCTCCGCTCGCTGCGGCTGCACCGCGAGTCCTCGACGGACGCGCAGGGCGCCGAGGAGGCCCTGGCGGCGGCCTGCTCCCTGCGGCGCGCGGCGCGCCGCATCGGCGGCACGCTGCACACGTTCCGGCCGCTCCTCGACGAGGACTGGTCCGCCTCGTTGCGGCCCGAACTGGCGTGGCTCTCGGGCACGTTGGCCCAGGAGCACGCGTACGAGTCCCGGCTCGCCCGCCTCCTGGACGCCCTGCACCGCCTGTCGGGCCCCCCGCCCGTACCCGCCACTGTCCCCGCACCCGCTGCCGCCACCGTGACGGCCATAGGCAAGCGCCCCGCACGGCGCTCGGGCCGCCCCCTCCTCGATCGGAGCCGAGGCCGCGGCCCCGGGGAGGCATGGGTCACGGCGGAGGTGCCCGTGACCAACGGCGAGAGCGGCCCACCGCGGGGCCTCGCGGTGGGCGCCGCCAAGGCCGCCGCACTCCTGGAGCGGCAACTGACCCTCGCAAGGACCCGGGCCCACTCCGCCGCCCTCCAGGCCCTCGGCTCCTCCCGCTTCCACGCGGTGGCGGACAACGTGGCCGTCCTGGCCAGCGAGGTCCCGTTCAACGGCGCCACGGACGGCCTCGAGCGCCTGGCGGGCACGGCCGAGTCAGCCCTCGCCGAAGCGGTCGCGGCGCTTCCCCTCGGCCAGGCGGGCCACCCGTACAACGCGGGCGCCCTCGTCCACGGCCTCGCGGCGGACACCGCCCCCGACGCCCAGGACGCCCCCTGGCTCAAGGTCCGCTCCCTGCTGCGCCTGCACCGGTACGCCCAGGAGGTCCTCCTCGGCCACGCACCCCCGGAGCCGCGCATCGCGGACGCGAGCCACGCCCTGAACGTCCACCGGGAGGCATCGGCGGCAGCCGCCGCCGCGGCACAGGCGGCCCGCACCCCGCGCATCGCCCCGGCCACGGCGTACGCCCTGGGTGTACTCCACGCCGACCAGCGGCACGATGTCGAGGCGGCACGCTTCGCCTTCCAGCAGGCGTGGCTGCACGAGGAGACGAGGACGTGGTGACGCGGTGACGCACGACGAGGAAGACGAACGGGTCGTACGGGCGGCCGGCTGTGTCCTGTGGCGCCCCGCACCCACCACGGAGGGCGGCATCGAGCTCGCCCTGGTGTATCGACCGAAGTGGGCAGACTGGTCCCACCCGAAAGGCAAGCTCAAGCGCGCCGAGTCGGCTGCCGACGCGGCCGTACGAGAAGTGCGGGAAGAGACCGGCATGCGGTGCGAGCTCGGCGCGGAGCTGTCCACCGCCCGCTACCGGGACGCGCAGGGGAACCCCAAAGAGGTGCGCTACTGGGCCGCCGAGGCGGTCGGCGGCACCTTCACCCCCAACTCCGAGGTGTCGCACCTGCGGTGGCTGGCCCCCGAGGCGGCCCGTCGCCGCCTGACCCGCCCGCGCGACGCGGAGCTCGTCACCGAGCTGCTCGCGGCCCTCCACCCCGCCGAGGGCGACCAGCACTGAGGGCGACCGGCGCTGAGCTGACGGCGCCGCTCCCGTTCTCCCCTCCCCGCAGCGCCCCGGGCCGACCCGCGGCGCAGCACCCCGGGGCGACCCGCGCCGACCCGCGCCACCCTCCCGCCACCTGCCTCCCTCACTCCATGTAGCAGGACCGCTACTTTTTGTAGCGGGTCGGCTAACCAGGCCGACCGCCGAGGTTCACCCGCCGTTCACTCGTGCCCATCGGCCGCTTCACCTGTCCTGCCTAATTTCGGCCTTACAACACGACGTAAGTCATCGCACGCCGCCACAAGGGTCGGCGGCTCCCGGAAGGAAGACCCGAAGTGAAGCTTCAGCGCAAGAACCGGCTCCGCGCCCTCTCCCTCGGCGCCATCGCCGTCTCCGGCGCCCTGGCCCTCACGGCGTGCGGCTCCGACGACACGAGCGGCTCGGGTGACGGCGGCAAGGAGACCAACGCCAACGCCAACATCAAGTGCGACGACGCCAGCGGCCAGCTCGCGGCCTCCGGTTCGTCCGCGCAGAAGAACGCGATCGACGCCTGGCGCAAGGTCTACACGTCCAACTGCAAGGACGTGCAGCTGAACTACAACCCGACGGGTTCGGGCGCCGGAATCACCGCGTTCCTCCAGGGCCAGACCGCGTTCGCCGGTTCCGACTCGGCGCTGAAGCCCGAGGAGGCCGAGAAGTCGAAGAAGGTCTGCAAGGGCAGCCAGGCCCTCGACCTGCCCATGGTGGGCGGCCCGATCGCCATCGGCTTCAACGTCCCCGGCGTCGACAACCTGACCCTGGACGCCAAGACCCTGGCCGACATCTTCAACGACAAGATCAAGAGCTGGGACGACAAGGCGATCGCCAAGCTCAACCCCGGCGTCAAGCTCCCCAGCACCAAGGTCCAGGCGTTCCACCGCTCCGACGAGTCGGGCACCACGGACAACTTCACCAAGTACCTGAAGGGCGCCGCCCCCAGCGCCTGGCCGTACGAGCCGGGCAAGTCGTGGGCGCCCAAGGGCGGCCAGTCCGCGAACGGCTCCGCCGGTGTCGCGGGACAGGTCAAGCAGACCACCGGCGCCATCTCGTACTTCGAGCTCTCGTACGCCGGTGAGGGCGTCAACACCGTCGACCTGAAGACGGGCGCCAAGGAGCCGGTGAAGGCCACCGTCGACAACGCCTCCAAGGCGATCGCCGAGGCCAAGGTCGTCGGCAAGGGCAAGGACCTCTCCCTGCAGCTGAACTACAAGCCGACCGCCGAGGGCGCCTACCCGATCACCCTGGTGACGTACGAGGTCGTCTGCGAGAAGGGCAACAAGCCCGAGACGCTCGCCGCCACCAAGTCCTTCCTGACCTACATCGCCGGTGAGGACGGCCAGAAGGTCCTCAAGGACAACGACTACGCGCCGATCCCGGCCGAGATCATCACCAAGGTCCGCTCCACCGTCGCGGGCCTGAGCTAGCTGAACCGAGTGCGGCCGGCCCCGTGCACATCGACGAGGGCCGGCCGCACCGTCCGGTGCACCGCCGCCACGGAGCGCCTGCGTCACCCGCACGGCGCCTCCGCAGACCGGAGAACCCCATGGACATACCAAGCAATACGACCGCTCCTCCCCCCGTCGACGACGCGAGGCCGACGGCCCCGGTGAGCAAGGCGGCCGCCCGCGGCGCCACCCGCCCCGGCGACAAGATCTTCCTCGGCCTCTCCCGCGGCTCCGGGATCGTGCTCCTCGTGATCATGGCGGCCATCGCCGCGTTCCTGACGTACCGCACGGCCCTCGCCCTCTCCGACAACACGGGCAACTTCCTCACCACCTTCGAGTGGGACCCGGCCGGTGCCACCACCGGCGGCAAGCCGTCCTTCGGCATCGCGGTCCTCGTCGTCGGCACCGTGGTGAGCTCGCTGATCGCCCTCCTGATCGCGGTCCCCGTCGCCATCGGCATCGCGCTCTTCATCTCGCACTACGCGCCGCGCAAGCTGGCCGGCCCCATCGCCTTCGTGATCGACCTGCTGGCCGCCGTGCCGTCGATCGTGTACGGCCTGTGGGGCGCCCTCGTGGTCGCCCCCCACCTCACGGGGCTCTACGGCTGGCTCGACGACTACCTCGGCTGGACCGGCGTCTTCGAGTACAAGGACGGCGCCCCGCGCTCCCTGATGACCGTCGGCATCCTTCTCGCGATCATGATCCTGCCGATCATCACGAACGTGAGCCGCGAGGTCTTCCTCCAGGTCCCGAAGATGCACGAGGAGGCCGCGCTGGCCCTCGGCGCCACGCGCTGGGAGGTCATCCGCATGTCGGTGCTCCCCTTCGCCCGCTCCGGCATCATCTCCGCCTCGATGCTGGGCCTCGGCCGCGCGCTCGGCGAGACGATCGCCGTCGCCACCGTGCTCTCCCCGACCTTCGTGCTCCAGGCCTCCGTGCTCGACTACGGCGGCGGCACCTTCGCGCAGAACATCGCCAGCAAGTTCAACGAGGCCAGTGAGTACGGCCAGGACGCGCTCATCGCCTCCGGCCTGGTCCTGTTCGTCATCACCCTGCTGGTCAACGGCGCGGCCCGCCTGATCATCGCGCGCCGCAAGGAGTACTCGGGGGCCAACGCATGAGCACCACGACACCCAACCAGGCCAACCCTCTCGTCGAGCGCCCCTCGACGCTCCGGGCAGCCAGCCTCCCGCGCTGGTCCCCCGCGGCCGTCGCGCTCGGCTCGGCCGCCGTCGCGGTCGGCATCGGCGCCGGGGCCGGCCTGGACAGCCGCATCCAGTGGGGCCTGATAGCCGCCCTCCTCTTCATCGTCGGCTCGTACGTCCTCGCGGTCGCCGTCGAAGGCGCCCGACAGGCCAAGGACCGCCTCGCCACCTCGCTGGTCTGGGTCATGTTCCTGCTGGCCGTCGTCCCGCTCGCCTCGCTGATCTACGAGACCGTGCAGCGCGGCATCAAGGTCTTCGACATCTACTTCCTCACCCACTCGATGGGCGTCGTCGCGGACGAAGAGACCGGCGGCGGCATCTACCACGCGCTCATCGGCACCCTGGAGCAGGTGCTCCTGGCCTCCGTGATCGCCGTGCCGATCGGCCTGCTCACCGCCGTCTACCTCGTCGAGTACGGGCGCGGCAAGCTCTCCAAGGTCGTCACGTTCTTCGTGGACGTCATGACCGGCATCCCCTCGATCGTCGCGGGTCTGTTCGTCCTCAGCTTCTGGATCCTGATCCTCGGCTTCGACTTCTCCGGCTGGGCCGGCGCGATGGCGCTCGCCATCCTGATGATGCCGGTGGTCGTGCGCTCCACCGAGGAGATGCTCAAGCTCGTGCCGAACGAGCTGCGCGAGGCGTCGCTCGCCCTCGGCGTCCCGAAGTGGCGGACCATCCTCAAGGTCGTGCTGCCCACCGCGATCGGCGGCATCACCACGGGCGTCATGCTCGCGGTGGCCCGCATCGCCGGTGAGACCGCGCCGGTCCTGCTGCTTGTCTGGGTGACCCCCCTGATCAATACGAACCCCTTCGACGGGGCCCAGGGCTCGCTGCCGCTGTACATCTACCAGCAGTACGGGGCAGGCACCGAGGCATCGTACGACCGCGCCTGGGCCGCGGCCCTCGTGCTCATCGTCTTCATCATGATCCTCAACCTGGCGGCCCGCGGCGTAGCCCGCTGGAAGGCCCCCAAGACGGGCCGCTGAGCGGCCAATCAGCGGACCCTCGCGCGCTCGCGCACCAGAGACTCGAAAGAAGCAGTGATCCCCATGGCCAAGCGAATCGACGTATCGGGCCTGACCGCCTACTACGGCTCCCACAAGGCGATCGAGGACATCTCGATGACCGTGGAGCCCCGCTCCGTGACCGCCTTCATCGGCCCGTCCGGCTGCGGCAAGTCCACGTTCCTGCGCACCCTGAACCGCATGCACGAGGTGACCTCCGGCGGCCGCGTCGAGGGCAAGGTGCTCCTGGACGACGAGGACCTCTACGGCAGCGGCGTGGACCCGGTGGCGGTGCGCCGCACGGTCGGCATGGTCTTCCAGCGCCCGAACCCGTTCCCCACGATGTCGATCTTCGACAACGTCGCGGCGGGCCTCAAGCTCAACGGCTCGTACAAGAAGAGCGAGCTGAACGACGTCGTCGAGAAGTCCCTCAAGGGCGCGAACCTCTGGAACGAGGTCAAGGACCGCCTCAACAAGCCCGGCTCGGGCCTCTCCGGCGGCCAGCAGCAGCGCCTGTGCATCGCGCGGGCCATCGCGGTCGAGCCCGACGTGCTCCTCATGGACGAGCCCTGCTCGGCCCTCGACCCGATCTCGACGCTCGCCATCGAGGACCTGATCGGCGAGCTGAAGGAGCGCTTCACGATCGTCATCGTGACCCACAACATGCAGCAGGCGGCCCGCGTCTCGGACCGCACCGCCTTCTTCAACCTCGCCGCCGTCGGCCAGCCCGGCAAGCTCGTCGAGATCGACGAGACGGAGCGGATCTTCTCCAACCCCTCGGTCCAGGCGACCGAGGACTACATCTCGGGCCGCTTCGGCTAGGCCCTCCCCGGACTCCCCGGACTCCCCGGACCTCCGGACTTCCCGGACTCCCCGCGGTGCTGCATGGCGGTGCCACCGCAGGGACAACAAGAAAGGCCCGCCCCTGGCTCCCGGGGGCGGGCCTTTCCATGTGGCTGTGCGCGCTCTACGTGCTGTGTGCGCGCTCTACGTGCTGTGCGCGCCCTCTACAAGAAGGCGAGGTCGACGATCCAGAAGCTCACCGCGGCAACCAAGGCCGCCGCAGGCATCGTGATGAACCAGCCCAGGATGATGTTCTTGGCGACACCCCACCGCACCGCGTTCACCCGCTTCGTCGCGCCCACACCCATGATCGCGGACGTGATGACGTGCGTCGTCGAGATCGGCGCGTGGAACATGAACGCCGTGGTGAACATGATGCCCGCGCCGGTCGTCTCCGCGGCGAAGCCCTGCGGCGGGTCCAGCTCGATGATCTTGCGACCGAGGGTCCGCATGATGCGCCAGCCACCCGCGTACGTACCGGCCGAGAGCATCAGCGCACAGGCGATCTTGACCCAGATCGGGATGGGCGCGTCCGCGCTCTGCACGTCGGAGATGACGAGCGCCATCACCACGATGCCCATCGTCTTCTGCGCGTCCTGCAGACCGTGCCCGAGCGCCATACCGGCCGCGGACACCGTCTGCGCGATACGGAAGCCGCGCTTGGCCTTGTGCGGGTTGGACTTGCGGAACATCCACATGATCGCGCACATCACCAGGTAACCGGCGATGAGGCCGACCACCGGCGACAGGAACATCGGGATGACGATCTTGTCGATGACCCCGGACCAGATGACCCCGATGCCGCCCGCGAGCGCGGCCCCGACCATGCCGCCGAACAGCGCGTGCGACGAGGAGGAGGGGAGCCCGAAGTACCAGGTGACCAGGTTCCAGACGATCGCGCCGATGAGCGCGGCGAAGAGGATCCACATCCCCTTGTCACCGTGCGGGGTCTCGATGATCCCCTCGCTGACGGTCTTGGCGACGCCGCTGCCGAGGAAGGCACCGGCGAGGTTCATCACCGCGGCCATGGCGAGCGCCGCACGGGGCGTGAGCGCGCGGGTGGAGACGGAGGTGGCGATGGCGTTCGCGGAGTCGTGGAAGCCGTTCGTATACGTGAATCCGAGCGCGACGCCGATGGTCACGATCAAAGCAAAGGTGTCCATGGCGGTGCCTCAGGACTCCTTGACCGCGATGGTCTCCACAGTGTTCGCCACGTGCTCGAAGGCGTCGGCGGCCTCTTCCAGCACATCCACGATCTGCTTCAGCTTCAGCACTTCCATGGCGTCGTACTTGCCGTTGAAGAGCTGGGCGAGGAGCTTGCGGTGGATCTGGTCGGCCTGGTTCTCCAGACGGTTGACCTCGATCCAGTACTCGGTGAGGTTGGACATCGTCCGCAGGTTGGGCATGGCCTCCGCCGTGAGTTCGGCGGCCCGCGCGAGCACCTCGATCTGCTGCTCGACGCCCTTGGGGAGTTCTTCGACCTGATAGAGGACGACCAGGTCGACGGCCTCCTCCATGAAGTCCATGATGTCGTCCAGGGACGACGCGAGGTTGTAGATGTCCTCGCGGTCGAACGGCGTGATGAAGGAGGAGTTCAGCTGGTGGAAGATCGCATGCGTGGCGTCGTCTCCCGCGTGTTCCGCGGCCCGCATACGCTCTGCGATCTCGGCCCGTGCGGAGGAGTCCGCTCCGAGCAGTTCCATGAGGAGCTTCGAGCCCGTGACGATGTTGTCCGCGGATGCGGCGAACATGTCGTAGAAGCTCGTCTCCCTGGGGGTCAGACGAAAGCGCACGTGGGGTCCTCGGGGTGCTTTGGATGCGGTCAGGCTGATGCTAGGCGCATCATCCGGCCACGGCTAACCGGCCGCCCCCCAGTGTCGCCCATCAGGCACAGTGATCAGCACACCCCCCGAGAAATCGGCTATCATATACCCTCCGGGGGTATATGGATCTGCAGAAATGCGGGTACGTCCGACGGGAAGCCCCGTAGGAAGACGTAGGAAGACGTAGGAAGACCAGGAGGAGGACGCGATGACGACCACCGAGGCGGCCGACGCGGCCGTACCCACCCCGGAGGCGGCGCCCGCGGCGGCCTCCGACCACGACCGCGGGGTGCACGGCTACCACAAGCAGAAGGACGAGCACCTCAAGCGCCTGCGCCGCATCGAGGGCCAGATCCGCGGCCTGCAACGCATGGTCGAGGAAGACGTCTACTGCATCGACATACTCACCCAGGTCTCGGCGAGCACGAAGGCCCTGCAGTCCTTCGCCCTCCAGCTCCTGGAGGAACACCTGCGGCACTGCGTGGCCGACGCGGCGGTCAAGGGCGGGACCGAGATCGACGCGAAGGTCGAAGAGGCGACGAAGGCGATCGCACGGATGCTCCGCACGTAGCGCTCCCGCCCGGGGGATGACGGGGCGCCCGCCCGGGGGATGACGGGGCGCCGTCAGTCAGTCGTCCGCGTGCCCCGTGGGGTCCTGGTGGTCGGAGACTCTGAGGACTTCGTCGATACGGTCGAAGCTCAAGCGCTCCGCCGCCGCACTCGCCGCGATGATGAGCTCCCCGCACAGTTCGATCTCGGCGAGGGCGACGTGGTCCTGAACCGCCGTACCGCCACGCATCGGAGCCACGTTCATCACCTCTTCCTGACCCGGAACCCACCTGACGACTTCCTAGGGTAGGGAGCCGTCTACGCACCGCGCATGGCACAGACGGACCATTTCCACCAGCCGTCAGCGACTACTGCTCGGCGATTTTCCCGGCGTAGATGTGCTTCTCGGCCGGAAGTCGTACCTTCACCGGCGCTCCGAAGTCGTAGAGGAGTGTGGTCGACGCCACGTTCGCGTCGGCCACGGAGAACTGCTGACGCAACTTCCGTACGCGATCTCGGTCATCGAGATAGACATCGAACGCGGCGCTCCCCTTGCTGAACCCTTTCGCCGCCGCCGCACCGAGCGCACCGCGCTGACCTGCGGAGGCGGACCGGGCGGCGGCACGCAGGTCGACGACGCCGCGATAGTGCCGCACCTCCGTACCCCCCACCCGCTCCTCCCCCACGAACCTCACCCTTCTCGCGCCACGCAGCAGTTCCGCCGCCGCGAGGGGGTCCGTGGCTCCGCCGGTGACGAGATTTCCGTCGGAGAGGGAACGTGTCTCGATCCGCACCCACTTGTCGGCCGGCACTCCGGCCCCGCGGTTCTTCATGTAGAGCGCGCCGTCGGACATCAGCTCGGTGATGGGCCGGTGCTCGTCGTCCCCCGCGGGGTCCGGCGGAAGCACCACCTCGAACACGCCGAGCTGCCGCTCGAAGTCGTAGACGCCGGTGCCCCGGACGGTCACGCGCGTGCCGCCGCTGGCCATCTCCATCGACGTGTTCGCCTTCGAACTGCCCGCTCGCACCAGGGAGTCGGCGGCCCGCCGCACCGCGACGCCGGGGTCGACGCCGCCACCGCCGTCCGCGGCGGCACCGGCGCCCGTACATCCGGTGGCGGCGGCCACCAGCCCCGCCGCCGCGACCGTGGCGACCACCACGGCGTCCGCCGCACCCGTGCGCCTGTGCCGATGCACCATGGCCTGCCCACCCTCAAGCGTCCCGCGCCAGTCCTGCCCGTTCGCCCGTCCTCCACCTAACGACCGGTCCATGGACCCGTCACGCGGACGACCCCGTGACGGAGCCGTCGGCGGCCGTTCACGGACGGTCGATACGGTGGCCGCGTGGCCGATCAACAAGCCCCCGCGTCCCACCGCACGACGACGGTCGAGAAGGGCCGTTTCGTCGCGGCCCACTGCTCCTGCGGCTGGCGCGGCCCCGCAAGGAGAGCCCGCAGCAAAGCCCGTACGGACGCCGCCGAACACGAGACGGCGCCCTGAGTCCACGACAGGGGCTGAGCGCGGCGAGGAACCCCGGCGCCCCGCAGACCGTCTCGTTCACCGGGACGGGAAGCAACGGGAGGCGCCATGGAACGACGTACATTCATCGGCACAACGGCGGCCACACTGGCCGCCGCGACGGTCGCGGGCTGCACGAGCGGCGGCTCGGGGGACGCCGCGGCGTCACGAGGCAGCAGCGGCGCCGGCGGCGCGAGTGCGGGCGGCACGCCCATCAGGACGTCCAGCGCCGCCGCCACATCGCCCGCCACCCTCAAGGCACTCGCCCGCGACCTGGACGGCACCCTCGTCCAGCCCGGCGAGGCCAAGTGGGCGGCGGCACGCCAGCTGTACAACACGCGCTTCGACGATCTGAAGCCCACCGCCGTCGCCTACGTCGCGCACCCGGACGACATCCGCACCGCCCTCGCGTACGCCCGCGCCCACCGCACCCCGGTCGCGATACGCAACGGAGGCCACTCCTACGCGGGTTGGTCCTCCGGCAACGGCCGCCTCGTCATCGACGTGTCGAAGCTGAGCAAGATACGGGCGAGCGGCAACAGCGCCACCATCGGCGGCGGCGCCAAGCTCATCGACGTCTACCGCTCGCTCGCCGCGAAGGGCGTCACCATCCCCGCGGGCTCCTGCCCGACCGTCGGCATCTCCGGCCTGACCCTCGGCGGCGGCCACGGCGTGGTCTCCCGGGCCTACGGCCTGACCTGCGACAGCCTCACGTCCGCCACCCTCATCACGGCGGACGGCAAGCAGCTCACCGCCTCCAAGTCCGAGAACAAGGACCTCTTCTGGGCGCTGCGCGGCGCGGGCAACGGCAACTTCGGCGTCGTCACCGAACTCACCTACCGCACGCACGCCGCGCCCCAGGGCGTCTCGGCGTACATGACCTGGCCGTGGTCGAAGGCGGCGGCGGTCGTCAAGACGTGGCAGGCGTGGGGCCCCGACCAGCCGGAGGAGATCTGGTCGTCCCTCCACCTGGCGAACACCCCGGGCGGCACCCCGACCGTCTCCGTCGCGTGCTTCTCCCTCGGTACGTACGGGGAGTTGCAGAACGCCGTCGACCGGCTCGCCGACAAGATCGGCGCGCCCGCCCGCAGCGTCTCCCTGAAGCGGCGTACGTACGAGGAGTCGATGGAGGTCTACGCGGGCTGCTCGTCGTTCCCCACCGACGCCCAGTGCCACCTCCCCGGCGCGACGCCCGGCCGCACCCCGCAGGGCGCCCTCAACCGTGAGACGTACGCGGCCAGTTCGGACTTCTACGACCGTTCGCTGTCCGCGGCGGGCATCCGCGCGCTGCTGTCGCAGATCGAGAACGTGACGGGCGCGAGCGGGGGCAGCATCGCGCTCACCGCGCTCGGCGGCGCGATCAACCGCGTCGACCCGACCGCGACGGCCTTCGTGCACCGCCGCTCGCGGATGCTGGCGCAGTACCTCGCGTCGTGGCGGGCGGGCACGTCCGGCAAGCCCGCCCAGGCGTGGCTGAAAAAGGCGCATGGGGCGATGGGGCGGTACGCGTCGGGTGCGGCGTACCAGAACTACACCGACGCCACGCTGACGAACTGGCGCGAGGCGTACTACGGGGACGCGGCCCCGCGCCTGAAGAAGCTGAAGAAGCAGTACGACCCGGCCCGCTTCTTCGACTTCCCGCAGGGGCTGTAGCCCTCCCGGGCGGGGGGCGAACGTCACCTACGTCATCCGTACGGCCGTCCCCGCCACCCGAACGGTCCCGTCCGACACGCCCTCGGGTGGCCCACCCCGCTGGACACGGCTGCGCTGAGGGCATGACCCCAGCGCGCAGCACTCACCGGACCGGCGGCCTTCGCCGCACCCCGCGCATAGCCACCGGCGCGGGGGCGGCCGCCGCGGCTCTCCTCGTCGCTCTGGCGGGCCCCGCCATCGCCCTGGAGAAGCCCATGGGCCCCGGGGGCCCCGGTCATCCGGTCGCGGCGGAGCATCCCGAGGCGGGGCCTCTGACGCTCGTCTCCGCGGTCGTCACGGGAGCCGCGGCCGGAGCGGGGGTCTGGCTGCTGCGCCGCCGCCGCGGTACGGATGACACCACCGATGACACGGGGCCTTCGGAACCTACGGTGCCTACGCAGGACCGGTGATACGCGTTACGCGGCGAGGTCCCGCTCGTCCGGGTGTGCCGTGGCCGCCGCCTCCGACGGCGACGCCGTCCCGCTCAGGGGCGCGGCGACAGGGCCGACTTTCCGGTCCCACACCAGCCACCCCGCGCGCCCGCTCCGCCCGATCATCTTGGTGAGCGGCGTGAGCAGCGCCATGGCGAGCGGCGAGAGGAGCAGGACGACGGCGGTGCCGAGCGCGAAGCCGCCGACGACGTCCGTCGGGTAGTGCACGCCCATGAAGACCCGGCAGAAGCCCTCCAGAGCGGCGAGGCCGAGGCCGACGAGGCCGAACTTCCGGTTGGCGACGAAAAGTCCGGCGCCGACGGCCATGGCGAGCGTCGCGTGGTCGCTGACGAAGGAGTAGTCGTTCTTGCCGTCCACCAGGAGCTGGAGGCCGGGGTGGTCACGGAACGGACGCGGCCGTTCCACGAAGCTGCGGATGGGGACGTTGACCAGGACGGCGAGACCGGCTGCGAGCGGCGTCCAGACGACGGCGGCGACCGATGACGCGGCGTCGTCGAGGGTGGCGCGCCTGCGCTGGCCCCACCAGCACCACACCACGAGCAGCACCAGGGCGATCAGCAGCCCGTACTCCCCGACGAACGCCATGGCGTCGTCGAACCAGGACGGGGAGTCCTTCGCCAGGCCGTTGATGTCGTAGAGCAGGCTGACGTCGGGGTTCGACCCGGATTCATCGAGTCCAGCCATGTCGCTGCGGCCCCTTGTCTCCTAGCCCGTGGGCGCACCTTTCTGTGCACCCGTTCCATCAACCCCCGTGGTCGGTCCAGTCAAGGGAACGCCCTACCCCCACCCCACGTTCCACTCTCCACCGAAAGATCACTGAGACGTTACCGAAGAGAGACTCATTGCCGCAGCTCAGAAGAGTGTACTAACGGAGAGTTCAAGCCACATCACCCCTCGCGTACGCTTCCGCAAGCGCTCGTAAGAGGCTTCCGCAGGCATCTGCTCGTGAGCCCCTCAGACCTCTGACGGTTTGTCCGGCAAGGCTTTGGCGCCGTCCTCCGTGACTCGCGTCGCGCCGAAATAGTCAGGGGTGTCGACCGGGTCGAACCGGATCACGGCGCCCGTCCGGGGCGCGTCGATCATGTAGCCGCCTCCGACGTAGATCCCGACGTGCCGGATGGTGCGGGAATTGGTGAGGTCGTCCGAGAAGAACACCAGGTCACCCGGGAGCAGTTCGTTCCTCTTGGGGTGCGGTCCCGCGTTGTACTGGTCGTTGGCGACGCGCGGCAGGGTGATGCCGACGGTGCGGTAGGCGGCGAGGGTGAGCCCGGAGCAGTCGAAGCGGCCGTTCTGGTCCGCGGTGCCGTTGCCGCCCCACAGGTACGGCGTGCCGAGCTTCTTCTGCGCGTAGTAGATGGCCGCGGCCGCCTGCCGCGAGGGCGCGACCCGGCCGACGGGCCGCGCGAAGCTCTTGGAGAGGTTGGTGATGGTCTTCACGTAGTTCTGGGTCTCGCGGTAGGGCGGCACGCCGCCGTACTTGATGACGGCGTACGCGCCCGCGTTGTACGCGGCGAGCATGTTCTTCGTGGGGCTCCCCGGGGCGTCCTTCACGTACCCGGCGAGCTTGCAGTCGTACGACGCCGCGGAGGGGATGGCGTCCTGCGGATCCCAGATGTCACGGTCGCCGTCGCCGTCGCCGTCGAGGCCGTGCGCGGCCCATGTGCCGGGGATGAACTGCGCTATCCCGAGTGCCTTGGCCGGGCTCTTGGCGCGCGGGTTGAAGCCGCTCTCCTGATAGAGCTGGGCGGCGAGCAGTGCGGGGTTGATCGCCTTGCAGAGGTTGCCCCACTTCTGCACGAGGGGCTGATACGTCGCGGGCACGGCGCCCTTGGCGAGTCCCACGGTCTCGCCGCCGCCCGCGCCACCTGCGAGGCTCCCCGCGGCCATGTACGTCCCGAGGACGAGCAGCGCGATGAAGCCGAGGGCCCCGCCGATCCCGACGGACGCGACCAGCCACGCCTTACGCACCGTCAACCACCCCTCACCCGCCGGTAGCCCACCCGGCGCTCAGTGTAGAGGCCTCGTACGACAGTGACAGGAGCCATTGCCCGGAAACTTCCGGAACTTCACTGGGCCCGCACTCCTGGCACCCGCCGCCCGAGGTGACGTACGGCTTCCCGCGCGGCGCCCGCCCCGACTAGGCCGATCCGGAGCCGCCGCCCCGCCGCCACGGGGAGCCGGGCGTGACCTCGGCCCACAGCAACTTCCCCGCGTCCCCCGCGTCCCCCGCGTCCTCCGCGTCGGCGGGGGAGGCCGCCCCCCACCGGTCCGCGCAGGACCGCACGAGATGCAGCCCCCGCCCGTTCTCCGCCGTGCCGGGCGGGTGGTGGCCGGGCACGCGTTCCTCCGCGAATCCTGGCGGGATCCGCGGGTTCGAGTCCCACACGGCGACGCGGATCCCCTCCGGGGAGGAGGAGCGGAGACGCAGGGCGTAGGGGCCGTCGGTGTGGCAGTGCGCGTTGTTCAGGAGCTCTCCCGCCAGCAGCTCAGCGGTGGGCGTGAGTTCGCCGAGCCCGTACGCCTTCAGGACCGCCCGAAGGGTGGCCCGCGCGATGCCGGGGGCGCGGGGATCGTGGGGCAGTTGGAGGGCGTAGGCCCAGGGCGGCGATACGGTTGGCTTCATGGAAGTCTCCGTTGGGGGTGGGGAGTTGCCGGGCGGGTCCCAGTGACGATGCCGCTCCGTCGGGCGGGGTCTTCTGGGGTGGTGGCCTGAGTTATAAGGTATCCGGGTTCCGATAAGGCTTTATCGGTATCGCGGAAAAGGGCCGCCCTACCACTCGTGTGGGTGACCAGGCGTGGCGAGAGGCGAGCGAACGGTGAGATCCCATCCGACGGGACGTCAAGTCCGACTCGGCGCAGAGCTGCGCAAACTCCGCGAACGGGCGGGCCTGACGTCCACCGAAGCGGGTCAACTGCTGGGCGTGAAGCAGAACCAGGTCAGCAACATGGAGTCCGGCCGCATGGGCGTGAGCCCCGAGCGCGTACGAATGCTGGCCTGCCACTACGACTGTCCGGACCACGAGCTCATCGACGCCCTCGCCCACACGACGAGCGACCGCACGCGCGGCTGGTGGGAGCAGTACCGAGAGCTGCTTCCCGGCTCCTTGCTCGACCTGGCGGAACTGGAGCACCACGCGGAGGCGTTGCGTGACAGTGTCACCGCACGGATCCCGGGCCTGCTCCAGACCCATGACCATGCCCGCGAGATCTTCCGCCAGGCGGTCACCGAGCTGCCCCCGCCCGACATCGAGCACCGGCTGTCGTTTCGCATCAAGCGCCAGGCAGTCCTGTACAAGCAGAACCCTGTCCCGTACGAAGCCGTGATTCACGAGGCCGCTCTGCGCATGAAGGTGGGCGGGCCCCGAGTGGCCACGCAGCAACTGCGGCACCTGCTCGACATGAGCGAGCGCAGCGACATCGTGTTGCGCGCGATCACCTTCGACGTCGGCGCCTACCCCGGGTCGGGGCAGTCGATCTACTACGTACACGGGCCCGTGCCCCAGCTCGACTCCGTCTACCTCGACCAATCGCACGGCCTGGCATTCCTCGACGCCGAGGCCCAATTGCACAAGTACCGAACCCTCTTCGGACGGCTCGACGCAGTCGCACTCGCCCCCGATAAGACCCGGGACCTCATCCATAACGTCATGCAGGACCTGTGAAGGAGCACCCGTGAACCCCAGCTGGCAGAAGTCGTCCTACTGCTCCGAAGGCAGCTCGTGCGTGCACGTCGCCGCGACAGCGACCCGCACCGTCGAACTCACCGAAAGCAGCGACCCCAGCGGCGCGATACTCACCGCAGCCCCCGCCGCTTTCGCCGCCCTGATCCGCGACGCGAAACGGCCAGCAGGCGCACGAACGGCCTGAGGGGTGTGGAGATATGCGCCGTCATGCAAGACCTTTGAAGGAGCACGGATGAACCGCGATTGGCAGAAGTCGTCCTACTGCGCCCAGGGCAACTCCTGCGTACACGTCGCCGCGACAGCGAGCCGCACCGTCGAACTCACCGAAAGCAGCGACCCCAGCGGCGCGATACTCACCGCAGCCCCCGCAGCGTTCGCCGCACTGATCCGGGGCGCGAAGCTACCCTCAGGCGCCCGAACGGCCTGAGCCCCGCACTTACCCCCACCCCCTCAGAAGGGACGCCCACCCCAGTCATGACCGAGACCCCGAGCCCCGGCCCCCGGCCCGCCATCCCCTCCGACCTCGAATGGATCCGCGCCGCCCCCGAGGACGAGCCGGGCCCCGGCCCATGGATCGAGATCGCCTTCGGCGAGGACGACGCGGTGTACCTCAGGGAAACCAGCGACCCCGACAACGTCGTCACGACGACGCAGCGGAAATGGGACGCCTTCGTCCTCGGCGTGCAGGCGGGCGAGTTCGACCACTTCGTGGAGGGCGTCGACCTTTCCTGACGTGCCGCGGCCGGCGAATCCATGATCGTAACGTTCCAGGACGGCGTTCCAGGGGAACGGCATTTCCCCAGGTCAGGCCCCGTACGCCCATTCCAGCGTTCCTGATTCGCAAACATTCCTTGCCCCGTCGAAGCGGCACCCGCTTCGCTGTTCACCAGGCCGGACACCACGGCCCCGCAGAACGGCGAACAGCCACCGCTCACACCACTCACTCACGGGGACCCCCATGAAGCACGCCCATGCCACCAAGACCCTCCTCGCAGGCCTCGCCCTGATCAGCACCCTCGGCCTGACCGCCTGCAACGGGGACGAGGTCGGCGGCTCGGACGCGGCCCCGGCAGGCTCCTCCAGCGGCCAGGCGAACGGAAGCGGCTCCGGCGGCAGCGGTAGCGGCAGCAGCGACGGCAGCGGCGGCAGCGGCGGCAGCGGCGGCAGCGGCGGCGGCGACGGCGGCGACGGCGGCAAGGCCGGTATCTGCCGAAGCGACGAGCTGGAAGTGACCGCCGTCGACAACAGCACCGACAAGACGGAAGGCGTCGTCACCGTCCAGTTCGAGAACGGCGGCGGCCGCGACTGCGCCATCAACGGTTACGCGGGCGTCGACCTGAAGTCCTCCACCGGAGACACCCTCTCCGTGGACCGCAATGGCGAGCCCGCCACCCCCGACACCCTCAAGGACGGCGAGTCCGCGGCCTTCAACATCACGTTCCCCGTCAACAACAGCGGCGGCTCCGGCGTGCGCATCGCCAAGATCCTCGTGACCCCGCCGAACGAGACGAAGACCGTCACCATCGCCTGGCCCGCGGGCACCCTGGCGGTGAGCAACGGCGAGGACGCCGGCGGCACCAAGCTGGCTATCGGCCCGGTCATCAAGGTCAGCGACTCCCCCGCGGGCTGAGATAGCCAAGAGATCCCTGTGGCCAGAGAAACGCGCTGGTCACAGGGGTTCAAGGCCCCGGCCACGCGTGATTGACGCGCCCCCAACCAACCTCGATGGTGGGGGAATTGGGCGTCGCGCGACCGCCGCGCCCTGCGCCACGGTCGGGGGGAGCCGAGGATGGAACCGAGGGACCGGCCTGCGGAGGAGCCCGGCGACAAACGTCCGGGCGAGTTCGGCCCACCCCCACACGTTCCACCTCCCCCGCAGGTCCCGCCCTCCCCACCCGCCCCACCTTCTCCACCCGTCCCACCTTCTCCACACACTCCGCCGCCCTCACACACTCCGCCGCCCCCACACACTCAGCCGAACCCATACGCAGAGCCACCACCCCTGAACCCCCCGACCCAGGGCCCCCCTCACGACCCCCACCCCGCCCCCATCCCCACCCCCCTGCACCCCACAGCCATAGCCCTCCTCAACCTCACCGGCCTGGGCCTCGGCTACCTCCTCCTGCGCCGCCACCTGCTCGCCGCCCTCTGCTGCGCCGCGACCGCCGCGCTGCTCTTCATCGCACTGCCCGCCGACGTCGACCGCGTCCCCGTCGGCGTACTCGTCGCGTACGTCGTCGTCCTGCTCCTGGCCGCCGCGCACGGCGCCCACCGGGCCACCCGGGACCGCGGCCGCTGGCCACGAGCACTGCGCGCACCCGTCGCCGTCGGCCTGGGCGTCGTCCTGCTCGCCATACCCGCGGGCGGCGCCTTCGCGTACGAGAGCGCGCACGACGAGGCGGTCGAGCAGATGCTCCTGGACCGCCTCGACAGGGCCGACCGCATCGTCGCGGGCCTCGACGGGCAGCGTTTCGGCGGCACGGCGGAACGCCAGTACAAGAAGGCCCTCGGCATCTACCGCGGCCTCGCCGAGGACCACGGCGGCTCGAAGGCCGCGGACCGGCTGCCCGACAGCCTCGGCGCCTACTACAAGTCCGTCGCTGCCCCGTATACCGCCAAGAAGTACTGCGACGCCGTCACCCCGCTCAGGCACCTGCGGACCGTCCCCGACACCCTCGGCGGCCCCGGCGGCCCCGGCAAGGAGCGCCTCGGCACCCTCGCCACCTGGCCCGACGACCGACTCGCCACCTCCCTCTACGCGTGCGGGACCGCCGCACTGGGCCGCGCCGACGCGACCGGCCCGCTCGGCGAACTCCTCCGCACCTTCCCGGAGTCGGAACGCGCCGCGGCCGTCGGCCCCGCCCTGCGCAATGCCGTCGACACCCGCTCGGCCGCACTCGAGGGCTCCGACCCGTGCCCCGGCGTCGACGAGCTGCGCGCCCTGGGCCGGACCGCCGCCGCCCTGCCCGCCGACGCAATCGACGCGGAGGCCCTGCGCGCCACCACCGACCGGGCCGTGGAACGCGGCGTCTACGCCTGCGGCGTGGACCAGTTCAAGGACGCCGACTTCACGAAGGCCGTCGCGACGCTCGACGGCTTCGCCACGAAGTACCCGGGCAGCGACAAGCGCGACCGCGCCGCGGACATCGCCGTCGCCGCGGAGATCGCCGCCGAACGCCCGAGCGCCGGCCGCCACCTGCCCCCGGCCCGCTCCGCCACCGGCGGCGGCACGGTCGAGTTCCTCGTGGCCAACCTCGGCCCCGGCGCCCTTGAGGTCCTCTACACCGGCCCCACCACCGGCACCCTCACGCTGAAGGACTGCCCCTCGTGCCGCATCTACGCCACCAAGTCGCAGGGCGACGCCGCCTGCCGGGCGGGCGTCACGACGTACCCCAGGACCACACTCCGGCTGCCCGTCGGCGAGTACCACTTCCTCTACAAGCGGGCCACCGTACGCAATCGAGCCGACGGTGCGAGGCTCAGCACCGCCTACCGTTACACCGACTGCTCCTTCGTGACCCGCGGGTCCGCCGGGCTCGGGCTTACTTAACACCTGGTCAGAGGCACGCCGGGCCGTCATTGCCCGGCGTCGTACCGCGTGATACACAGAGTCACCAGACGTCACGTACGAGGAAACGCACGAAGTCAGCCAACGAATGGCGCCAAGGCGACATGCGCGGGCCCGATTGTCGGCGAGAATGAGCTGTCCTCTGTACTGAGGTAGGCAGAGGTGCCAGAACAACCCACTAGGGGCGGTGAGTTACACATGCTTATGGCAGCCGAAAAGGGCGACATCACCACCATCATCGGCGGGATCGCCCCCGACTGGGGTCCCTTCGGGAGCCTGGGCAACGAGGCACGCGTGATGATCGAGGTCGTGATGGCGATCGCCATCCTCCTCTGTCTCGGCATTGCGATCTGGGGCGCGGCGAAGCAGCGCATCGGCGCGACGGCGCTGCGTGACACGTTCAGCGCGGAGCAGGGCAAGGGCCTCATCATCGCGGGGCTGACCGGCGTCTTCATCATCGGCTCGCTCGGCACGCTCTTCACGATCGTCTACGGCATGGCGGTCTAGTACGTCCCGGCGCAGGCCCGCGTTCCCCCGCCCGCCTCCGCCTCTCCCCCACCTACGTCCCCCCACCCACGTCCCCTCCTCCCCGTCCCCTCTCTCCACCCCGTCCCCTCCTTCACCCTGTCCCCACTCCCCCACCCGTCCGTCGTGCCCACCGGCTGAGGTTGCAACTCCCTGATGTCGAGTCACCACACCGCGCCCGCGCGGGAACCAGCACGGCTACCGTCGTACGTGTCCTGTGCGACGGTTCAGCGAGAGCTTGAGGGGGCGTGCGCGGCATGAGTCCCGACGACGAGCGGAACGACGGCCTCTTCTTCGGCGGCTCCGGGGAGACCCGGACGCGGCTTCCCGAGGGAGAAGGCGGGGGCGACGACGTCTACGGCGGCACGCGCAGATCCGGCCGGTCCGGCCGGACGTCCTCGCGGAGCCTGGTCACTGTCGTGGGCGTCGTGGTGCTGCTCATCGCGGCGATTGCTTTCGCCAACCGTGGCGGGGACGAGTCCTCTTCGGAGAACGGAGACGGCAAGAAGCCGGAGTCGGCTTCGACGGCTCCCTCGGGGGAGAGGCCGGTCGGGGGCAAGCGTGGGGGGATCCCTGCGGGGTTCGCTCACGATGAGCAGGGGGCGCAGAGTGCGGCGGCGAACTACGCGGTCGCGCTCGGCTCCGCCGACATGTTCAACAAGGAGCTGCGGCACGGCATCGTGAACACCGTCTACACCCCGGACGAAGCGACGAAGCGGCAGCCCGACCTGGACAAGGTGTACTCGGGCGAGAAGTTCCTGACCAGCATCGGTTTGAACCCCGATGGCTCCGCCCCCAAGAACACCTCGTTCGTCTCGCGCATCATCCCGGTGGGCACCAAGGCCACGAAGTTCAGCGGTGACACCGCGAGCGTCGAGATCTGGTACTCGTCCCTGTTCGGCCTGGCGGGAGAGGCCGCCAAGAACCCGGTGTCGGAGAGCTGGTTCACCAACACCTACGAATTGCGGTGGACCGACGGCGAATGGAAGGTCGCCGACTTCCGGCAGAAGGACGGCCCTGTCCCGGTCGGACGCGATCAGCGGGCATCCACCGCCGACGACATGGCGAAGGCAGTGGAGCAGTTCGGAGGGTTCACCTATGCCCGGTAGCACCCGTCGACGCACCATCACACTCGCCGCCGCTCTCACCACCGTGCAGACGGCGGCCGTACTGCTGGGCACCCGTGCCCTCGCAGCTCCGGACCCCCAACCATCCGACGATGCCTGCGACCTCATCCGCGGCCCCGCCAAAAAATACTGCGAAAAAGGCCAAAGCGGCAGCTCCGGCAGCGGTAAATACCCCACCGACTCCCCCCTCCCCGACAGCCTCGACCCCCTCAGCTCCCTGGCCAAGGGCTGCGCCGACGCCGCGTCCTGGACCGTCGACAAGCTGTCCGAGGCCGTGAAGGAGACCGCGAACGTCGACTTCACGAACCCCCAGTTCCTCCAGCAGTACGCCGTCGTCTTCGCGGCGTCGACCATCCTGACGCTGCTCCTGTGGCTGCTCGCCGTCGCCAAGCGGGCGGTCCGCGGCGTGCCGCTGACGACCGCGATCTCCGAGGCCATCGGGTTCCTGTGGCTCACCGTGCTCGCGTCCGCCTTCACCCCGCTGATCCTGTACACCGTCGTCTCGGCGGCCGACGGCGTCACGGACGTCATCGCGAAGGCGACGGGCGGTCAGACGGACACGTTCTTCGGGACGTTCTCCGGCGCGCTCAAGAAGGGCGACGACATCGGCGGCGGCCCGATCATGCTGATCGTCGTCTCCCTCGTGTCGATCCTCGCCGCGGGCGTCCTCTGGCTGGAGCTCGTGATCAGGGCCGCGCTCCTCTACGTAGGAGCACTCCTCGGCACCGTCGTGTACGCCGGACTCGTCGACAAGAACCTGTGGTCGCACGTCCGCCGCTGGGCGGGCATCATGATCGCGGTGATTCTGGTCAAACCGATCATCGTGATCGTGCTCGGCCTCGCCGGGGCGCTCTCCGCCGACGACGGGCCCGACTCGTTCTCGGCGGTCGTCTCCGGGCTCTCGATCATCCTGCTCGCCATCTTCGCGAGCGCCATGATCTACCGCTTCGTCCCGGGGTTCGGGGACGAGATCGCCGGGTCCCGCAACAACCGCATCATGCGCGGCGCCGAGAACAAGGCCGCCGCCGTGATCAGCTCCCCCGCCTCCCTCGTCTCCCAGGGCATCAAGACCCACAGTTCCCGGGGCAACGGCAGCGGCGGCGGGAACCAGGGCGGCCAGAGCAGCCAGCCGCGCCCCGCCAACCCCGTCGGCGGCGGTGTCGCCGCGCACAGCAGCCGTCCCTCCGGGGGCGGCGGCTCGGCGAACGGCGGCGGGGCCGTCCCCTCCGCCGCACCCCAGCCGCGCAGCGGCGCGACGAGCACGCCGCACGCGGGCAACCGCGGCGGGTCCCGCAACAGCAGTACCAACAGCAGTACCAACAGCACGGGAGGTGAAGGGCGTTGACGACCCAGTCCCACTTGTCCCAGCCGGTCGCGCCCCGCCGCACATATCTGATCGGCCGCGCCCGGCCGAACGCGATCGTCGGCAAGAACCGCGAGACCGGGGAGATCGCCCTGATCATCGCGGGGGCGTTCCTCGGCATGATGTGCGGGCTCCTCGTCCCCGTCCTCTCCCTGCGCATCGTCCTGCTGACGGGCCTCCCGATGCTCGCCATCGCGGCCGTGTACGTCCCGTACAAGAACCGCACCTTCTACAAGTGGTTCGAGATCAACCGCAGCTACAAGCGGTCCCTGAAGCGCGGCACCGGCTACCGTTCCAGCGCCTCCGAAGCGGGCATCCGGTTCGACGGACGAGAGGTCGAGGTCGGGCCGCCGCCCGGCATCGGCCGCATCAGCTGGCTGGCCGCGCCCTTCGGCCCCGACGAGATCGCCGTGCTGCTGCACGCGGACCGCCGCACCGTCACCGCCGCCATCGAGATCGAGGGGCCCGGCGTCGGCCTGCGGGACAGCGAGGACCAGGAGGCCCTCGTCGACCGCTTCGGGACGCTCCTCAAGCACGTCGCGAACGGGGACGGCTTCGTCACGCGCTTGCAAATGCTCGCCCGTACGCTGCCCGCCGACCCCGACGCGCACGCCAAGGACGTCAGCGTACGAGGGGACGGGCGGTCGCTCCCGTGGCTCCAGGAGTCGTACGACCAGCTGCAGTCGATGGTGTCGACCAGCAGCGAGCAGCACCGCGCCTACCTCGTCGCCTGCATGCACTACTCCCGCGACCTGGCCGCCGAGGCGCAGGCGATGGCCCGCGCGGCCCGCCCGCAGAGCGGCAGGAAGCTCGACAAGGACGCCGGTCTCGCCGTCGTCATGGCGCGCGAGCTGACCGACATCTGTTCGCGCCTTCAGGAAGCGGACATCCGGGTACGGCAGCCGCTCGGCCAGGGCCGCCTCGCCTCGCTCGTGCACTCGATGTACGACCCGGACCACCCCATCGACCACATCCAGGCGATGACGAAGCGCAACGCCTGGCCCGCCGAGCTCGATGCCATGGAGCCCACCTACCTCCAGGCCAAGACCCGCGAGTCCTCCACCCGCGCCCCCTGGTGCCACTCCACGGCCTGGGTGAAGGAGTGGCCGATGACGCCCGTCGGAGTCAACTTCCTCGCGCCGCTGCTCGTCCACACCCCGGACGTCATCAGGACGGTGGCCGTGACGATGGACCTCGAACCCACCGAGGTCGCCATCGAGCGGATGCTGACCGAGAAGACGAACGACGAGGCGGAGGCCAGCCGCCAGGCCAAGATGAATCGCACGGTCGACCCCCGCGACATCGCCTCGCACTCCCGCCTCGACCAGCGCGGCGAGGACCTGGCGAGCGGCGCGGCGGGCGTCAACCTCGTCGGGTACATCACGGTCTCGTCCCGTTCCCCGGAGGCCCTCGCGCGCGACAAGCGCACCATCCGCGCCTCCGCCGGCAAGTCGTATCTGAAGCTGGAGTGGTGCGACCGCGAGCACCACAGGGCCTTCGTCAACACGCTGCCGTTCGCGACCGGCATCCGACGCTAGACGTAGAGGCAGGCTGCTCAGATGCGGGATCCGCTGACCATCCTCACGGACGCCTTCACCGCCTTCCTCTTCGGGAAGATCGAGACGACCAGGCTTCCGGTGCGCACTTCGACGGGGCAGGCCCAGGCGGTCTACCTCCCCACGGCCGCGCCGGGCCTCGGCGACTCCGGCGTCATCATCGGGCGTGAGGTGTACTCCGGCAAGGGGTACATCTACGACCCGTTCCAGCTGTACGGGCAGCAGTTGCCCGCACCGCACTGGCTGGTGCTCGGCGAGTCAGGCAACGGCAAGTCGGCCCTGGAGAAGACGTACGTCCTGCGGCAGCTGCGCTTCAAGGACCGCCAGGTCGTCGTCCTCGACGCCCAGGGCGAGGACGGCGTCGGCGAATGGAACCTCATCGCCCAGGAGCTGGGCATAACCCCCATCCGCCTCGACCCGACGGCAGCCCTGGACATGGGCATCCGGCTCAACCCGCTCGACCCCGCGATCACGACGACGGGTCAGCTCGCGCTGCTCCGCACGATCATCGAGGTCGCGATGGGCCACGGCCTCGACGAGCGCTCGGGCTTCGCCCTGAAGGTCGCGCACGCGTACGTCAACGAGACCATCGTGGAGCGCCAGCCCGTCCTGACCGACATCGTCGAGCAGCTGCGCCACCCCGAGCCGGAGTCGGCCGAGGCCATGAACGTGGCCATAGACGACGTACGGGCGTGGGGCCTGGACGTGGCCCTCGTCCTGGACCGCCTTGTCGACGGTGACCTGAGGGGCATGTTCGACGGCCCGACGACGGTGGGCATCGACCTCGACGCCCCCCTGATCGTCTTCGACCTCTCGCACATCGACCGGAACTCCATCGCGATGCCGATCCTGATGGCGATCGTGGGCGTCTGGCTGGAGCACACCTGGATCCGGCCCGACCGCAAGAAGCGCATCTTCCTGGTGGAAGAGGCGTGGCACATCATCAACTCGCCCTTCGTGGCGCAGCTGTTCCAGCGGCTGTTGAAGTTCGGGCGGCGGCTCGGGCTGTCGTTCGTGGCGGTGGTGCACCACTTGAGCGACGTGGTCGACGGGGCGGCGGCCAAGGAGGCGGCGGCCATCCTGAAGATGGCGTCCACGCGGACCATCTACGCCCAGAAGGCGGACGAGGCGAGGGCGACGGGCCGGGTCCTTGGCCTGCCGCGCTGGGCGGTGGAGATCATCCCCACCCTCACCCCCGGCATCGCGGTCTGGGACGTCAACGGCAACGTACAGGTGGTCAAACACCTGATCACGGAGACGGAACGCCCCCTGGTCTTCACCGACCGCGCCATGACGGAGTCGTCGGCCGACCTCGCCCACGACGTACCGACGGACGACGCGATGCGGGCGGCGGAGCTGGAGGCGGCGGAGCGGGCGGCGTATATGGAGCAGCATGCGGGATGACGAGTGGGAGCGGGAGCGGGGCCGGGGCCCGCACGGACGGCCCCCGCAGAGGGGTCCTCAAGGGGGCGTGCCCGACGGGCTGTTGGTGGGTTTCCTTGCCCTCCTGCTCGGGGCCACCGTGCTCGTCTGGTCGGCGACGAACCTCGCGGGCCGTTTCGCGCGCGGGTCCTGGCCGGAGAAGGTCTCCTTCGGCCATACGCCCCCGGCCGTACGTCACCTGCTCGGTCAACCGCACGACGTCGCGGGCGCCTGGCCGGACACCCCACCGGGCCAGCTCTCGGGGTACGGCCTGTTCTGGGGCCTGTTCATCGGCCAACTGCTGATCCTGATCGTGCTGACCGTCTTCGTGCTGGGGACGGTGGCGCGGTGGCGTGCGGTACGGAGGCTCCGCCGGGAGTCGGAAGAAGCGGAGCCGCCCGACGCGCACCGTGCCGGAGGCACGGAGATGACCGGAGTCCCCGCCGCACAACCGCCCCGCGCCGGAGGCACGGAGATGACCGAAGTCCCCGCCCAGCCCACCCGTGCCGAAGGCACGGAGCTCCGGGCCGAAAGGGTGGGCGGGTGGGAGCCCCGCGCCGGAGGCGCGAAGAACGTCACCCCGGCCCCGCCCCCCTCGGCGGGAGCCCCCCGCGCCGGAGGCGCGAAGAACGTCACCCCGGCCCCGGCCCCCTCGGCGGGAGCCCCCCGCGCCGGAGGCGCGGAGAACAGCACCCCGGTCCCGGCCCCCCAGGCCGGAGGCCCCCGCGCGGAGAACATCACCCCGGCCCCGGCCCCCCAGGCCGCAGGCCCCCGCGCGGAGAACATCACCCCGTCCCCCCGCCCCCCGGCCGAAGGCCGACCCGCGTTGATCCTCGGCGGCCCCGCCACCCGCCGCCCCCTCGCCGTCGAGGCCGTCCGGGATGCCGAGGGCGCGGCCATGGTCCTGACCTCCGACCCCACCCTGTGGGCCGAGACGAAGGACGCCAGGGCCAAGCTCGGCCCCGTCCTGCTCTACGACCCCGCCCACCTGTGCGACACCCCGGCCCGCCTGCACTGGTCCCCCACCACCGGCTGCCAGGACAAGGCGACGGCCGACCAGCGCGCCGTGGCGCTCATCGCGCCGATAAGACCGGCCGCGAAGCTGGACGCCGCCGTCGCCGACACCGCACGGATTCTGATGCGCAGCTTCCTGCACGCCGCCGCGGTGGGCGACAAGCCCATGAAGGTCGTGCACCGCTGGTCGCAGGGCACCCAGGTGCAAGAGGCGGTACGCATCCTCCGTACGCACCCCAAAGCGTCGTCCGGCGCCGCGGGCGAGCTGGAGGCGGCCCTCACCGGCTATCCCGAACGGCGTGACATCGCCCAGGAGTTGACGGCCCGCGCCCTCTCCGCACTGTTCACGGTCCACGTACGCGAGTCCTGCACGCCCAACCGAACTGATGCCCTCACTCTGGATTCCTTCGTCGATGAAGGGGGCACGCTTTTTGTGGTGGGTGAGGCGATCGAGGATCCCAAGTCCCACCAGGGCCCGGGTGCCATGCCACTGCTGACGGCACTCGCCTCCAGCGTGGTCGAGCACGGCCGGCGCATGGCCGAACGGTCATCCTCCGGTCGGCTCGACCCACCAATGACGCTGGTCCTCGACGATGTCGCCGCGGTGGCGCCGCTGCCGCAGCTGCCGGAGCTGCTCACCGGCGGGACGGCGCGCGGCCTGCCGACCCTGGCCCTGCTCCGCTCACGGGAACAGGGCAGATCCCGCTGGCCGAACGACGAACTCCCCACTCAGTAGGGGACACTCACCGCTCCCCTCCACCCCCGGCGGCCCCCCGTACCCCGTACAGCCGCAGGAAGATCCCCACCCCCTCCCGCACCAGCTCATCGACCGTCTCGGCCGTCAGGGGCAGCGCCCCGAAGTACGACTCGGCCGTCACCATGCCGCCCACCAGGAACGCGAAGTGCCGCGCCGCCTTGCGCGCGTTCGTCTCGTCGACGGTGATCAGCCCTTGTCGGCCGAGCTCCAACAGCCAGCGGCCCAGCGCCTCTTGCGAGGCCCGCGGCCCGATCCGCTGCCACTCCTCCAGGACGTCCGCGGGCAGCCGTCCGCCCTCCGGAATGATCTGGCGTACGACGGCGAAGTGCCCGGGGTGCGCCGCGCCCTGCCCGGCCCAGTCGCGGGCGAGGTCGAGGAGGTCCTCGTCGATGTCGCGGACCTTGCGCAGATGCCGCTCGAAGAGCGCCTCCGCGGCCTCCGTCACCGACGCCGCGCTCTCAAGCAGCACGGCGCGGAAGAGGCCCTCCTTGTCGCCGAAGTGGTTGTAGATGGTGCGCGTGGAGACACCGGCCTCGGCGGCGATGGCGTCGATGCTCGCGCGCGTGTAGCCCTCGCGGCCGAAGACGGTGCGGGCACCGCTCGTGATGGCCCTGCGTTTCTCCAACATCCCCTTGCGCAGGGGCTTCTGCCCCTCTTCACCCTGTTCTGTCCTGCTCGCCATCTCACCTCTCCCAGAAAAATTACAATGACCGTTGTAATAACTACAACGCACGTTGTACTTTACTCGCATGCCTACCGAGACCGCTCCGCAGGCCCCGCAGCCCGTCCGCAGGGGCCGTCCCGTCCGTCCCACTCGCCCTGCCCGTCTCACTCGCCCCACCCGCCCTACTCGCCCCGCCCGCCCCGTCCTGACCCTCCTCGTCGTCCTCCTCGGCATGTTCACGCTGCCGATGGCGATGTCAGGCACCACCGTGGCCCTGCCCCGCATCGGCTCCGACCTCGGCGCGTCGGGCGCGGCCCTCCAGTGGGTGGTCGTCGGCTACTTCCTCGCCGCCTCCTCCTTCATGCTCGTCGCAGGCTCACTCGGCGACATCTTCGGCCGCCGCCGGGTCCTCACCGCGGGCGCCACGCTCTACACCGCCGGCACCCTGGGCGCCGCCTTCGCCCACCACATCCTGCTCCTGGACGCCGCCCGGCTCCTCTCGGGCCTCGGCGCCGCGGGCGTCATGGCGAGCGGCGGCTCCCTGCTCGCCGCGACCTTCACAGGACCGGCCAGGACCAGGGTCTTCGCCGCCCTCGGCACCACGGCCGGCGTCGGCCTCGCCATCGGCCCCACCTTCTCCGGCTGGATGGTGGACGGCCTCGGCTGGCGCACCACGTTCCTCGTCTTCGCCGCCGCCGGAGCCCTCATCGTCACCGGCACCCGCTTCCTCACCGAGTCCCGCGCCGACACCCCGCCGCGCGTCGACAAGGCCGGTGCCCTCTCCTTCATCGGCGGCCTCTCCCTGACCCTGTTCGCCGTCACCCAGGGCTCCAAGTCCGGCTGGGCATCAGTGAGTACGCTCCTGCCGCTCGCCGTCGGCCTGGCCCTGCTCACCGCCTTCGTGCGCGTCGAGCAGCGCCTCACCACGACCGGCGGCCAGCCCATCCTCGACCTCTCCCTGGCCCGCAACCCCGCCTTCCTCGGCTGGTCCCTCGGCTCCTTCGGGCTCGGCGCGGGCACCACCGGCGTCCTGGTCTTCCTGCCCACCTACCTCCAGGGCACCAGCGGCACCACGGCACGCGACGCGGGCCTGATCCTGCTCCTGATGACCGTCCCCGTCCTCGCCCTGCCCCCGCTCGGCGCCCGCCTGGTCAACCGGGGCATCCCCGCCCGCCATCTGCTCGTCCTGTCCCTGCTCCTGATCGCCGCGGGCAACATCTGGCTCACCACCCTGCACCCCGGCATCTCCACGGCAGCGCTCGCCGGCCCCCTGCTGACCATCGGCGCCGGACAGGGCCTGTCCCTCGGCATCATCGACGCCCAGGCACTCGGCATGGTCGAGCCCACGAAGGTCGGCATGGCCTCGGGCTTCCTCAACACGGTCCGCGGCGGCACCGGCGCCGTCATGCTCACCCTCTTCGGCGCGCTGCTGCTCGCCCTGGTGGAGGCCCGGGTCGGGTCGGCGGAGCTCGCGGGCCGCGTCACGGCAGGCACGGGCGGCCACGCCGACCAGTTCACCGAGGCCTGGCGGATCACGCTCTGGACCGTCGCGGGCATCGTCGCCGGGCTCGCACTCCTGGTCCACGGGCTGTTGCGGGTGCGTACGGGGGTGCCGGGGGCCGCATCCCGGGAGACGGCGCCATCCCTCTCACCTGCCGGGCCCGAGCCCAGGACCGCGCCCGCACCCTTGGCACAAACGCGCTGACCCCGCCCCAGCACCGCCGCCCCACACACCCCCGCCCCGCACACCCCACCCCACACACCCCGTACCAAACGCCCCGTACCCACCCCAGAGGAGCAAGCCATGCCCACCACCCCCCTCCGCCTCGCCGTCATCATCGGCTCCACCCGCGACGGCCGCTTCGGCCCCACCGTCGCCGACTGGTTCACCGCACTCGCCGAGCGGCACAGCGGCTTCGACCTGGACGTCATCGACGTAGCCGACCTCGAACTGCCCGCGAACCAGCCCGGCTGGGGCGCCGAACGCACCCCCGCCCTCACCGCGCTCGCCGAGCGGGTCGACGCCGCCGACGCGTTCGTCGTCGTCACCCCGGAGTACAACCACAGCTTCCCGGCCGCCCTGAAGCACTTCATCGACCTGCACCGCACCGAATGGGTGGCCAAGCCGGTCGCCTTCGTCTCCTACGGCGGCCACGGCGGTGGCCTGCGCGCCGTCGAACAGCTTCGCCTGGTCTTCGCCGAGCTGCACTGCGCGACCATCCGCGACGGGGTCAGCTTCCACAACGGCTGGGACCACTTCGGCGAGGACGGCCGGGCACACGAGGAGAACGGCGCGGCCGGTGCCGCCAAGGTCATGCTGGACCAACTGGCCTGGTGGGCAAAGGCCCTGCGCACGGCCCGCACGGAGAACCCGTACTAGAGCCACCTTGCCAGAGCCGCCTAGCCAGAGCCGCCTTGCCAGAGCTCCCGCACCACAGCACCCGCACCACAGCACCCACGACGAGGGGCGCCGCCCAGCACCAGGGCGGCCCCTCCTCAGATGCACCGACACCTCAGGTGCACCAACACCCCAGGGTCACAGTCGTCTAAGGGTCACCGTCCTACCCCGGTACTACACCCGCCCCGCACATCCCGCCCCCGGTCCGACGATCGGCGCCCCCGCGCACGCCAGCATCGAAGACATGATCAGGGCATACGGATTGACCAAACGCTACGGCGACAAGACCGTCGTCGACGACCTCGGCTTCGAGGTCCTCCCCGGCACCGTCACCGGCTTCCTCGGCCCCAACGGCGCGGGCAAGTCCACCACCATGCGGATGCTCCTCGGCCTCGACGCCCCCACCCGCGGCCGCGCCACCATCGGCGGCCGCGCCTACGCGACCCACCCCGCACCCCTGCACGAGGTCGGCGCCCTCCTGGAGGCCCGCTCGGTCCACCCGGGCCGCTCCGCGTACCACCACCTGATGGCACTCGCCCTCACCCACTCCATCCCGCAGCGCCGTGTCGACGCGGTCCTGGAGCTGGCCGGCATCCACGAAGTCGCCCGCAGGCGCGTCAAGGGCTTCTCCCTCGGCATGGGCCAGCGGCTGGGCATCGCCGCCGCCCTGCTCGGCGACCCCGCCACCGTCATCCTCGACGAGCCGGTCAACGGCCTCGACCCCGAGGGCGTCCTGTGGATCCGCAACCTCCTCAAGTCCCTCGCGGCCGAAGGCCGCACGGTCCTCGTCTCCTCCCACCTCATGAGCGAGATGGCGCTGACCGCCGAACACCTGATCATCATCGGCCGCGGCAAGCTCCTCGCGGACACCACCGTCGAACGTTTCGTACGCGAGTCAGGCACCGGCTCCGTCAAGGTCGTCACCCCCGAGGCGGGCCGCCTCACCGAACTGCTCGTGGGGCCCGGCGTGGGGTTCTCCAGCGATGCCACCGGCGTCCTGGACGTGCGCGGCACGGACGCCGAGCACATCGGCCGCACCGCCGCCGCCCATGGCATCCCCCTCTTCGAACTCACCCCGCAGACGGCGTCGTTGGAGCAGGCCTTCATGGACCTCACCCGGGACTCGGTCGAGTACATCGCCACACCGAACACCCCCGCCACCCACCAGAATCACCAGGCCCACCAGGCCCACCAGTCGGAAGGAGCCGCGGCATGAGCACACTTGCCCCCGCCCCCACCCCCGCGTACCGCCTGAGCACCAAGGGCATCCTCCGCTCCGAGTGGCACAAGCTGTGGACGCTCCGCTCGACCTGGATCACCCTGTTCACCGCGAGCGCCCTCGTCCTCGCCGTCGGCATCACGATGGGCGTCACCTACGACGGCGACGACTCCGAGGTCGACACGATCGTCTTCACCCTCTTCGGCACCCAGCTCTCCCAGATCTGCCTCGCCGTCCTCGGCATCCTCGTCACCGCGGGCGAGTACTCGACGGGCATGATCCGGGCGTCCCTCTCCGCCGTCCCGGCCCGCCTGCCGGTCCTGTGGTCCAAGGCGGGCGTCTTCACGGCCGTCGCCTTCACCGTGTCTTTCGTGACGAACCTCGTCACCTTCCTCGCCGCCCAGATCTGGCTCTCGGACTCCGACAAGGCCCTGTCCCTCACCGACTCCGGCGTACTCGGCGCCCTCGCGAGCAGCGCCGTCGCCCTGACCCTGCTCAGCCTCATCGCCCTGGGCCTCGGCGCCCTCCTCCGCTCGGTGCCCGGCGCCATCGGCGCGTTCGTCGGCGCGGTCCTGATCCTGCCCGAGGTCCTCTCGATGCTGCCGTTCGGCGCCGTGGACACCATCATCAAGCACTTTCCCGCACAGGCGGCGAGCTCCCTGGGCTCGATCAGCCGGGTGGAGAACACCGTCGCCCCGGGCACGGCCCTGGCCTCCCTCGCCCTCTGGGCCGCCGCGATCCTCGCCGCGGCGACCGTCCTGCTCAAGCGCCGCGACGTATGACCTCCCCAACCTCCCTACGGGGCCGTGGGTCCTCCGCCCGAGGATGAGTACGTGACCGATGCACGAGGATGAGTACGTGACCGAGTCGCACCCCCTCACCCAGCTCCTCCAGCGCTCGACCCAGCGGGTGCGCGCCTTCGACAGGCGCCGCCCGCTCGTCTGGGATCTGCTGGTCACCGGCTTCTTCGTGATCGCCGCCCTCGTCGACGCGAGCGGCGGTTGGCGCAATGTCGCGCCCAACAAGGACGTGCCGGTCCCGCTCGTCCTCGCGATGACCCTGGGCCTCTCGCTGCCCCTGCTGTGGCGCCGCCGCCACCCGATGGTGGTCCTCACCGTCATGGTGGCCGCGGGCCTGGCCAGCAGCTGGACCGGCGCCATGCTCCAGGCGTCCCTCATTCAGATGGTGGTCCTGTTCAGCATCGCGATGCGGCTGCCGCTCACCACGCTGGGATGGGCGGGCCTCATGATGACGGCGCCCCTCGTGGTGGGCGCCGTCCGCTACCCCGAGGGCAGTTGGGACCAGCAGATCATTCCGTACGTATGGGCGTACGCGCTCGTCGCCCTGTTCGGCATCGCGGTCCGCTCACGTCAGGACTACACCCAGGCCCTCGTCGAACGCGCCCGCCAGCTGGAGGTCGAACGCGACCAGCAGGCCCAGCTCGCCGCGGCCGCCGAACGCACCCGCATAGCCCGCGAGATGCACGACATCATCGGCCACAACCTCTCCGTCATCACGGGCCTCGCGGACGGCGGTTCGTACGCGGCAGCCAAGTCCCCCGAACGCGCCGCCCAGGCCCTCGAAGCCATCGGCACCACCAGCCGCCAGGCCCTCGCCGAACTCCGCCGCCTCCTGGACGTCCTGCGTGACGACGCCCCCGCCACGGCCGAGCTCGCCCCGCAGCCCGCGCTGACGGACCTGGACCAGCTCATCGACGGCGTACGGGCGGCGGGCCTGCCGGTGCGTCACACGCTGCGCGGGCATCCCGAAACGGTGGGCGCCGGGCGCCAGTTGACGGTCTACCGCGTGGTCCAGGAAGCCCTCACGAACACCCTCAAACACGCAGGCCCCGACGCCACGGCCACCGTCGACGTCACCTACGGGCCCGACGCAGTCACCGTGGAGATCACGGACACCGGTGCGGCCACAACAGGAACCGGCAGCGTTCACGGTCGCGGTCTGACCGGAATGCACGAGCGAACATCGCTGTACGGCGGCACACTTGCAGCGGGGCCGCGCCCCCACCCGCCGGGCGGCTGGCGGGTGCGCCTCCATCTCCCGAAGGACGACGACAACCCGTGACGACCGTACTCATCGTCGACGACCAGCCCATGCAGCGCTTCGGATTCCGCATGCTCCTGGAGAGCCAGGACGACATGGCGGTGGCGGGCGAGGCGGGCAACGGCAGCGACGCGGTCCGCATGACGGCCGAACTCCACCCGGACGTCGTCCTGATGGACATCCGCATGCCCGGCCTTGACGGCATCGAGGCGACACGTCGCATCGTCGCAACGGGCGACCGCACCCGCGTCCTGATCCTCACGACCTTTGACCTCGATGAATACGCGTACGCGGGTCTGCGCGCCGGAGCGTCCGGCTTCCTCATCAAGGACGCCTTGCCCGAGGAACTCCTCTCCGGAATCCGCGCGGTCGCCTCGGGAGACGCGGTCGTCGCCCCGAGCCTGACGCGCCGCCTTCTCGATACGTACGCGGACCAGCTCCCGGCAGCCGGCACCGCCCCCGCGGACCCGGCGGGACACCCGCGCCTGTCCTCTCTCACGCACCGCGAACGCGAAATTCTCACGGTCATCGGCCAAGGCTGGACGAATGCGGAGATCGCCACCCGCCTGCACCTGGCGGAATCCACGGTGAAGACACACGTGGGCCGCATCCTCGCGAAGACCGGAGCAAGGGACAGGGTGCAGGCGGTCATCCTGGCGTACGACACGAAATTGGTGAACCCGTCGTGAATACCCGGCAGGAGGCCCAGAAATGCCCACCCGCCCCTAGAACGCAGAAAACCCCCGCACCATAAGGTGCGGGGGTTTCCCGATCAAAATTAGTTCGGCGGCGTCCTACTCTCCCACAGGGTCCCCCCTGCAGTACCATCGGCGCTGTGAGGCTTAGCTTCCGGGTTCGGAATGTAACCGGGCGTTTCCCTCACGCTATGACCACCGAAACACTATGAAACTGTCAACCGCACCGTAGTCGTGGCCCGACATACGGGGTTGTTCGTGGTTTCAGAACCAACACAGTGGACGCGAGCAACTGAGGACAAGCCCTCGGCCTATTAGTACCAGTCACCTCCACCCGTTACCGGGCTTCCAGATCTGGCCTATCAACCCAGTCGTCTACTGGGAGCCTTAACCCCTCAAGGGGGTGGGAATACTCATCTCGAAGCAGGCTTCCCGCTTAGATGCTTTCAGCGGTTATCCTTTCCGAACGTAGCCAACCAGCCATGCCCTTGGCAGGACAACTGGCACACCAGAGGTTCGTCCGTCCCGGTCCTCTCGTACTAGGGACAGCCCTTCTCAATATTCCTACGCGCACAGAGGATAGGGACCGAACTGTCTCACGACGTTCTAAACCCAGCTCGCGTACCGCTTTAATGGGCGAACAGCCCAACCCTTGGGACCGACTCCAGCCCC